>NZ_BAAASZ010000006.1:199275-225725 GCF_039533145.1 Streptomyces macrosporus
CCCGACGACGGGTCCCGCGGCCGGCCCGTCGCACCGGCGCCCGGCGGGGTGTGGGGGGAGCGAGAGGGCGGCCGGGTCCTCGGCGGATCGCTTCAGCCGCCCAGCAGCGTGCCGCCGCTGGCATCGAGGTAGGAACCGGTGATCCAGCGGGCGTCGTCGCCGGCCAGGAACGCCACCACGTCGGCGATGTCCCGGGGCTCGCCCACCCGGTTGAAGACGGACAGCGCCGCCATCTGCTCCACGGCCTCGGGGATGTCGAAGACCGGGGTGCCGTTGTTGGTGATGCCGGGGCCCACGCTGTTGACGGTGATGCCGCGCGGACCCAGGTGCTTGGCGAAGTGCAGGGTGAGCTGGTCGATGGCGCCCTTGGTCATCGCGTACGCGATCTCCTGCGGGTTGGCGAAGCGGGTCAGCCCGGAGGAGATGTTGATGATCCGTCCGCCGGAGGGCAGGTTCTTCAGCGCGCGCTGCACGATGAAGAACGGGGCCTTGGCGTTGACCGCGTAGAGCCGGTCGAACGTCTCGGGGGTGACCTCCTCGGGGGCGACACCGCCCATCACCCCGGCGTTGTTGACCAGGATGGTCAGCTCGGTGCCGCCGGTGCGCTCCCTCAGGCCCTCCTCCAACTGGAGGAACAGCTCGTGGACGTCGCCGGGGACGCCCAGCTCCGCCTGGACGACGAAGGCCCGGCCGCCGTCCTTCTCGATGGTCGCGACGACCTCGTCGGCCGCGTCCCGGTTGGCCGAGCAGTGCACGGCCACCAGCGCGCCCTCCTGGGCCAGCCGCAGCGCGATCGCCCTGCCGATGCCCCGGCTGGAGCCGGTGACGAGGGCGGTCTTGCCCGTGAGCCTCTCCATGGTGGTCCTCCTTCGCGTGGGGGTGTGGTCTCGGGACGGGGGCGCGGACGCCCGCGGTGCCGCGGCCGGGGTTCCGGGCGAGGGTCGGTCGGAGCGCGGGGTGTCCAGCCCGCTGATCATGGCGGCGAGGTGGCGGCGCACCGGCGCCTTCTCCATCAGCTCGCCCATGACGGCCCGCAGCGGCTCCACCTCGGGCCCGCCGAGCAGCAGCCGGGCCTGGGCGGTGATGTTGCCCAGCACCCGCCTGCCGATCGGGTGGCGCGTGGCGTGGTACGAGTCCAGCAGCGCCGGATCGGGCCGGTCCGAGAACTGGGCGGCGAGCTTCCAGCCGAGGTCGGCGGCGTCCTGGAGGCCGAGGTTGAGGGCCTGGCCGCCGACCGGCAACTGGACGTGGGCGGCGTCGCCGGCCAGCAGCACCCGGCCCTGCCGGTAGCGGGTCACCTGGCGGCAGGCGTCGCCGAAGGCGTTGACCCACACCGGTGTGCCGTGGCCGATGTCCTCGCCGGTGACCCGCCGCCAGGCGTCCACGACCTCGGCGAACTCCGGGGCTCCGGTGCGGCGCGCCGGCTCGCGCCCGTACTCGTGGACCATGATCCGGGTGATGCCGCCGGGGAAGGGGGCGGCGATGGCCAGCCCGGCCGGGTACCGCTCGAAGCGCCTGGGCCGTACGTCGATGCCGGCCACGTCCGCCCGCAGCAGCTCCCGGGTGGCCTCGCTGCCGGGGAAGTCGAACCCCGCGAGCCGCCGTACGGTGCTCCGCTCCCCGTCGCAGCCGACGAGGTGGGAACAGCGCAGCCGGACCGTCCCGCCGCCGGGGCCGACGGCCTCGACCTCGACGTGGTCGCCCCGGTCGACGAGCCCGGTCACCCGGTGGCCGCGCCGCAGCTCGGCGCCGAGCTCGACGGCCCGCCGCCCCAGCACCTCCTCGATGCGGGTCTGCGGGGCCTTCCACTGCCCGGCCCACCGGTGGCCGGGGTCGGCGGCGGTCAGGTCGAGCGGGATGCCGCCGAAGTGGCCGGGGCCGCCGGGGGGCGGCGGTCCCAGCTCCTCCACCAGGCCGCGCTCGTCGAGCAGTTCCATCGTCCGGGCGTGCAGGGTGGAGGCCCGTGACTCGGTGGTCGGCTCGTCGAGCTGCTCCAGCACGGTCACCCGCGCCCCGCCGGTCCGCAGCTCGACGGCGAGCAGCAGACCGACGGGTCCGGCGCCGACGACCACGACATCGGTGTCCAGTGCGGTGCTGACCTGTGTGGACACGGTTCAGCGCCGCGCTTCCGCGTACTCCTTGGCGTGGCCAAGGGTGGCCCGGCTGTTGGTGCTCAGCGCGTTGCGGACGAAGTCGCGCGCTTCGAGGACGCCGGCGTCCTCGCCCAGCACCTTCGCGATGTTGGCGGTGTTGAGGACCACGGTGTGCTGGGAGGTGGCGGTGGTGACGCCCGAGGCGTCCTCCTCGAACAGCCAGTAGCCGGTGTGCAGGCTCATCAGGGCCGGGAGGGTGGTCTGCTTGTAGACGATCTTGTGGTGGGGGAAGCAGACCCGGACCGACTCGGTGGTGTGGACGGAGCCGTCCTTGGTGCGGGTGTCCATGCGCAGCACCTGCAGGCCGGGGGTGTCCTCGGTCAGCGAGACCTCGGCCACGTGCGGCAGCCGCTCCTTCCACAGGCCGGCCTCGTTGACGAAGTCGTAGACGTCCTTGGCGGAGCCGTTGATCCGGACGGTGTCCTCGAAGGACAGGGTCAGCTCGGCCGCGCCGACCGCCAGCTCCACGTTCCGCTTCAGGGCGGCCAGTTCCGAGCGGCTGTTGCGGTCCACCGCCCGGTCGATCCACTCCAGCTTCTCCGGGTCGTCGTCGACGGCCCGGTAGTCGTGCAGCAGCCGCACCCGGGAGGAGTTCTCGCCGCGCGGCTCGATGATCCAGGTGCCGCCCATGGACGCCACCGGGGGCGCGGAGACTTCCTGGCGGAAGGCGATGGTCAGCGCCTGCGGGTCCAGGGTGCGGCGGGAGGTCCAGTTCTTGGCCTCGCCGTTGGCGGTGGCCCAGATGCGGATGCGCTCCTCCCCGGCGCCGGCCGTCCCGTCCGCGCCGCCCTCGACGCGGTCGACGTGGATGGTCGGCGGGAAGATCCTGGGCCAGTTCTCCACCTCGGCGATCAGCCGGTACACCTTGGCGGCCGGGGCGTCGATCGTGATCTCGTGCTCGACCTCGCGGGTCATGGGTGTGGTCTCCCCTCTGGTTCGCGGTCCGCGTCGAGGACCGCCTCGAAGTCCGCTCCGGAAGCTGCGGGCCGGGCCCGCGGTCAGAAGTTGCCGAGTCCGCCGCAGACGTTCAGCGCCTGCGAGGTGATGGAGGCGGCGGTGTCGGTGACCAGGTAGCCGACGAGGCCGGCGACCTCCTCGGGCGTGGAGTAGCGGCCGAGCGGGATCTTGGCCTGGAACTTCTCCAGGATCTTGTCCTCGGTGGTGTCGTACGCCTCGGCGTAGCCCTGCCGGACCCGCTGCGCCATCGGGGTCTCCACGTAGCCGGGGCACACGGCGTTGACCGTGATCCCGGTCGGGGCCAGTTCGTTGCCCAGCGCCTTGGTGAAGCCGACGACGCCGTGCTTGGACGCCGAGTACGGCGCGCCCAGCACGACGCCCTGCTTGCCGGCGGTGGAGGCGATGTTGACGATGCGGCCCCAGTTCTTCTCGCGCATGCCGCCGGTGTTGAGCACCTCGCGCGTCATCAGGAAGACGCTGTTGAGGTTGGTGTTGATGACGTCGAACCACAGCTCGTCGGCGATGTCGGCGGTGACCCCGCCGCCGGAGCGGCCGGCGTTGTTCACCAGCACGTCCACCGGGCCGTACCGGTCCACGGCGGCCCGGACGAAGGTGCGGATCTCCTCGGGGGAGCGGACGTCGCACGGGGCGCCGTCCACCTCCAGCCCCTCGGCCCGGAGTTCCTTGACCGTGCCGGTGACGTTCTCCTGGGTGCGGGCGCAGAGGAACACCCGGTGGTTCCGCTGGGCCAGCAGCCGTGCGACGGCCAGGCCGATGCCGCTGGTCGCGCCGGTGACGATGGCGACCCTCGATTCCTGCTGTGTCATGTCCCTCTCCTGGGGCGGTCGTTCGGCGGGTGTCGGTGAACCGTCCGGCCGGCGCCGGACGGGGCCGCTGCCGCCGCACGGGGGACGACGCGGCGGCAGCGGCGCGGGTACGCACGGGTGGCGGTGCGTACGTCGGGGGTGGTCCGAGCGGCGGTCAGGCGACCTGCGCGGTGCTCAGGTGGCTGTTGACGACCTCGATCAGCTCGCGCGGCGTGCGCGCGTCGGTCAGCGTGGAGTCCTCGAGGGTGATGCCGTACTCCCGCTCGATCCTGCTGCCGGTCTCCAGCAGGGCGAGCGACTCGTAGCCGAGCTCCTCGAACTCGGTGTCGAGGATGTCGCCGTCGAGGTCGACGCTCTGGTCGGCTCCGGCGCCCTCCCGCAGGATCCGCTTGAGGTCTTCGACGGTGAAACGCGTCTCGGGCATGTTCTTCCTTTCGTGTGGTTCCGGTGGTCGGGTCGTCCGGACGTCACTGTCCGGCGGCCCGGACGACCACCGCGGAGTTGAAACCGCCGTGGCCGCGGGCCAGCACCAGGGCGGCGCGCAGCCCCGGGGTCGGTCGGGCTTCCGCGGTGACCAGGTCGATGTCGTACGTGTCGGCGAGCGTGACGTGGGGGGTCGGGGGGACGACCCCGTCGCGCATCGCCAGGAGGGCGGTGGCCACGTCCAGCGAGGCCGCCCCGGAGTACAGCCGTCCGGTCATCGCCTTGGGGGCGGTGACCGGCACGCCGTGCGGGCCGAACACCTTGGTGATCGCCTCCGCCTCGATGCGGTCCAGATCGGGGACGGCGGCGGCGTCGGCGAAGACGACGCCGATCTCGCCGGGTTCCGCGCCCGCGTCCTCCAGGGCCAGCTCGATCGCCTTCTGCAGCCCGGGACCGCGCCGCCGGTCGCTGCCGGGGCGGGGGTCGAAGGTGGCGCCGTATCCGGCGATCTCGCCGTAGACGCGCGGTGCCCTGCGTTCGCGGGCGCTCTCGGCGTCCTCCAGGATCAGCAGCGCCCCGCCCTCGCCGGGCACGTGGCCGCGCGCCGCGGCGTCGAACGGCAGGTAGGCCCGCTCCGGGTCCTCGGCGGTGCTCAGCCGGCCGGAGGCGAGCTGGGCGACCCAGCCCCAGGGGCACAGCGAGGCGTCGATGCCGCCGGAGACGACCAGCCGGGTGCCGCGGCGGATCTGCCGCCGGGCCTGGGCGAGCGCGTCGAGGCCGCCGGCCTGGTCGCTGACGACCACGCCGCTGGGGCCGCGCATCCCGTTGCGGATGGAGATCTGGCCGCTGTTGACGGCGTAGAACCAGGCGAAGGACTGGTACGCGCTGACGTACCGGCCGCCCTTGCTCCACAGGTTCTGCAGCTCGCGCTGGCCGAACTCGAAGCCGCCCGAGGAGCTGGCGGTCACCACGCCCATGTCGTACTCGGGCAGGTCGCCCGGCTGCACCCCCGCGTCGGCGAAGGCGCAGTCGGCGCCCACCAGGGCGAGCCGGGTCATCCGGTCGGTCTGCGGGATCAGTCGGCCGGGCAGGTGCTCCTCGGCGGAGAAGCCGTGGATCTCCCCGGCGAGCCGGGCCGGGTACTGCGAGGGGTCGAATCGGGTGATGCGGCGGATGCCGTGGACCCCTTCCCGGGTCGCCTTCCAGTAGCTCTCCACTCCCAGGCCGTTGGGGGCCGCGATGCCGAGCCCGGTGACGACGGTCCTGCGGGAGGTGCCGTTGCTGCGTGCGGTGCCGGTCATGCGGCGCTCCTTTCGGGCCTGGCGAGGACCATGGCGCTCTGGAAACCGCCGAAGCCGCTGCCCACCGACAGCACGGCGTCGGTCTTCCAGTCCCGCGCGGTCAGCGGCACGTAGTCGAGGTCGCACTCGGGGTCCGGGGTGTGCAGGTTGGCCGTGGGAGGCACCACGTCGTGCTCCATGGCCAGCGCGGACGCGGCGATCTCGATCGACCCGATCGCGCCCAGCGAGTGACCGACCATCGACTTGATGGAGCTGACGGGGGTCGCGTAGGCGTGCTCGCCCAGGCTCCGCTTGAAGGCGGCCGTCTCGTGCCGGTCGTTCTGCTTGGTCCCCGAGCCGTGCGCGTTGATGTAGTCGATGTCCTCCGGGTTGAGCCGTGCCTCGTCCAGGGCGACGCGGATGGCCTCGGCCATCTCCCGCCCGTCGGGGCGCAGTCCGGTCATGTGGTAGGCGTTGCAGCGGGAGGCGAAGCCCGCGATCTCCGCGTAGACGTGGGCGCCGCGCCGCCGGGCGCTCTGGAGCTCCTCCAGCACGAACATGGCCGAGCCCTCGCCGAGGACGAAGCCGTTGCGGCTGCCGTCGAAGGGCCGGGAGGCGTGCTCGGGGTCGTCGTTGCGCGGCGTGGTCGCCTTGATCGCGTCGAAGCAGGCCACGGTGATCGGCGAGATCGGGGCGTCGGTGGCGCCCGCGACCATCACGTCGCAGGTGCCCTCGCGGATCAGCTCGGTGGCGTACCCCACCGCGTCGAGCCCGGAGGTGCAGCCGGTGGAGACCACCGTGCTCGGCCCCTCGGCGCCCACCGCCCAGGAGACCTCGGCCGCGAAGGAGCTGGGCACGAAGTAGTTGTACAGATGCGGCACCGCGTAGGCGTGGTCGACCAGCTCCAGCCGGCCGCCGTCGCTCACCGTGCGGTACTCCCAGTCCAGTCCGGTGGTCGCGCCGACCGCGCTGCCGACGGTCACGCCCACGCGGTACGGGTCGAGGTCGGAGAACTCCAGTCCGCTGTCCGTCATCGCCTCCCGGGCGGTGACCACGGCGAACTGCGCGGCCCGGTCCATGCGCCGGACCTCCTGGGGGGTCAGCCCGTGCAGTTCGGCGTCGAAGTCGACCTCGGCCGCGACCTGGGACCGGAAGGGGGAGGGGTCGAAGAAGCTGATGCGCCGGGTGGCCGTGCGCCCCTCGGAGAGCAGGCTCCAGAAGTTCTTGGTGCCCACGCCGCCGGGGGCGGTGACGCCGATGCCGGTGATCACCACGCGCCGCCCCGTCATCGCGCGCTCCAGTGGTAGAAGCGCTCGGCCATCGCGTCGGCCGGGGAACGCCAGGTGGCCGGGTCGTAGGCCGTGATGAACGGCTTGAGGTTCTCGCTGATGTCGATGAACCGCCGATCCGTCTTGGCCTGCTCGATCCGCTCGCCGCCGTCGTCGGAGTCGAAGTCCTGGAGGTGGAAGTACAGTCCGCGGTACGAGAAGAGCTGGCGGCGCCGGGTTCCCATCCGGTGCGGCATGTCGGTGGCGTCGAACTCCTCGAAGAGCCGGGCGACGTCCTGTGCCGAGCTCGGCTCCATGCGGGCCACGATGAGCGTGCTGTGCATCTGATTCGTCTCCTTGTCGGGCCTGACTGGCCTGCTGGGGGGTGCCGGGCGCCGGTCGGTGGACCGGCCCGGCGGCGCGGTTCGGGGGATCACCGGGCGGGGCCGAACCAGCGCTCCAGGGCCGATGGCAGGTCGTGGTGGCTGCCGGGAGCGGCCCAGGCGACATGGCCGTCGGGGCGCACCAGCACCGCGGCGGTGCCCTGCAGCCCACTGGCGGGGGTGACGTTGCGGGGGGTGGCGGTCACGACGTCGACGCGGTCGGTCCAGCCCGAGGCCCGGCGGCGCAGTGTGGCGTTGTCCTCCAGGTCGAGCAGGACGCCGCGTCCCCGGTGCAGCAGTTCGGCGCTGCTGGTGTCGCGGCCGTTCGCGGTCAGCTCCAGGCGGGGCATCCGGCGGCCCAGGAGCGGGTGGCTGCCGGTGCCGACGTCGTAGCGGATCTCCAGTCCGCTGACCATGGCGGCCAGGTGGCGGCCGACCTCCTCGTAGCGGATCAGTTCGGCGATCACGTCGCGCAGCGGCTGCATCTCCTCGCCGCTGAGGAAGAGCAGGCCCTGGGCGCGGGTGTTCATCAGCAGGCGCTGTCCCACCGGGTGGCGCTCGCCGTGGTAGGTGTCCAGCAGCGACTCGGGCGCGGTGCCGCGGACGACGGCGCCCAGCTTCCACCCCAGGTTGACCGAGTCCTGGATGCTGGTGTTCATGCCCTGGCCGCCGGCCGGGAGGTGGATGTGAGCGGCGTCCCCGGCGAGGAACACCCGGCCGCGGCGGTACTCGGTGACCTGGCGGGTGGCGTCTCCGAAGGCGCTGACCCAGACCGGTTCGGCGTGCGAGATGTCGATGCCGGTGAGGCGCTTCCAGGCGTCGGCGACCTCCTGGAAGGCGGGCGGTTCGGTACGCCGCTGCGGCGGGGTGCCGCGCTCGCAGACGATGATCCGGGTGATGCCTCCGGGCAGGGGGCCGACCATGACCATGCCGCCGGGCACGGTCTCGCCGATCATGCGCGGTTCGAGTTCGACGCCGCGGAGGTCGGCGAGGTACATCTCCATGGTGGCGGCGGTGCCGGGGAAGTCGAAGCCGGCCGCCTTGCGGACCGTGCTGCGCCCGCCGTCGCAGCCCACGAGGTACTCCGCGCTCAGCGTCAGCTCCCCGTCGGGGCCGCGGACGTCGATCTCGACGCCGTCGTCGCCGTCGCGCAGCGCGATCATCTCGTGTCCGCGGCGGATGTCCGCGCCGAGTTCGCCCGCCCACTGTTCGAGGACGCTCTCGGTCACCGACTGGGGGATGGTCTTGGCCGCCTGGTGGGCGCCCTCCAGGACGCCGAAGTCCACGGGGATGCCGCCGAAGTGCCCCAGGTTGCTGGTCTCGACCTCGCCGAAGCGCGGCAGCAGGCCCCGTTGGTCGAAGATCTCCATGGTGCGGGCGGTGAAGCCCAGCCCCCGGGATTCCCCGGTGCGTTCCCGGAGCCGTTCGACCACGATCACATCGACTCCCGCGAGCCGCAGTTCGGCGGCGAGCACGAGTCCGGCAGGGCCGGCACCGACGACGATGACGGAAGCGTCCTTGTGTCTCATGTGCCTCTCCTCGACGGGTTGTGAGTGGACAGAACTTCGGCGCTGAGCACGAGAAAGCGCCGCGGAACCGGTCCGCGACGCATGGGCGAGAGGCGCGATCGGACAGCGCCGGACAGCACTGGGTGTCGCCGAAAAAGCCCGCGCGAGCGAACGCGGGCCCGAGATGAATTCCGGTTTCCCGGCGGGGGCGGATCGATTCGGAATCCCCCGGGGACAACGCACCGGAAGCTATCCAGAAGTTTCTTCACGATCTTGGTGTGCGTCAAGGATTAATTTTGAGGAGAGGCACAACAAAACGTTAGAGAAAAGCAAAGAATCGCCCGCGCGGCGATCCGTGTGCCCTTCATCACACCACTTCACGGGCGATGCGAAGCGCTCACCCTTCCTCGCAAGAAATGGAATTAAACGCTCCGGTAAATCCCCTCGGAGGGCCGGGGAAAGCACTCGGAAAAGATCACCACGCCCCCGGTGACCCCTTCTCCGCAACCGCTCCCGGCGATCTGCGGAGAACATCGGGAGATACACAGGCGGACGTCAGGAAACGCAAACACGGTTCACGTTCCGGCAAAGAACTTCAGACGTGGAACAAATGTCTGCAATACCGCTGGGACAGGACGGCGGGACCCGTCTACGTTCGACGCGGTTCGACGCGGTTCGACGCACCCGGTGCGACACCGCCCTTCACGACCGGTACCGGCAGCACCAGAGGGAGCACCAGAGGAGGACAGACGGTGGAGAAGACGCTCACCTGCCCGGGCTCCGGGTGCCGCGCCCCGGACGACCGGGGCGCCGAACGGCCGCGGACCACGGCCGGCGGACGGCTCTGTCCGGCGTGCCGGAGCCGGCTCGCCGCGGACCTGCGCCGGACGCCCCGGCTCTACGACGCCTGCGGCCGTGTCCTCGGCGGCGGACGCGCCGAGCCCCGGGAGCGGACCTCGGGGGGCAGGTATCCGTCCGGCATGCCGTTCAACACCGCGGCCTTCGAGGTCCGTTCGGCGATCCTCGGCGTCCTCAGCTCCTGGACGGCGCTGGTGACGGAGGAGCGCGGGGTGACCCCGCCCCCGCGCGCGGTGCCCGAGCTGGCCGCGTTCCTGGTCCGGCACCTCGACTGGCTGGCGGCGCACCGCGCCGCGGGCGACCTCGCCGACGAGGTGGGGCTGCTGGTCCGCCGGGCGCGCCGGCTGGCCGACCCCGATCCGGTGCGCCGGGTGCGGATCGGTCGTTGCGCGGAGCCGGGCTGCGCCGGCACGCTCACCGCCCGGCTCGGATCGGACGCGCCGGGCGCGGCGGAGATCCGCTGCGACGCCGACACCGCCCACCGGTGGGCGGGACACGAGTGGAGCCGGCTGGGCCGCCGGCTGCACCGGGGGGAGCCCGGTGCCGCGGCGGGCCGGCCCGCCTGGCTGACCGCCGACGAGATCTCCCGGCTGTGGGGCATCCCGTCCGGCAGCGTCTACCGGCTGGCCAGCGAGCGGGGCTGGTCCCGCCGGAGACGGGGCGGCCGTACCTACTACGACGAGACCGAGGTGCGCGACGCCCTGCGCGACCGTACGGCGTCCACGGCGTGAGGTTCCGCAACACGCCCGAGGGCGGTGCCCGGTGGCACCGCCCTCGTGGTTCCGTCTCGTGCGACCCCCTCGCCGTCCTTCCCTCCGCGCCCGCTCCGGCACCCGCCCGCTCCGGGCCCTGGACCACCCGCGACTCGGGCCCCTCAGCCGTGCCCGAAGCGGAAGCCGACGCCCCGCACGGTGAGGATCCAACTCCGGGCACCCAGCTTGCTGCGCAGCGTGCTCACGTGCGTGTCGATGGTGCGGCTCGCCTGGGTGCCGAGGGTGGGGCTGACCGGATCGCCCCATATCTCGGCCATGAGCTGCTGCCGCGGTATGACCATCCCGGGCCGGGAGGCGAGGTGGTAGAGGAGGTCGAACTCCTTCCGGGTGACCTCGATCAGCTTCCCGTCGAGCCGGACCTCCCGCGTGGCGGCGTCGATCTGCAGCGGTCCGTGCGAGATGAGGCGCTCCACGGTCCGCTGCTGCGGCCGGACGCGCCGCATGACCGCGTCGATCCGGGCCATCAGCTCCCGGAAGCCGAACGGCTTGCCCAGGCAGTCGTCCGAACCCGCCTGGAGGCCGAGTATCCGGTCCAGTTCGGTGGCGCGATCGGTGAAGGCGATGATCGGCATGTCGGACGCGGCGCGGATGCGACGGCACACCTCCAGGCCGTCGATGTCCGGCAGCTCCAAGTCCAGCAGCACCAGATCCGCGCTGTCGTAGGCCTCCAGTGCCCGGGCCCCGGTGCCGACGCCGGTCGCGTCGTAACCGTGACGGCGGAGGCCGCGCATGAGGGACTCGGCGACTTCCGCCTCGTCTTCCACTACGAGTACGTGCATGGCTATTCCCCTGTTCGGTCGCCCGGGCCTCGCGGGCGACAACCTGACAACCTGCGACTACCTACTCGATGAGCGCCGGGGTGCACTGCGATGCGTTGCGTGGAGAGTCCGCCCTGCGGCTGCGCCACACGATATCAAACCGCTCAGACGGTTTTTCAAGAGAGATTTCCATGATCATATGACTGGTATCGTGAGTGATCTCTTCCGGCCTGGCGGTTTTCTGGCGCGTTGACATACCGATCGTGCTGTTTTTACGCTGGGTCAGGTTCCGGTAACGCGGATGAGCGGTCTCGGGGTGTCCTGAGAGCGGAGGTGCGGATTCCATGCAGGAGAGGGCGGAGCGTACCCGCAACGCGCTGCTCACGGCTGCCGCCGCCGTATTCGACCGCCTCGGCTACGAACGCGCCACCCTGGCCGAAGTCAGCGAGACGGCCGCCGTCAGCCGAGGTGCGCTCTCGTTCCACTTCTCCAACAAGTCGGAGCTGGCGGACTCGGTCCAGAGCCTGGCCTGCGCGTCCTCGCGCGACCGCATGGAAGCCCTCAAGCGACGGGACGTCCCCGCCCTCCAGACCCTCATCGACATGACCCACTCGGCGGTCCAGCAGCTCACCGACGACCCGGTGACCCGTGCGGGCATACGGCTGAGCGTCGAGCGCGCCACTCCGCACGACCCCTCGCTGCACTGCCGGATCACCTGGCGCGAGGCCTTCCGCGACACCGTCCAGCGCGCCGCGGCGGACCGCAGTCTGCGCTCCGGCCTCGTCGCGCGCACCGTCGCCCGACTCGCCCTGTCCCTGGTGAACGGCGCCTACGAGGCGCACACCGACGACGAGCGCCCGGCCCGTGAGTGGCTCTCGGAGACCTGGGAGATCCTGCTGCCGGTCCTGGCCGACGAGGACTGCGCCTGGCCCTTCTCCGCCCACGGCACCACCGACGGCACCCCCACCATCCCCGGTCAGCGGAACGCGGAGAGGTGTTCCGACACCCACTGCGAGTAGTCCCGCGCGGGCCGTCCCAGCAGCTTCTCCACGGTGGGGTCGACCCGGGCGGTGCCGCCGTCCAGCCGCCGCGCCGCCATCTCGGCCAGGGCGTCCGCCAGCGGCTCGGGCCAACGCCGGGCCAACCTCCGCCGCAGCTCCCCCTCGGACAGCTCCTCGACCGCCAGCGGGCGGCCCAGCGCGTGCGCGAGGACGGCGACCTGCTGCCGGACGGTCAGGGCCCGCGGCCCGGTCAGCGGGTAGGCGCACCCGGCGTGGCCGGGCTCGGTCAGCGCCCGGACCGCCACGGCCGCCACGTCCCGCGGGTCCACGCAGGCCGAGGGCGCGTCGACCGGCCAGGCGCGGACGGTGCCCGTCCGCCTGATCTCCTCCGCCCAGCCGAGGGTGTTGGACATGAAGGCGCGCGGTCGCAGCAGGGTGTACTCCAGCCCGGAGGAGCGGACGGTCTCCTCGGCCTCCCGCTGCCAGCGGGTGATCAGGTCGTCCGCGGCGGGGTTGGCGACCGCGAGCGCCGAGAGCTTGACCAGGCGCCGCGCACCGGCCTGCCGGGCGGCGCGCACCAGCGCGGCGTCGTGCCGCGGAGCCGACGGATCGGCGGTGACGATCAGCGCCGCGCGCACCCCGGACATCGCCGCCCGCAGCGCCTCCGGGTCGTCGTAGTCGCCCACCACCACCTCGGCCGCGGGGCGCGGGTCCGGCAGCCGCGCGGGGTCGCGGAGCAGCAGCCGCGCGCGGTGGCCGCCCTCGGCCAGCAGCCGGGCCGTCTCACCGCCGACGGTGCCGCTCGCTCCGGTGACCAGGATCATCGGCGTCCCCCCGGAACGGTCACACGCCCACCGGCAGGCCCCTGACCTCGGCGACCACGCGCTCCCCCCGGTCGGGGGCGGTGTCGATCTGGGGGAGCATCCCCGGGACCGCGACGGCCGGCAGCACGTGCCGGAAGAGCACCGAGACCTGCTGCTCCAGGTCCTTCCACCGGGTGGCGATCTGCGAGCCGAGCTGCACCCCGTTCCAGGCGTTGACGACGAATCGCGCCGTCTCCTCCGGCACCACGTGCGGCAGCAGTTCGCCCCGTTCCCCGGCCTCGACCAGCAGCCGGTGCGTCAGCTCCACCCACGAGACCTGCGGCCCCTTGCCGAACATCTCCTGCAGGTTCGGGTCCGTCATCAGCCGGGCGCCGGCCCGCAGCAGCGGCTCGCGGGGCAGCCTGTGGGCCAGCGCCATGCCCACGTCCACCCACTCCTGGAGCTTGGAGGAGCGCGGCAGGATGTCGTCCTCGGTGAACTGCTCCTCGAGCACCCCGCGGAGCAGTTCCTCCTTCGAGGCGAAGTGGAAGTACAGGGCCCCCTTGGTCACTCCCGCCCGGGAGAGGATCTCGGAAATGGTGGCCGCGGCGTAACCGCGCTCGGCGAACACCTCGGCCGCCGCCTCCAGGACTTCCCGGCGGGTACGGATCCCACGTTCCTGCTGTGCCATCGACGACCTCCCGCCAGCGATCCCTCATCCGGTCTTCCCGCCTCACCGGAGTGAGGAGCCGCGCTCCGAAGGAGGCGCACGGGTTGCGCCGCGGAGAAACGAAACCGAACGGAATGTACTTTACCTGGGAAGTGCCTGAGAGGGATCGCTGTCCGAGCATCGCCAACGACCTTCCTGACTGCCGTTTCCGTGGTGAGCTTCGCCCGATCCGGGCCGGTCAGGGGCCGTACGGCCGAACGGGCAGTGCCCGGTGGCCGTTGGAGATGAACGACTCCAGGGGCCGCAGTTCCTCGGGCGGCACGGCCAGGGTCAGCCGGGGGAACCGGTCGAAGAGCGCGGGCAGTGCCACGGCGGCCTCCATCCGGGCCAGCGGGCGCCCCGGGCAGTGGTGGACGCCGTGCCCGAAGGCCACGTGGTCGGCCCGGGTGGGCCGGGTGATGTCGAAGCGCCCGGCGTCCGCGCCGTGCACGTCCGGGTCGCGGCCCGCGGCCGCCAGGGAGACGACGATCGGATCGCCCTTGCGTATCACGACCCCCGCCACCTCGATGTCCTCCACCGCGTAGCGCAGCGGGATGTTGGCGATGGGCGGGCGCGCGCGGAGCGTCTCCTCGATCACGTCGTCCCAGGTCGCGCGGCCGGTACGGACGAGTTCGAGCTGCTCGGGGTGGGTGAGCAGGGAGAAGACGGCCTGGTCGAGCAGGTTGGTGGTGGTCTCGTACCCGGCGCCGATGACCAGCAGGACCGTGTCGATCAGTTCCTTCTCGTCCAGCCCGGCGTCGCCGTCGCACGCGGCGATCAGATCGCTGATCAGGTCGGGTCCGGGGGCCGCGCGCCGAGCGGCGACGAGCTCGGAGAGGGCGGCGTACAGCTCGCGCTGGTTGTCCGCCGCCTCCTGCGCGGTGGCGGAGGTCTTGAGCAGGTGGTCGATGAGGTGGCGCAGGCGGTCGTGCGCGTGGTCCGCGACGCCCAGCAACTCGTAGATCACCCGGACCGGCAGCCGGAGCGCCCATTCCTCCCGCAGGTCGACCGGCCGGTCGGGAGGGAGCGCGGCGATCCGGTCGAGCAGTTCCGCGGTGATCGCCTCGACGCGCGGCCGGAGTTCGGCCGTGCGCCGCGCGGTGAACACCCGGGCCACCGGCCGGCGCAGGCGGGCGTGGTCCTCCCCGTAGGTGGTGAGCATGTTCCGCACCGAGACCCACATGGCCAGGGGCCAGCTCTCGTCGACCTCGCCGTCGATCCAGGCCGGCCAGTGCCGGTGGGCGTCCTTGGAGACCCGGGGATCGAGCATGAGCCGTCTGGCCGCCTCGCAGCCGGTGGCCGCCCAGGCGGTGACTCCCCCGGGAAGCTCCACCGGCACGACGTGGCCCCTGCTCCGTAAACGGTCGGCCTCCCCGAGGACGTCACGACCGGAGGGGTCGAGCACCACCGGAACGGTCGGACTTCTCATCGTCCTCCCCCTTGAGGATCGTCAAGGATCGTCGGGACGCGCGCCCCACGCCGTGTCGGGGGTCTCCCGGACCGGCCCGTGGTCGACGCGACGGTAAAGCTTCTTGAAAAAAACCGTCCAGTTTGTATCTTAAGGCTCATCGGGCCCGACCGCCATCCCTTCTGGCGATCTGGAGAGGTGTCCCATGATCGAAACGACGCTTTCGGCTCCTGTCCGCTTACCCCGAGCGCGGAAGCCCGCACCGACCACTTCGGAAGTACCCTTCCCCACGGGCCTGACCACCACGGTCCCCAAGGAATTCGTCCACCGCGCCGCCGTGGCGGAGGTCTTCCTGACCGGCCGCGCGATCCGGCTGGACGACGATCGCTTCGCCCTGACCGGCCAGTGGCCCCGGGCCCATACGCTCTTCACCGTCGGGAACGGCGACCGGCACCATCCCCTGCTGGCCGCGGAGACCATTCGCCAGGTCGGCCTCTACCTCGCCCACGCCGAGTTCGACGTCCCCCTCGGCCACGTCTTCCTCATGCACGACCTGGAGTTCACGGTCGACCGGGAGCGGCTCCGCATAGGCCGGACCCCCACCGACCTCGCGCTGGAGGCCACCGCGGAGGTCGACCGGCGCAGCCCGCAGCGGACGCGGTTCCACATGGACATCACCATCCGCCGCGCGGACGAGGACCGGCCCCTGGCCAGGGGGGGCGGGACGTTCACCGCCCTCGCCCCCGCCACCTACCGCCGCATGCGCGGCGAGCGGGAGACCACCGACGACGTCGTCCTGCGGGACCGGCCGACCCCCGCGGCTCCCTTCCTCGTCGGACGGACGGCCCCGCTGGACGTGGTGCTCTCCCCCGCCGACCGGCCGGGACGCTGGCTGCTGAGCCCCGATCCCCGCAACCCGGTGCTGTTCGACCACAGCACCGACCACTTCCCCGGAATGGTCCTGCTGGAGGCGGCGTACCAGGCCTCCCACGACCTGTTCCTCTCCCTCGGCACGGAACCCACCGCCGCCAAGGCCGTCTTCCACCGGTACGCCGAGCTGGACGAGCCCTGCACCGTCGAGGCGGAGCGGACGCCGCACTCGGTCACCGGGGACCGCGGCGTCGAAGTCACGGCCCGCCAGGGCGGGAACCCCGTGTTCACCTGCGTTCTCACCACACCCGCCGGCGCCGACGGGCCGGCCGCCTGACCGTTCCACAACCGGCGGGGCGGCGGTACGGGAGGCCCCGGAGACGTCCCGTACCGCCGCCCGACGCCCCGGTCAGAGCCGACCCGCACCGTCCCGGGGCAGCTCCGGCGGGGGCGTGGGGGCGCCCGGAAGGCGCAGGATCGCCTCGGTGCCGCCGCCGGACGCCGGGCGCAGGGCGATCTCGCCGCCGCAGCCCCGGACCGTGCGGGCCACGATGGACAGCCCCAGGCCGGAGCCGGGCAGGCTGCGGGCGGACGGGGAGCGCCAGAACCGGTCGAAGACGTGGGGCAGTTCGTGCTCGGGGATGCCCGGCCCGTGGTCGCGCACCCGCAGGACGCCGTCGGCGAGGGCGACCTCGACCGCCCCGCCGGGCGGGGAGAACTTCACGGCGTTGTCCAACAGGTTCACCACCGCCCTCTCCAGCGCGGCCGGTTCGGCGCGCACGTACCAGGGGGTCAGGGCGGTGGCGACGGTGACGCCGGAGCCGCGCAGCCGGGCGCGTTCGACGGCCCGCTCGGTGATGTCGTGGAGGCCGACCACCTCGACGGGCCCGCCGGCGACGGCGTCGGGCCGGGAGAGCTCCTGGAGGTCGCCGATGAGCGAGGCGAGTTCGGTGATCTGGGCCCGCACCGACTCCAGCAGGGCCCGGCGGTCCTCCGGCGGCAGCGAGCGGCCGGTCTGCTCGCTGCGCACCAGCAGGTCGATGTTGGTGCGCAGCGAGGTGAGCGGGGTGCGCAACTCGTGTCCGGCGTCGGCGATGAGCTGCTGCTGGAGGTCGCGGGAGGTGGCCAGGGCCGCGGTCATGGCGTTGAAGGAGCGCGAGAGGCGGGCGATCTCGTCGTCGCCCTCCACGGGGATGCGGACGGCCAGGTCCTCGGTGCGGGCGACGTGCTCCACCGCGTCGGTGAGCCGGTCCACCGGGCGCAGGCCCGCGCGGGCGAGCCCGACGCCGGCGCCCGCCGAGCCGAGCACGCCGGCGGCGGCGACCAGGCCGAGGACGATGCCGAGGGTGTTCAGGGAGTCGTCGACCTCGTCCAGCGGACGGGCCACGGTGGCGGCGACGTTCGTCCCCTCCAACGGCGTCGTCAGCACCCGGTACTCGGTGCCGTCGGCGGTGACGGTGTGGAGGGCCTCCGGGCGCTCGCCGCGGGCCACCGCCACGTCCGAGGCGGAGACCGGCAGCGGCTGCTCGCCGAAGACCATGCAACCGGTGCCGGTGCCGTCCACGAGCTGCACCGTGGAGTCGAAGGGGTTGGGCAGGGACCGCCGCTCCTCCTCGGGCGCCGCCCGGCACTGCCCCCCGGCCCGTACGAACTCCAGGGCCAGCCGGTCGACCCGGTTGCGGCGCAGGGCGTCGTCGAGGGAGTCGACGAGCTGGGCGCGCACCAGGAACCAGGCCGCCGCGGCGCACGCCGCCACCGCGACCGCCACCGCCGTCGCGACCAACAGGGCCAGGCGCGAGCGCAGCGGCAGGGTGTTGAACCAGCGGGTCACCGGGCGGCGCCCCCCGCGCTCTCGCGCAGCACGTAGCCGACCCCGCGCACGGTGTGCACCAGACGCGGCTCGCCGCCCGCCTCGGTCTTGCGGCGCAGGTACATCACGTACACGTCCAGGGAGTTGGAGGACGGCTCGAACTCGAAGCCCCAGACGGCCTTGAGGATCTGCTCGCGGGTGAGGACCTGGCGCGGGTGCGCCAGGAACATCTCCAGCAGCGTGAACTCGGTGCGGGTCAGCTCCACCGGCCGTCCGCCGCGGGTCACCTCGCGCGTGGCGAGGTCCATCCGCAGGTCCGCGAACGTCAGCACCTCGGTGTCCTCCGCGCCCGCCTGCTCCCGCGCGTAGGAGCTGCGGCGCAGGAGGGCACGGACGCGGGCCAGCAGCTCGTCCAGTTCGAACGGCTTGACCAGGTAGTCGTCCGCGCCCGCGTCCAGGCCGGTGACGCGGTCGCCGACGGTGTCCCGCGCGGTGAGCATCAGGACGGGGACGGTCGACCCGCCCGCGCGCAGCCGCCGGGCGGCGGTCAGCCCGTCCATGCGCGGCATCAGCACGTCCAGGATCACCAGGTCGGGCCGGTACGTCTCGACCTGCCGCAGGGCCTCCAGGCCGTCGGCGGCGAGTTCGGTCTCGTACCCCTCGAAGGCCAGGCTGCGGCGGAGGGCCTCCCGTACGGCCGGTTCGTCGTCGACGATCAGCACGCGCGCGGGCGCGGGCGCGGGGTGGGAGGAGGTGGCGGTCATGGACGCGAGTGTCGCATCACCGCCCGTCACCGGCGCGGAGGTCATCGAGGATCTCCTTCACGTCGTTGATCGGAACCGCGAAGCCCAGGCCGACGCTGCCCGCCTCGGAGGACGAGGAGGCGTTGCTGTGAATCGCGGAGTTGATGCCGACGACCGTGCCGTCCAGGGTGACCAGCGGGCCGCCGGAGTTGCCGGGGTTGAGGGAGGCGTCGGTCTGGATGGCCCGGTAGGTGGTGGTGTCCCGGCCGATCTCGCCGTTGTACCGGTCGCCGCCGAACTCGAACGGCCAGGAGCCGTCGCCGCGCGGCCGGCCGTCGCCGTTCCCGTCCTCCCGCTCCACGGTCACCTCGCGGTCCTTGGCGGAGACGATGCCGCTGGTGACCGTGTTCGACAGGCCCTCGGGCGAGCCGAACGCCACGACCCGGTCGCCGACGCGCACCTTGTCGGAGTCGCCGAGCGTGGCGGGGGCGAGCCCCTCGGCGCCGTCGACCCGGAGCAGCGCCATGTCGAGGTCGGGGTCGGTGCCGACGATCTCGGCCCGGGCGCCGCCGCCGTCGGCGAAGGTGACCTCGATCCGTTCCGCGCCGGAGACGACGTGGTTGTTGGTGAGGATCTCGCCGTCCTCGGAGATCACCACGCCGGAGCCGGTGGCGGAGCCGGAGGAGGAGTCGGCGTCGATCTCCACGACGCTGGGGCCGACGGCCTCGACCACGTCGGAGACATCGGCCTCGGAGGAGGCGTTCGTCCCCTCGACCACGGAGATGCCGGAGGAGACGGAGCCGTCGTTCGCGGCCTCGCTCACCAGGGCGGCCGAGCCGCCGCCGACCGCCGCCGCCACGATCGCCACGATCGCCACGGCCGCCGACAGCCCGACCGGGCGGCGGGCCCGGCGCCGGGAGCGCGCCCCGGACACGGGCGCCGGATCGGGCGCGGGCGGCGCGGGCGGGGGCTCGTGGGTCGGGCGGGGCGGATACGCGGGGTGCGTGTGGTCATCGCTCATACCGACGACTGTGCGCGTCCGATATGAGAATTTCATGAGAGCCGACTGAAACCCGGGGAAGAGTCCGCCCGCCCCCGGAAGAGGGCGGGTGTCAGCCGTCGCAGCCGCAGGAGCGGCGCACCACCAGGCCCGCGGGGAACTGGCGGACGCGCTCGCGCCGCGAGCCCGTCACCCGCAGCCCGTCGTCCAGCACCAGGTCCACCGCCGCCCGGGCCATCGCCTCGCGGTCCGAGCCCACCGTGGTGAGCGGCGGATCGGTGAGCGCGGCCTCCTTGACGTTGTCGAAGCCGGCCACCGCCAACTCGCCGGGCACGTCGACGCCCAGCTCGCGGGCGGCGCGCAGCACGCCGATGGCCTGGTCGTCGGTGGCGCACACCAGCGCGGGCGGGCGGTCGGGGCCGGCGAGCAGGTCGAGCGCGATGCGGTAGGTGTCGTAACGGTTGTAGGGGGCCTGGAAGAGGCGGCCCTCGGTGGAGCGGCCCGCCTCCTTCATCGCGCGGCGCCAGCCCTCCACGTGGTCGGTGACCGGGTCGCCGTAGGCGGGGGTGGACTCCACGCCGCCCAGGCAGGCCACGTACTCGTGCCCGTGCTCCAGCAGGTGCCGGGTGACCATCTGGGCGCCGCCGACGTCGTCGAGGACGACGGCCACGTCGTCGATCGCCTCGGGCCGCCGGTGCAGCAGCACCACGCGCGCGTCCCACGCCTCTATCTCGGCGGCGGCGCGCTCGCTGGGGCCCTGGCTGATCAGGATCAGGCCCGAGACGCGCATGCCGAGGAAGGCGCGCAGGTAGTGGACCTCGCGTTCGTCGAGGTAGTCCGAGTTGCCGACGAGCACCATCTTGCCGCGGTCGGCGGCGGCCTGTTCGACCGCGTGCGCCATCTCCGCGAAGAACGGCTGCCGGGCGTCCGGGACGATCAGCCCTATCAGGTCGGTGCGCCGCGAGGCCATCGCCTGTGCGACCCGGTCCGGTCGGTACCCCAGTTCCTTGATCGCCGCGAGCACGCGCTCACGGGTGGCCGGGGCGACCGGCCGCGGACCGTTGTTGATCACATAGCTGACGACAGCGGTCGACGTACCCGCCAGTCTCGCCACATCGTCCCGCGTCACCTTTGCCACAGCGGGCAGTCTACGCGCGGTGTGTCAGTTTCCTCCCCGACGTGTGGAGGCCGCCCGATCCCTCTCCGCCGCCGCGCCGGACACCGCGTCCTGGGCCATTCTCTCGGCGGCGTCGGTGACGGCCCTGGCCTCCTCCCGGGCCTTCTTCTCCTCCGGGGTCGGCTCCTTCTTCTCCGGGAGGACGAAGCGGTAGCCGACGTTCCGGACGGTTCCGATCAGCGACTCGTGCTCGGGGCCGAGCTTCGCCCGCAGGCGTCGTACGTGGACGTCGACCGTGCGCGTGCCGCCGAAGTAGTCGTAGCCCCACACCTCCTGGAGGAGCTGGGCGCGGGTGAACACCCGGCCGGGGTGCTGCGCCAGGTACTTCAGCAGCTCGAACTCCTTGAAGGTCAGGTCCAGGACCCGGCCCTTGAGCTTGGCGCTGTAGGTGGCCTCGTCCACCGACAGGTCGCCGGTGCGGATCTCCATGGGGCTGTCGTCGCCGCTGATCTGCCGGCGTCCCATGGCCAGCCGCAGGCGGGCCTCGACCTCGGCCGGGCCGGCGGTGTCCAGCAGGACGTCGTCGATGCCCCACTCGGCGGTGACGGCCGCGAGCCCGCCCTCGGTGACGACCAGGATCAGGGGGCAGCCCGGCCCGGTGGAGCGCAGGAGCTGGCACAGGGAGCGCACCTGCGGCAGGTCGCGGCGGCCGTCGACGAGGATGACGTCGGCGCCGGGGGTGTCCACGAGCGCCGGACCCTCCGCGGGGGCCACGCGGACGTTGTGCAGCAGCAGGCCGAGGGCGGGCAGGACTTCGGTCGACGGTTGGAGGGCGTTGGTCAGCAGAAGTAGCGAGCTCATGACGTCGAGTTCCTTCCTCGGCCCCCCGGTGAGGGACGTGTGGCGGCACTGCTTCGTACGGCACTCCGAAAAGCACAAAAGGACCCGGGGGCGGCGCTGCCCGGATCCTCTCGTCGTCGAGAATATCCCACATGAGCGACGAATCAGAGGGGCCGCGGGGTCCTTTCCGTGGCGGGACGGTCACCGACGGTGGCAGGCGCACGGTGGCGCGGACGCCCGCGCGGGTCCCTCTGCGGAGGCTCCTGAGGACGGCCGACGGAGTGGACGTCGACGCCCTGTACCAGCCTCGTCACGGGCCCGAGGGGAGTCGGGGCGCGGACGCGGAAGGCTCGATTCCGGGCGGGCCGGCGATCGTCGTCGCACACGGTTTCACCGGCTCGCTGGAGAGGCCGGCGGTGCGACGCGTGTCACAGGCGCTGTCCCGACATGCGGACGTGATCACCTTCTCCTTCCGTGGTCACGGCCGCTCCGGGGGACGGTCCACGGTCGGCGACAAGGAGGTGCTGGACCTCGCGGCGGCGGTGCGCTGGGCCCGCTCGCTGGGGCACTCCACGGTGGCGACGGTCGGCTTCTCGATGGGCGGCTCGGTGGTGCTGCGGCACGCCGCGCTGTACCGGGCGGAGGACGGCGCGGGAGACGGCGCGGGAGACGGCGCGGAGGAGCGGACGGGGGACGCCCGTTCGGCTCCCGCCGGAGACGGCACGGTGCACGGGGCACACGAGGGGCGCACGGGCGCACACGCCGATGCCGTCGTGGCCGTGAGCGCACCGGCCCGCTGGTACTACCGCGGCACCCCGGCCATGCGCCGGGTCCACTGGGTGGTCCAGCGTCCCCTGGGGCGGCTGGTCTCCCGCTACGGACTGCGCACCCGCGTCCACCACCGGGACTGGGACCCGGTGCCGCTGTCGCCGGTGGAGGCCGCGCCGCTGATCGCCCCGACCCCGCTGCTGGTCGTGCACGGCGACCGGGACGCCTACTTCCCGCTGGACCACCCCCGGTCGCTGGTGGACGCCGCCGACCCGGCGTCCACGGAGCTGTGGATCGAGCACGGCTTCGGGCACGCCGAGAACGCCGCGCCCCCGGACCTGCTGGACCGGATCGGCTCCTGGGCGACGGCACGCGCCGGCCGGCCGACACGCCATCATGGTGCCGGTACGACGGACGGCTGAGAGGGAACCACCATGCCGAGCGGCATGATCCGCTACTGGGCCGCGGCCAAGGCCGCCGCCGGGATCACCGAGGAACGGTACGACGCCCACACGCTCGCCGAGGCGCTCGACGCGGCACGCGAACGGCACGCCGACCGGCCGGAGTTCGACCGGGTGCTGAAGCGCTGCTCGTTCCTGGTGGACGGCGAGCCGGTCGGCAGGCGTGACCACACCATCGTCCGACTGACCGAGGGCGGCACCGTCGAGGTGCTTCCCCCCTTCGCGGGAGGCTCCCGATGAGCGACCAGCAGTACCCCCGGCGGTACCCGCAGCACCCCCTGCCGTCCCAGCAGCCGTACGACGCGTACGGCGCGTACGGCGGGTACGGCCCGTACGGCGGCCAGGGTCCCGCGGAGCACGTCCCCGGCCCCGGCGTCCCCGGCGACCTCGACGGCACCGCCTCCCTGCCGCCGCAGCACCCCGGCCCCCTGCCGGCGGAGCGGAACGAGCCGGCCGCCGGCGCGTCCGCCGCGACGGCCACCGCCACGGCGGACGCCCCGGCCCCCGCCGCGCGCCGCACCGGGAACCCGATCATCGCGCCGGGCCTGCTGCCCGCCGCCCTCACCGCCGTCCTGGCCGTGCTGCTCGCGGGCGGCGCCCAGCTTCCGCGCCCGGTGACGGCCGTGGCCGTGGTGCTGCTCCAGGCCGTCACCGCCGCGGGCTGGTACCGGCTCAACGGGATGTGGCCGGCCCGGCAGGGCATCGCGCTGGCGTTCCTCGGGGGCGTCACCGCCGACGTCGCGCTGCTGACGACCGGCGCCGAACACGCCCCGGTGGCCGTCATCGGCACGCTCGGCGTCTGGTGCGTCCTGGTCCTCACCCTCCAACTGCGCAACCACAGCTCGCCCGACGAGCGCCTGTACGCCCTCACCGCCGGGGTGACCTCCACCGCGCTCGCCGTCCTCGCCGCCGGCCACCTGGCCGCCGAGCCCGACGCGGTGACGGTCGGGGCCCTCGCCGTGGCCGCCGCCACGCTCGCCCGGGCGCTGCCGCTGCCGGGCCCGGTCTCCCCGGGCGTCGCGGTGCTGGCCGCCACGGGCGCGGGCATCGCGGCCGGCGGGCTCACCTCCCTGGGCACGCCGGGGGCGGTGCTGGGGCTGGCCGCGGGGGTGTGCGCGCTGATCGGCCTGCGGGTCGCCAGCTACGACTTCCCCTCCCGGTTCGTCCACATGACGGCGGGTGTGGCACTGCCGCTGACGGCCGCCGTCCCGGCGGTGTACCTGCTCGGCAGGGCGCTGGCGTAGGGCCCGCGCGTTAGGCTCGCCGGAACTCGATCGACTTCCGTCGACGTCAATCACTGTTGATCACCGTTGATCGCTGTCGATCACCTCGATCGGTTCGACCGACTCGGCCACCCAGGGGGGACCACCACGATGCGCGCGCTACGGATACTTCTGATCTTCCTGGTCATCCTGGGCGGCCTGTTCGTCGGCGCCGACCGGCTCGCGGTCGGCCTCGCCGAGGACGAGGCCGCCGCGAAGATCAAGAGCGCCAAGGGGCTGAGCGAGCAGCCGTCCGTGGAGATCCACGGCTTCCCGTTCCTCACCCAGGTCCTGGGCAAGGAGCTGGAGTCGGTCGACGCCACGCTGGACGGGCTGACCGTCCAGGTCGGCGGCCGGGACGTCGACGTCACCGAGGTGGACGTCGCGCTGGACGGCGTGCGGCTGGAGAACAACTTCTCCTCCGCCGTCGCCGCCCGGGCCACCGGCAGCGCCCGGATCGCCTACGAGGACCTGACCGCGGCCACCGGGACGGAGGGCGCCACCGTCGGGTACGCCGGCAAGGAGCGGGCGGCGCGGAACCAGGTGAAGATCGACGTGGACCTCGCCGTCGCGCGGCTCACCGTGCACAGCACGGTGAGCGTGCGGAACGGCACCACCATCGCGCTCCGCGCCGACGACCTCCCCGGCATCCCCGTGGCCGAGGACGTCGCCCGGGGGCAGATAGACCGGGAGCTGGAGATCACGGGCCTCCCCGAGGGGCTGGAACTGGAGAAGGTCGAGGTGGACGCCGAGGGCGTCGTGCTGCGCCTGACGGGCACGGACGTCACGCTGATCGGGTGACCGGCGCGGACGCGCCGGACGCCGCGCGGCCCGCTCCCGGGCCGTCCGACAGGCGAGACGGACGCGTCCGCACCGCAGAAGCGCCTCGGGGGCGTTCCCGCGCCGCCCCGGGAGGGCCCGTCGGACTCCTGTTCGTCGTCTCGCCCCTCGGACGAACTCGTCTTGCCATGCGGAACGACGGTGACACGTCGCACCTTCCGTCCCTACGATCGGACCCATGATGCGACAGGCGGATCTCACCAAGCGACGGGCAGTCGATCTGTGCCGCGTCGCCGCCATGCTCTGTCGCGCCGTCCTCTGACGGCTGACCTCGGTGCCTCCGAAGCCCGGACCGCAGCCGCGCACCGTTCCCGCTGTTCCCCGCTCCGCGACGTACAGCGCCGTGCGTGCCCGCCGGCGCCCGACGCCGCCGCGCACACACCCGAAGCACACTCTGAACTGCCCTCCGGAGGAGAGACATGAGCCGCAGTGACGTCCTGGTGGACGCCGACTGGGTCGAGGCCCACATCGACGACCCCAAGGTGGTCATCGTCGAGGTCGACGAGGACACCACGGCCTACGAGAAGAACCACATCAGGAACGCCATCCGGATCGACTGGAAGAACGAGCTCCAGGACCCGGTGCGCCGTGACTTCGTCGACAGGGCCGGTTTCGAGAAGCTGCTGTCCGAGAAGGGCATCGCCAACGACGACACCGTCATCCTCTACGGCGGCAACAACAACTGGTTCGCGGCCTACGCCTACTGGTACTTCAAGCTCTACGGCCACCAGGACGTGAAGCTCCTCGACGGCGGCCGCAAGAAGTGGGAGCTGGACGCCCGCGAGCTGGTCACCGAGGTCCCGTCCCGCCCGAAGACCGAGTACAAGGCGAAGGAGCAGGACACCTCCATCCGCGCCTTCCGCGACGAGGTCGTCGACGCGATCGGCAAGAAGAACCTGGTGGACGTCCGCTCCCCCGACGAGTTCAGCGGCAAGCTGCTCGCCCCGGCCCACCTGCCGCAGGAGCAGTCGCAGCGCCCCGGCCACATCCCGACCTCCCGCAACATCCCGTGGTCGAAGAACGCCAACGACGACGGCACCTTCAAGTCCGACGAGGAGCTGAAGGCCCTCTACGAAGAGGCCGGCATCGACTTCTCCAAGGACACCATCGCCCTGTGCCGCATCGGTGAGCGCTCCTCGCTCACCTGGTTCGTGCTCCGCGAGCTGCTGGGCCAGGAGAACGTCAAGAACTACGACGGCTCCTGGACCGAGTACGGCTCGCTGGTCGGCGTGCCGATCGAGCTCGGCCCCGGCGACAACTGAGCCGCTTCCCCGATCCACTCCTCCACTTCCCGACAGAGAAGGAAGAGCACCGAGACATGTGCGGAGCCCAGGCAGGCGGCCCCGACGCCTCCACCATCAGGCCCGGCGAGACGACGATCCAGGGTCAGGTGACCCGCAACGGCGAGCCCGTCACCGGATACGTCCGTCTCCTGGACAGCACCGGCGAGTTCACGGCCGAGGTTCCGACCTCCGCCACCGGCCAGTTCCGGTTCTACGCGGCCGAGGGCACCTGGACCGTGCGCGCCCTGGTGCCCGGCGCCACCGCGGACCGCACCGTCGTCGCCCAGAAGGGCGGTCTGGCGGAGGTCGCCATCGCCGTGTGACGCGGTACGGCGGGGGGCCGGCCC
>NZ_BAAASZ010000006.1:225735-293902 GCF_039533145.1 Streptomyces macrosporus
CCCGCCGCGGACACACGAAGGCCGCGCCCCCGAGGGTTGGACACCGTCGGGCGCGGCCTTCGCGCGTCGTACCGCCTCGCCGCAACGCCCCGCCGCAACGCCTTTCCGTGCCGCCCCACGGGGCGCGGGGCGGCACGGCGGCGGATCGACGGCGGATCGACGGCGATCAGTAGACGAGCGCCCGCACGTCCTCGCCCATGACCTCGCTGACGAAGACCTGCGCCCCGGCGATGCGCACGCCCTCGATCACGTCCTTCTCCTCGATGCCGCGCCGGGCCGCGCACTGGGTGCACAGCGTGATCCGCCCACCCGCCAGGATGCCGTCGACCAGCTCCGGCAGCGGCGCGGAGTGCGGCAGCTCGAACTCCGCCGCCCGGCCCGGCAGCGCGAACCACGCCGACTCCCCGGTCAGCCAGAGCGAGACCTCCACCCCGCCGGCCACGGCCACCGCGGCCACCGTGAAGGCCTGGGAGCACCGCTCGGGCGCGTCCGCCCCGGCCGTCACCTTGATCACGAGCTTCTTCGAATCGGCTGCCATGCCGACCACGGTAGTCCGCTCCACAATCCGATCGTGATCGGCGGGGGCACAACCTTCCGATCTCCCCTCTTGTCGGTGAGCCGACAAGAAGGGCGAGGAGATCCCCTGTCCGCGTTCCCGCCGCCCCCGGCGGAGCCTCCCGGGTCGCCGCCCCCGCCGCCGGTTCCGCCGCGGGCCGGGTCCCCCGTCCTCCCGGAGACCTCGGAGACCGCCCCGGCTCCCGAGCCCACCGTCCCGGCGCGCCGCCCCGGCCGTGCGGCCCTGCTGCCGGCCTGCGCCGCCCTGCTCGGCATCGTCGCCGGGGTCGCCGTCGCTACACCGTGCAGGCCGACCGCGCCCCCACCCCGCTGCCGCCGCTCTCCCGGGCGGAGCCGTCCTACCCGAAGAAGCCGCTGCCGAAGGACCGGGAGCCCGAACCGCTCACCGCGGAGGAGGACCGCCGGGTCAGGACGGACGGCGACCTGCGCGACCTGCTGCTCCCGGCCCCCGAGGGCGCGCGGGAGGACGAGGGACTGCCCGCGCTCGACGGCGGCTGGGTCCCGGTCGACGACTACACCGGGCTCTACGAGGAGGACGAGCACGACGGCCTGCGGCAGACGGTGATCCTCCAGGCCCGACTCCTGGGCTGACGGACCTCCGTCCTCGCCTCCTCCGACCGGCCCCGTGGCGGGGCGGCGCACCTCACAGCGTCGCCCCGCCACGGGCCGACTAGACTCGTCGGCGGGCCGTCCACGGCCCGTTCGTCCGTGCGTAGCGAGGAGCGCTCCCGTGCTTGAGGCATTCTTCACCGCCCTGCTGGTCCTGGTCTGTGTCGGCGTTCTGGCGTTCATGGGCCTGACCGTGAAGAAGCTCTACCAGGGCCAGCGCTGATCCGCCCCGACGACCGGCCCACCCCCCACCTCCGTCCGTCACGCCCTCGACAGATCGTCTGAGCACCCCATGATCGAGATCCCGTCCGACCTCCACCCGGACCTCGTGCCCCTCGCCTTCCTCCTCGGCAACTGGACGGGCGCGGGCGTCGCCGACTTCCCCGGGCGCGAGCAGTGCAACTTCGGGCAGGAGGTCACCTTCTCCCACGACGGCCGGGACTTCCTGGAGTACGTCTCGCACAGCTGGGAGCTGAACTCCAAGGGCGAGAAGGTCGGCCCGCTGGAGACCGAGACCGGCTACTGGCGGATCGACAAGGACCGCAAGGTCGAGGTCGTCATGATCCGCGACCGGGGCGTCGCCGAGGTCTGGTACGGCGAGATGGCCGAGAAGAAGCCCCAGATCGACCTGGTCACGGACGCCGTCGCCCGGCTCGCCTCCGCCGGGGAGTACAGCGGCGGCAAGCGCCTGTACGGCTACGTCAAGGGCGACCTGATGTGGGTCGGCGAGCTGGCCACCCCCGACCCCGAGCGACCACTGCGCCCGTACATGTCGGCCCACCTGAAGAAGGTCGTCGACCCGCGCGAGTGGGCGAAGGACCTGAAGGACCTCCCGGACGACGGGATCGCCTTCTTCAAGTAGTCGACGAACTCCGGGCACCGCTGTGCCGCCGCCTGCGCGAAGCCGTGCCCCAGGGGTTAACAGTTTCACAGCACCGAGCTCCGCAGACGGTCATGTCACCGACGGCTGCGGGGCTCCTCGTTTTCTGCCGCAGGTCTCCGCCGCCCCTTTCCACCCAGGCACGGAGAAGCCAGGTATCAGGGGAGCCATCCGTCTCCTCATGCCGACGACAAGGGGTTAACAAATAGAGAGCACTGCAATGCTCTTTGACATGCACTGTGCGCCGCCGCTAGCGTTTCCCCGTGGAGTGCTCCACCGGTCTGCGGCGGAGGGCTCTCCCGCATGCGCACAAGACGGCAAAACCCCCGGTCACCAGGCGCGACCGGGGGTTCGAAAAGCCGTGCCCCTGGCGGCTTGCAAGCAGAGGCGGACCAGGGGCGTTCTTCATCACCGTACCACGACCATCCGATTACGTACCGGACTGTGCGAAACAGTCCTGCTCTGGGGGGACCACCATGGCCGAGGAACTGCCCGACTGGACGCTGCGCGCCTTCTCCGAGCCCCGTATGGCCCGCTACCTGCGGGCATCGGGAGGGGACGCCGCCACGGCGGTACGGCTCTACTGGTGGAACGTGGAGGCGTCCGCCGCTCTCTACGGCCCTCTTCACTGCCTTGAGGTGACGTTGCGCAACGCCCTGCACGACCGACTCAAGCAGCGGTACGGAGCGGACTGGTGGGCCGCTTTCTCCCTCAACCCCAACGGCCGGCGCCTGATCGACAAGGCCAGGCGCAAGTGCGAGGAGCGCGGTCTGCGCCCCGTCCCCACGGACAGCGTGGTGGCCGAACTCTCTTTCGGCTTCTGGGCCTCGCTCCTCAGCCGCGGCTACGACCGCCGACTGTGGGTGCCCACCCTCCACCGCGCCTTTCCCCACTACTCCGGCAGGCGTGATGTGCTGTACGACAACCTTTGGTCGCTGGTGCTGCTCCGGAATCGGGTCATGCACCACGAACCCATCCACCACCGCGACCTCGCCGCCGACCATGCCAAGATCTACCGGCTCTTGGGGTACATGAGCCCCGAACTCGTGAAGGAGATCCGGGCACTCGACCGCTTCCCCTCCGTGCTCGCCCGTCGGAACGGGCCGGAGCCCCGTTTCTGACCGGAGGAGGACCGCAATGAACGACCTCGGTGACAGGTTCGTCTCGCGAGCCGAGATCGCCCGGCTCGCCGGAGTGCGCCGGCCGGCTGTCAGCAACTGGGAACGACGCCATCCCGACACCTTCCCCCGACCCGCCTCGGCCGGGGAGGACGGCACGGAACTCTTCCGTGCGGCGGAGGTCGTGGACTGGCTGGACCACCGCGCCATCCCGGCGAACGCCCGCGAGAACGGCGAGCCGGCCGGCACGACCTATGGGGACCGCTTCCGCGCCGGTCTGCAGGGGGGAGCGGAAGCGGCTCCGAAGACACCGGCCCCGGCTCCGGACACGCTGGTGCGCGGCGTGGAACAAGCGCTCGCGCAACACGGGGGCACGGTCTCTCCCGAGCACGTCGAGATGCTGCTGGCCCTCCTCTGCCTGCGTGGCTCCCGGCCCGAAGCGTGGAGGGCGCTGAGCTCGGCCGCCGCCGGCACGACGCCCCCGGAACCCACCGAGCTGTGCCGGCGGATCACATCCGACCTTCCCGTACGGCTCTCCCCCACCACGCTCCAGACCTGGCAGGAGGGCGGCCGTTCCCTCGTCGAAGCGATCCGCCTGATCGACACGCACGGCACGGGGGAGCGGAGCGAGTGCGTCGCGGCCTTCGACCACCTGATCGAGTGGGCTGCCAGGACGGGGCCCGCTCGCACAGCGGGCGAGTTCTTCACGCCACCGTCCATCACCCGCACCGTGACCAGGCTCCTGGCACCTTCCGTCGATGCGGCCGAAGTGCACGACCCTTTCTGCCGTACCGGTGAAATGTTGGCCGCCATCGTCGACACCCGGGGTGTCTCGGGGCGGACACGGCCACTGCGAGTCAGCGGAGCCGGCACTCCGGACTTCTCCCTCCGCCTCGCGCGTCTGGGTATGGACCTGCGCGGGTACGACCCAGCCGATCTGGTGCAGGGGGCGTCGACCCCGTCCGAGTACACGGCCCCACTACGGAGGAAGGTCGACCTCCTGGTGACCAACCCCCCTTTCAACACCCGTGTTCCCGAGTCCCCACGGAACACCGGGCACTGGCGATACGGCCCGCCTCCTCCTCACAGAGCCAACTTCGACTGGCTCCAATATGCGGTGGACTCGCTCTCGGCCGATGGAAGGGCGTGCGTCGTCATGGCCGCCGGCGCCACCTTCTCCAACAGCAGCCGAGAGAGGCAGATCCGGTCCGCCATGGTGACGGACGGCGCGGTGGAGTGTGTGGTCGAACTGCCACCGGGCCTCTTCTTCCCCACAGGGATCGCCGTAACGTTGTGGCTGTTGAGAGCACCGACGGGAAGCTGCGAGGAGGTCCTCTTCATCACCGCCCGCGCCATGGGCACGATGGCCACACGCGCGGTCAGGAGTCTCTCGGAGCAGGAGAGCGACGCCATCGCCCACGAGTACCACGCCTGGCGGGACTCCGGCGGAACAGGCGGAGCGTACCGAGGAAGTCCCGGGTTCAGCCGAGCGGTCGGTCTCGACGAGATACGCGCCAATGACTACGCCCTTACTCCCTCCCGGTATGTTTCCCCCGTCCCCGAGACGGACAGCGCGCCCGCTCGAAAGGACTCCCTCGGCCGCCTGAGCGCGAAACTCGTCCGGCTACACGAGGAAGCTGCCCGGATCGACGCGTTCGTGGAGTCGATATTGCGGAGGCACGACGTATGAACGACCCGGTCGACCGCTCTCCGGCGGAGTGGCGGGAGGTGCCCCTCGGGGACGTTTGCGAATTCCTTCAGGTCGGGCACTCATCGGCCACCGTACGTCCCGACCGGCACGTCACGGAGGGGGTTCCCCTGGTCAGGGCGGGGGACATCGGCAACCGGAGAATTTCCTCCGCCGCCATCAGCCGACTGCCCGGCGACCTCGCCGACGACCTCGGGCAGTACCGCCTCAGGCCCGGGGACGTCCTCTGCACCCGCGCCGGCACGGTGGGGCGTGTCGCCCTCGTTTCGGAGAAGGAGCGCGACTGGTTGTTCAGCACCCACTTGGTGCGCATCCGGACCACGGAAGAACTCCTCATTCCCGAGTACCTGGTGAGCTACCTCGCGTCCCCGATGGCCGCCGCCTGGATCGATGCCCGCTCCACGGGCTCGACCATCCGGCACATCTCCGTTCGGGTCCTGCGCGACCTCCCCGTCCCACTGCCCCCCGTCCGGATCCAGCGGGACATCGGGGAACAACTCGCCGCGCTCGACGAGAAGATCCGGGTCCACACGGAGATCGCCCGGACGACCGCCGAGATCCGCGATGTCCTGGCCGACCTGCTGTTCACCGACCTTGTCGAGCCCCGGTAGCCCGATCCCGCCGCGATTCCCGGCCCTCCTCCTACACTGGCCGTGTGGTGAGCACCGACTGGCAGAGCGACCTACGCAGACGCGGATACCGGCTGACGCCGCAGCGCCAGCTCGTGCTGGAAGCCGTGGACAAGCTGGAGCACTCCACCCCGGACGACATCCTCGCCGAGGTGCGGCGCACGGCGGGGAGCGTGAACATCTCCACCGTCTACCGCACGCTGGAGCTGTTGGAGGAGCTGGGGCTGGTCAGCCACGCCCATCTGGGCCACGGCGCTCCCACCTACCACCTCGCCGACCGGCACGACCACATGCACCTGGTGTGCCGGGACTGCGGCAAGGTGATCGAGGCCGACATCGCGCTGGCCGCCGGTTTCACCGACCGGCTGCGGGAGAAGTTCGGCTTCGACACCGACATGAAGCACTTCGCGATCTTCGGCCGGTGCCGGGAGTGCACCGCCGAGCGCTCCGCCGCGGAGGGAGCCGCCCGGACGGGCTCCGGCGGTACGGAGGGAACGGGCGGGGGAACGGGCGGGAGCGCGGACGACACGGAGCCGTAGGCTGGTCGCATGTCGTACAAGAGCCCTCTGCTGTCGCTCCCCGGAGCCGTCCCCGCCGAGGGGCCGGACGAAGGCGTCGCCGCGCACTACGGCGACCTCTTCCGTGAGCAGCGCACGCTCGCGGACGGCGGCGGACTGGTGGACCTCTCGCACCGCGGCGTGGTCACCGTCTCCGGCGCCGACCGGCTGAGCTGGCTGCACCTGCTGCTCACCCAGCACGTGAGCGAGTTGGAGCCCGGCCGCGCCACGGAGGCGCTGATCCTCTCCCCGCACGGCCACGTCGAGCACGCGCTCTACCTGGTCGACGACGGCTCCACGGTGTGGATGCACGTCGAGCCGGGCACCCAGGAGGCGCTGATCTCGTACCTGGAGAGCATGAAGTTCTTCTACCGGGTCGAGGTGCGGGACGCGACGGCCGAGTACGCCGTGGTCCACCTCCCGGCGGGCTCCATCACCGAGACCCCCGAGGGCGCGGTCGTCCGCGAGACGCCCTACGGGCGGGACGTGTTCCTGCCGCGCGGCGAGCTGGAGTCCTTCGCCGCCGCCCACGGCCCGGTGATCGGCGCGCTGGCCCTGGAGGCGCTGCGCGTGGAGGCGCACCGGCCGCGGCTGGGCCTGGAGACCGACCACCGGACGATCCCGCACGAGGTGGGCTGGATCGGCACGGCCGTCCACCTGAACAAGGGCTGCTACCGGGGCCAGGAGACCGTGGCGCGCGTCCACAACCTGGGGAAGCCGCCGCGCCGGCTGGTCTTCCTCCACCTGGACGGCAGCGAGGTGCACCTGCCCGGCCACGGCACGCCGATCCGGCTGGCCAAGGACGGGGAGGAGGGACGTCAGCTCGGCTTCGTCACCACCTCGGCCCGCCACCACGAGCTGGGCCCGATCGCCCTGGCCCTGGTGAAGCGGAACGTCCCGGTGGACGCCGAGCTGCTGGCGGGCGACACGGCGGCGGCCCAGGAGGTCGTCGTCGAGCCGTAGGCGCCACGTGTCCGTGGGGGCCGATCCGCGCGGGCCGGGAACGGACGCACCCGGACCGTCCGGCCGGCGGCTCCCACGGGGCCGGCAGCGGATCCGGCGTCCCACAGGGCCGGCAGCGGATCCGGCGTCCCGCGGTGCCGGCCGAGGGCCCGGACGACCTCCGGGTGACCAGGCCGATGCCTCCCGGACCGCGCCTGACCACCGTGAACGCGGGACCTCTCACCATGCCCAAGGGTGATCTCCTCCACGGCGCACAGGGCATGATCACCGTGCCGTCGACGGTGGCCGTCGTCGAGCAGCCGTGCACGGGCTGATCCTGTTCGACACGGGCGTCAACCACCGCGTGGCAGACCCCGAAGCCGCCGAGGCGTATGGGGGCCGGGCCCGCGGAGCGCCTACGGCGCCCAGGGATTCACTCGTGCACACGCCGCCGACGCGCGACCGGAGCACCTCGGACATCGCCCGGACGACGTCCGGTACGTGCTCTGCTCCCACCCGCGCCTCGACCGCGCCGGGGGAACGAGCCGCTTCCCGCACGCCGTCCACGCGGTGCGGCACGACGAACCGCGCCCTGCCCGGTGGCCGGAAGAAGTCGCTCACCCACGGACGGCTTCGCGCTCTCGACCGAATCGGCGTCCGGGACCGACCACCGGGCGGTGACGCGATCGCTCGGAGTACGGTCCCCGGTCCCCGCCGAAGACGGGCACGGCCGGCGCCGCGGCTCCTGGCTCCTGGCTCCTGCCGATGGCCGCTCGTCTCGGCTCGTCTCGACGGCGTGGTGCCCCCTCCGTGGAAGGGCGGAAGCGGCACCGCGCGGCGGAGAAAGGGCGCCTCCGCCACGGGTGTTCGCGCTTCGCTCCGGATTCACGCCCGCAACACCGTCGGCGCGCGGAGCGGTGGGGTCTCGCACCCCGCACAGGGACTGGACGGACGACGCCACACCGTGGGTGACGGGGACCTGTTGGCCGTACTGCCGGCGCGAGGGCGTGCCCGTGCTGTGGATCTGCCACGGCCGGGACGAGCCGCCGGTCGAGACCGGGGCCGTGGCCGGGGTGATAACCCCGTGTTATAGCCGATCGGCATTATCCCGACCGGCCCGTTTCCGGGAATCCTGGTGGCTCCCCCACAGAACACACGCGCAACGCCGCGTGTCTTTTCGAAATGAGGAGCCTTGCGCATCACCAGGCTGATCCCCACCCTCATAGCCGCTCTGCTCTCCGTCCTCGCCCTCGCCCCCACGGCCGCCATGGCGAAGGAGCAGCCCGGCAGCGGCGGCCCCCAGCCGATCATCGGCGGCGGATACGCGCAGAGCGCCCCCTGGGCCGCCCGGCTGTTCTCCAACGGCAGGGAGACCTGCAGCGCGTCGATCATCGCCCCCACCTGGATCCTCACCGCCAAGCACTGCGTCGGCGGCGGTGGGTTGTCGTTCCGCATCGGCAGCCTCGACCAGACCAGCGGCGGCACCGTCGCCAACGGCACGCAGGTGTACAACCACGCGTCGTCGGACCTGTCGCTGGTCCGTCTCGACCGCTCCGTCTCGACCACCTACGCGCGGCTCGGGCAGCCGGGCACGGTCTCGGTGGGCCAGAACGTGCAGGTCTACGGCTGGGGCGCGACGTGCCTCGGCAGTGAGGCCACCTGCCAGTCCCGGTACCTGAAGGTCGCGAACGTGACCGTGACCGGCGCGTGCCGCGACGCCTACAACGGCTCGGCGATCTGCGCCCGGCGCGGTGACGGCATCACCGCGGGCGGCGACTCGGGCGGTCCGATGATGGCGAACGGCGCCCAGGTCGGCGTCGCCTCCACCAGCGACCGGCAGACCACCACGGCGTACACGAACGTGACCGCCTACCGCTCCTGGATCCAGTCCATCGCGGGCGTCTGACTCCCTCCCTCCCGGCCGCACGGTTCGGGAGGGAGGACGGGGGCGGGGGGTGACTGCGGGCGTCCCGCCCCGCGCGGCGGCCGGCGTACACGACGCCGGCCGCCGCGCCGTCGTTCCCCATGTCGTTCCTACAGCGCCGTCGTTCCCTACAGCGTCTCGCCGAGGGTGTCGGCGATGCGGCGGCGGGCCGTGCGGGCGGCCGGGACGATCGAGGCCGCGACCGCGACCGCCAGGGCCACCGCGCACACCAGCAGCAGGGTGCCGGGGGACGGGGACTGGGCGATGCCGGCGCCGATGCCGCCGGCTCGGCCCAGGACGTCGATCAGCCAGTCGCCGGCGAGGACGCCGAGCGCCGTGCCGAGCAGCGCGGCGGCCAGCGCGGTGAGGCCGGTGGAGACCACGATCACCCCCGCGATCTGGCGCGGTGTCAGGCCGATCGCCTTGAGCGCCAGCAGGTCGCGTCCGCGGTCGCGCGCCCGCGCGCCGACGGTGGTGGAGAGTTCGGTGAGGCCGATCAGGGCGAGCACCGTGATCAGTCCGACGACGACGCCGCGGATGGCGGAGAGGCCGTCGGCGGGGTTGGCGATCCGGCGGACCTCCAGCCGTCCGTCGGAGGAGGCCACCAGATCGGCGGCGACCCGGTCCGCGTCGGCGCCGTCGCGCAGCACCAGGTGGTGGAAGTCGGGTCGGACCGGGCCGCGTTCACCCAGGTCCAGGTTGTCCAGGGACGTGGAGATCGTCCGGCCGCCGTCCTCGGGCTCGATGCCCCGGCCCACGATGTGGAGGATCTGCGGGCGCCCCTGGACCGTCATCCGCACCCAGTCGCCGACGCGCACGTCGAGCAGGTCCAGCAGCCCCTGGCCGGCCACCGCCTCGTCCGGGCCGGCCGGGAGCCGTCCCTCGGCGAGGGCGAACGGGTAGGGGCGCTCGTCGGTGCCCAGGCCGCGCAGGGTGATGGTGCCGGTCTGGCCCGGGACCAGCGCCGCGACCTCCACGCCCGGATGGACGGCGGTGACGTCCGGGTGGGCGGCCGACAGCCGCTCGGTCTCGGCGCGGCCGTCGGCGTCCTCGCCGGCGGAGGAGCCGTCGCGCACGGTGAGCGCGGCGGGGAGGCCGACCTCCTCGGGGTGGCTCTGGAACCGGTCCAGGGTCGCCCACGCGCCCAGCGCGACCGTGATCATCATCAGCGGCACGGCCAGCCGTCCCACGGCGGCCAGGGAGCGGGCCCGGCCGGTGAAGGCGCCGCGCCGGCCGAGCACCAGGGCGGGCGGCAGGCCCGCGCCCAGCATCCGCCGTTCCACCGACGTCAGCGGGCCCATGCCGCGCGGCGCGGCCGTCCGCGCGACCGGCACCGGCGGCACCCGGCCCGCGCGCCAGGCGGCCAGCGAGGTGGCCAGGGCGATGAACAGCACCGCGCCGACCGCGGTGGCCGGCACCGTCCAGGCGTGGCCGGGCAGCCGCCGCCACAGGTCCACCGCCTCCCCGATCCGGCCGGGGATGCGGGCGCCCAGCAGTTCGGTGACGGCCGCGCCGCAGGCGACCCCGAGGAGGGCGAAGGCCAGGTGCTGGACGAGGAAGACCCGCACGACCTGGGCGGGGGTGAAGCCGATGGCCTTGAGTACGGAGATGTCCCGCAGGTGGCCGTGGATCCGGGTGCCGATCGCCCCGGCCACCGCCAGCGCCGCGGCGAGCAGCGCCCCGAGCCCGAAGAGGCCGAGCAGCAGTCCCAGCAGCCGTCCCTCGCCCTCGGCCTCGGTGCGCGCCTGCTGCCAGCGGGTCACCTCGGTCACCCGGTCGGCGCCGAGCGCGGTGACCGCGCGCTGGACCGCGAAGTCGGTGTCGTCGGGGTCGTCCAGCCGCAGGCCGACGGTCCACCCGGCGCGTTCGGGGGCGGGCGAGGCCAGGCGCAGGCCCTCGGGGAGCAGCCAGCCGACGCCGGGCCGCTCGCCGGGCACGTACCGGGGTTCGGCGGTGTCCGCGACGCCCACGACGCGCAGCCGGCGCTCCGTCCCGCGCTCGCCCCGGACGGTGAGCGTGTCGCCGGTCTCGGCCCACAGGGCGCGGGCCAGCGAGGAGTCCAGGACGATCTCGTCGTCGGCGCCCGGCCTCAGCCAGCGGCCGGCGCCGACCAGCGGGCGGCCCACCCGGGGCGGTTCGGGCCCGGTGGCCCGCAGTTCGACGGCGGCCCGCGCGCCGCCCGTCTCCACGGTGGCGCGGGCGGTGGCGAAGGGGCCGGCGACGTCGGTCACGCCCTCCAGGTCCGCCAGGTCCTCCGGCTGCGCGTCGGCGCGGGTGTGGATCCACACGTGCGCGCCCTCGGACTGGGTGAAGACCCGCTGCCAGGGGTCGGCCGCGTAGGAGAACAGCGCCGCGGCCAGCAGCAGCGAGGCGGTGATACCGGCCGTGGCCAGGACGATGAACAGCGCCTCGCCGCGGTGCGCCCGCAGGTCGGCGTGGGCCCAGCGCAGGGTGGCGCGCACGTCGCGTCAGTCCTTCAGTTCGAGCACGCCGGCCACGCCCGTGCCGCGCCGCCGTGCGCCGTCGTCCGTGTCCAGCACCGCGTCGTCGACGACGCGGCCGTCGAAGAAGCTGATCACCCGGTCCGCGGCGCTGGCCATCCGGGCGTCGTGGGTGACCAGGAGGATGGTCTGGCCGCGCGCGTGGAAGCGGGAGAGCAGCCGCAGCACCTCGCGGGTGCCCTTGCTGTCCAGGCTGCCGGCGGGTTCGTCGGCCAGCAGCAGGTCGGGGTGGTTGACCAGCGCGCGGGCCAGGGCGACGCGCTGCTGCTCGCCGCCGGAGAGCTCGCCGGGCATGCTCCGCTCCTTGCCGGCCAGGCCCAGCTCCTCCAGGAGTTCGGCGCGGTCGGCGCGGGCCCGCTTCGGGCTCCGGCCGGCCAGCAGGGCCGGGAGTTCGACGTTGTCGGCGACGGTCAGGTTGGAGACGAGGTTGAAGAACTGGAAGACGATGCCGATGCGGCGGCGGCGCAGCACCGCCCAGTGGGACTCGCCGTAGGAGTCCAGGCACGTCCCGTCGAACCAGATGCTGCCGCTGTCGGGCTTCTGGAGGCCGCCGAGCAGGTGGAGCAGCGTGGACTTGCCCGCGCCGGAGGGGCCGGTGACGGCGACGAACTCGCCGCGCCCGACGGTCAGGTCCACCCCCCGCACGGCCTTCACCGGGGCGCCCTCGCCGTGGTGGGTCTTGACCAGGCCCTCGGCGCGGACGATGGGGGGCTCGGTCGGTTCGGCGCCGGAGGGGACGGGTCCGGCGTCGGAGGGGGCGCCGGACGCCTCGGCACGGCTCATTCGAACTCCTCCTGGCAGCGCTCCAGCCAGTCCAGGTCGGCCTGGAGGTGCAGCATCGCGCCTTCGATGAGGAGCTGTGCCACCCGGTTGTCCCGGTCCTCGCCGGCGGCCAGCCTGGACAGGGCTCGCATGGTGTTCAGGTACTGGCGGCGCTGTTTGTTGATCAGGGCGATCCGGTCGGCCAGCCCGGTCTGCGGGGCGAGCGCGAGCTTCATGAAGAACTCGTCGCGCACCCGCGGCTCGTCGGTCGGCTCGTCGAACCAGGCCCTCACCGCCTCGCGCCCCGCCTCGGTGAGCCGGTAGATCCTCTTGTTGGGCCGGGTGGACTGGGCGACCTCCTCGCCCTCGATCAGACCGGCCTTCTCCAGCCGCCCCAGGGTGACGTAGATCTGCCCGACGTTCGGCTGAGGGTACGCCGCGCCCAGGAGCTTCTCAAGGGCCTGTTTGAGCTCGTATCCGTGGGCGGGACCGGAGGCGAGGAGAGCCAGGAGCGGCAGACGCACGCGTGCTCTCCTCCTCCCCGCCCCGTCCGGGCCCGGTGCCCGTCGGGCACCTGTCGGCGGCGCCCGGTCGGCGTCTAGTATCGCCCATACCCAACGGGTATATATGGGCCGGACGTCCGGTGCTCGACGGTGAGGCCGGTGCACGGGGGAGGAGCCTATGCGGTGGACGCGTGCCGCGGGGAGGGGTCTCCTGGCCGCCGCCGTGGCCCTGGCGGGGTACGCCGGTCTGGGCGCCCCGTCCGTCGGGCAGGCCGCGCACGGCGGAGGGCGCGGGCCGATCACCCTGGTCACCGCCGGTGATCTGACGGACTACCTCGACCCGGTGCTGGAGGACTGGAACCGCGCGCACCCCGACGAGCCGGTCACCCTGGTGGAGCTGCCGGACTCGGCGGACGAGACGCGGGCCCAGATGGTCACGAGCCTGCGCTCCGGCAGCGGCCGTTTCGACGTGCTCAACATCGACGTGGCGTGGACGTCGGAGTTCGCCGCGGCGGGCTGGATCGCCCCCGTCGAACCGGGCCGCTTCCCCCTGGAGAGCTTCCTGCCGCCGGTGGTGGACACCGCCACCTTCGGCGGGCGCCTCTACGCCGTCCCCTACGTGACCAACGCCGGGCTGCTGTACTACCGCTCGGACGTGCTGGAGGCCGAGGGTGAGGAACCCCCGCGCACCTGGGCCGAGTTGGAGCGGCTGGCGAAGGAGGTCGCGCCGGAGCACGGACTGGAGGGCTACGCGGGGCAGTTCCTGCCGTACGAGGGCCTGACCGCCAACGCCACCGAGGCGGTGCACTCGGCCGGCGGCTCCCTCCTCGGCGACGAGGGCGCGACGGTCACCGCGGACTCCGCCGCGACCGAGGAGGGGTTGCGCTTCCTCGTCGACGGGGTGCGGGAGGGGTGGATTCCCCAGGAGGCGCTGGGCTGGAAGGAGGAGGAGTCGCGGCTGGCGTTCCAGGAGGGCCGGCTGCTGTTCCTGCGGAACTGGCCGTACGTGTACGCCCAGGCGAACGGCGAGGACTCGAAGGTCGCCGGGCGGTTCGGGGCGGTGCCGCTGCCGGGGCCCGACGGTCCGGGCGTCAGCGTGCTGGGCGGCTCCAACCTGGCGGTCAACGTCCGTTCCGAGCACCCCGACACGGCCAACGACCTCATCGCGTACCTCACCGGCGAGCCGGTGCAGCGCCGGGTGCTCACCGAGGGTTCGCTGCCGCCGGTGCGGGCCGACCTGTACTCCGATCCGGAGCTGGTCCGCGCCTTCCCGTACCTGCCGACGCTGCGCAGGAGCGTCCTGACGGCCGAACCGCGTCCCAAGAGCCCGCGGTACGACCAGGTGAGCCTGGTCGTGCAGGCCGTGGTGCACGACGCGATGGCGGGGCGTCAGACGCCGGGCCGGGCCGTCGCGCGGCTGGCGCGCGAGTTGGAGTCCGTCGCGCGCGAGGACTGACCTCCCGTCTCCTTCTCCAATCTCCTTTCCCTAGTTGCGTGTTAGGTAACCCCAAGCCTCCGCGCGCCCACCCCTGACGGACATCTCCGGGCATAACAGGGCGGCTTCTCGCACATTCGTTGACACTGCGATGTCACCGCTACTTAACATGCATGCATAACGGCGGTGAACATGACGGACGTCGCTCCCTGCGCGACGAGCGCGGTTCGACGCCGCTCGTCAGCGTTCGTGCCGTTCGTCGCTGTTCGTTGCCGCTTGTTGCCGTTCACAGCCATTCGTCACAGGGCCAGTCCCGAGAGCAGGAAGACGGGAACCGAGGGATGCTCACAGCCACGACCCACCACGGCGTCTCACCCCGCCCCACCCGGGCCGGCGCGGCGTTCGGCACGGCACGGGACTGGTGGCGGGACGCGGTCGTCTACCAGGTCTACGTCCGCAGCTTCCTCGACAGCACCGGGGACGGCATCGGCGATCTGGCCGGAGTCCGCGCCGGGCTGCCGTACCTGCGGAAGCTGGGCGTGGACGGCATCTGGCTCAGCCCCTTCTACCCCTCCCCGCAGCACGACCACGGCTACGACGTCGCCGACTACTGCGACGTGGACCCGGTCTACGGCGACCTGGCGGAGTTCGACCGGCTCGTGGCCGCCGCCCACCGGCTGGGCCTGAAGGTCGTCCTCGACATCGTCCCCAACCACTGCTCCAGCGAACACCCCTGGTTCCGCGCCGCGCTGGCGGAGGGGCCCGGCGGGGAGCACCGCGCCCGCTTCCACTTCGCCGACGGCCGCGGCCCGAACGGGGAGCTGCCGCCCAACAACTGGCGCGCGATGTTCGGCGGCCCCGCCTGGTCCCGCGTCACCGAGCCCGACGGCACCCCCGGCCAGTGGTACCTGCACCTGTTCACGCCCGAGCAGCCCGACCTCAACTGGCGGAACCCCGCCGTCGCCGAACACTTCGACCGGGTGCTGCGGTTCTGGCTCGACCGGGGCGTGGACGGCTTCCGCGTCGACGTCGCCGCCGGCCTGTTCAAACACCCCGACCTGCCCGACTCCCCCGACCCCGGGGCCGACGAGCGCTCCCGCGACTCGGTCAACCCGCTGGCCTGGAACCAGCCCGAGGTGCACGAGGTGTGGCGCCGCTGGCGCGCGCTGTGCGACGAGTACGCCGACCGCGACGGCCAGGACCGGCTGCTGGTCGGCGAGGTCTCCGTGCCCACCGCCCGCGAGCACGCCAAGTACGTCCGCCCCGACGAGCTGCACCAGGCGTTCTTCTTCCACCTGCTCAGCGCCCCCTGGGACGTGGACGCCTTCCGCAAGGTGATCGACGAGGCCCTGACCGACATCGCGGGCACCGGCTCCACCGTCACCTGGGTCCTCAACAACCACGACCAGGTCAGGACCGTCACCCGGTACGCGGGAGAGGGCAGCGGCGACGCCAACCCCGGCCTCGGTGCCGCCCGCGCCCGCGCCGCCGCCCTGCTGATGCTCGCCCTGCCCGGCGCCGCCTACGTCTACCAGGGCGAGGAGCTGGGCCTGCCCGAGGTGGTGGACCTGCCCGACGAGGTGCTCACCGACCCCATCTTCCGCCGCACCGGCAGCCGCCGCCGCATCCGCGACGGCTGCCGCGTCCCGCTGCCGTGGTCCGGCCAGGCGTCGCCCTTCGGCTTCACCTCGGGCGCGGAGGAGGCCCGTCCGTGGCTGCCCCAGCCCGACTGGTTCGCCGAACACGCCACGGACCGGGCCCTGGCCGACACCCGCTCGTCCTGGCACCTCTACCGCGACGGGCTCCAGCTCCGCCGCGCGCTGCCCCAGCTCGGCGAGGGGACGCTGCGCTGGCTGGACGCCGAGCCCGGGGTCCTGGCCTTCGAACGCGGCGACGGCCTGGTCTGCGCGGTCAACTTCGGCACCGCCCCCGCCCCCGCCCCGGTGCCCGGCACCCCCCTGCTGTCCAGCGGCGAGTGCCCGGACGGTGTGCTCCCCGGCTCCACCGCCGCCTGGTGGGTCACCGACACCGTGCCCGGCCCCCGCTGACCCCCCGGTCCTCTCCACCTCCCGCCCTCCGGCCGCCCGGCCGGCCCAACCGAAGGGACACCCATGACCAGAAGGACCAGACGACACACCGCCACCGCCGGCGTGGCCGGCGCGCTCCTCCTCGCCCTGACCGCCACGGCCTGCGGCGGCGACGTCCCGGCCGCCTCCGGAAGCCAGGAGCTGAAGGGCGAGACGGTCACGGTCGCCGGCGTGTGGACCGGAGTCGAGCAGAAGAACTTCAAGAAGGTCATGGACGCCTTCGCGGAGAAGACCGGCGCCGAGATGCGGTTCGTCTCCACCGGCGACAACGTCTCCACCGTCGTCGGCAGCAAGATCCAGGGCGGCAACGCCCCCGACGTGGTGTTCGTCCCCCAGGTCGGCGTCCTGGAGCAGTTCGCCGAGAAGGGCTGGCTCAAGCCGCTGTCGAAGGAGGTCGACGACCTGGCCCGGGAGCACTTCGCCCCGGTGTGGAAGGAGTACGGCACGGTCGACGACACCTTCTACGGCCTGTACTTCAAGGCGTCCCACAAGTCGACCGTCTGGTACAGCCCGGAGGCGTTCGAGCAGGCGGGCGTCACCCCGCCGAAGGACTACGACGGGATGCTGAAGGCGGGCCGCACCCTCTCCGACTCCGGCCTGGCCGCGTTCTCCGTCGCGGGCGAGGCCGGCTGGCCGCTCACCGACTGGTTCGAGAACGTCTACCTCTCCCAGGCCGGCCCGGAGATGTACGACAAGCTCGCCGCCCACGAGATCCCCTGGACCGACCCGTCCGTCGTCAAGGCCCTCACCACCCTCGGCGAACTCTTCGGCGACAAGGAGCTGGTGGAGGGCGGCGGCTCCGGGGCGCTGCGCACCGACTTCCCCGAGTCCGTCGAGAAGGTCTTCGGCGACGACCCGAAGGCCGGCATGGTCTACGAGGGCGACTTCGTCGCGGGCCTGATCTCCGGTCAGTTCGGCAAGAAGGTCGGCGAGGACGCCAAGTTCTTCCCGTTCCCGGCCGTGGACGGCGGCGAGCCGCCGGTGGTCGGCGGCGGTGACGCCGCCGTGGTGCTGAAGGACGGCGAGAACGCCGACGCCGGCATGGAGTTCGTGGAGTTCCTGGCCACGCCCGAGGCCGCGGAGGTGTGGGCCCAGGCGGGCGGCTTCCTCTCCCCCAACGAGTCCCTGAGCCTGGACGCCTACCAGGACGAGACCACCCGCGAGACCGCCAAGTCCCTGGTGGAGGCCGGTGACGGCGTGCGGTTCGACATGTCCGACCAGGCCCCCGCCGCCTTCGGCGGCACCCAGGGCGCCGGCGAATGGAAGATCCTCCAGGACTTCCTGCGCGACCCCTCCGACCCGGAGGCCACCGCCGAGAAGCTGGAGGCCGCCGCGGCCAAGGCCTGGAAGAAGAGCTGAGGCGGAGGAGGCCATGTCCGCCACAGCTCCCGCCGTGCCGCCCGCGCAAGCGGGCGGCACCCCGCCGGCGCCGCCCCCGTCCGGCGCCCCCACCCGTGCCGACACCCCGCGTCGGCGCGCGCAGCGGCGCCGCCGGCTCGTCGCGGCCCTCTTCCTGCTGCCCGCCCTGCTGCTGCTCGGCGCGCTGGTCGTCTACCCGATCCTGTTCTCGGTCGGCCGCAGCCTCTTCGACGCCTCCGGCACCCGGTTCGTCGGCGCCGAGAACTACGTCGAGATGTTCCGCGACCCCACGACCCTCAAGGCGATCCGCAACACCGCGGTCTGGGTCGTGGTCGCGCCCGCCCTGCTGACCGGGCTCGGACTGATCCTGGCCGTGCTCACCGAGAAGGTGCGCTGGGCCACCGCGTTCAAGCTGCTGATGTTCATGCCGATGGCGATCTCCTTCCTCGCCGCCGGCATCATCTTCCGGATCACCTACGAGCAGGACCCCGAGCGCGGCGTCCTCAACGCCGTCGCCGTCGGCGTCCACGACGTCTTCGCCGACCGTCCCGCCTATCCCGGCGCCCGCGCCCGCGAGGACGCCGGGGACACCCCGGTCGCCGAGGGGAAGGACGGCTCGTACGGCACCGCCGCGGACCTGTCCCCCGGCGACACCGTCTCCCTGGGCATCGTCGGCGTACCGCCCAAGGAGGTGCCCGCCGACGCGCGGCCCGCCGCCCGCGCCCCGAAGGCCGGTGACGGTGTCCTCGCCGGCACCGTCCACCTCGACTTCACCCCCGGCGGAGGCGGCGAACCGGGCCGGATCGACTCCGGCGAACGCGGACTGCCCGGCATGAAGGTCCAGGCGGTGCGCGACGGGAAGGTGGTCGGCGAGACCACCACCGCCGCCGACGGCTCGTTCCGCCTCACCGGCCTGGAGGGCGGCTCGTACGCCGTGCGGCTGCCGGCGTCCAACTTCGCCGAGCCCTACGGCGGCGTCTCCTGGCTGGGCCCGGCCCTGGTCACCCCGGCCATCATCGGCGCCTACCTGTGGATCTGGACGGGCTTCTCGATGGTGCTCATCGGCGCCGGGCTCTCCGCGATGCCCCGGGACGTGCTGGAGGCCGCGCGGATGGACGGCGCGAACGAGTGGCAGATCTTCCGCAGGATCACCGTGCCGCTGCTCGCGCCCGTGCTGACCGTGGTCTTCGTGACCCTGGTGATCAACGTGATGAAGGTCTTCGACCTCGTCTACATCATCGCCCCCGGTCCGGTGCTCCAGGACGCCAACGTGCTGGCCATGCAGATGTGGCTGGTCTCCTTCGGCGGCGGCAACGACCAGGGCCTGGGCAGCGCCCTCGGCGTCCTGCTGCTGCTCCTGGTGGTCCCGGCCATGATCTTCAACATCCGACGCTTCCGCAGGAGCCGGTCATGACCACACACGACACCGTCGAGAAGGGGACGGTCACACGAACTCCGGCGCCCGCGGCGGCGGACGCGGGCGCCGGGCCCACCTCCCCCGGCTCCTCCGCCGACCGGCCGGCCCGGCCGGGCCGGCCGGTCGGCGCCCGGCTCACCCGGTGGCTGGGCAGGGGCGCGGTCCAGGCGTTCCTCGCCGTGATCGCCCTGATCTGGATCACCCCCGCCCTGGGCCTGTTCCTGTCCTCGCTCCGCACCGAGGAGGACAACGCCGACAGCGGCTGGTGGACGGCCCTGACCGAGCCGAGCCGGCTGTCGATCGACAACTACACGGCCCTGCTGGAGAACTCCGGCATCACCCAGGCCCTGTGGAACACCGTGCTGATCTCGGTGCCCACCACCGTCGCGGTCGTGGTCGTCGCCGCCCTGGCCGGCTACGCGTTCGCCTGGCTGGAGTTCCCCGGCCGCGACGCGCTCTTCCTGGTGGTGGTCGGCCTGCTGGTGGTGCCGGTCCAGATCGGCCTGCTGCCGGTGGCGAGGATGTTCGGCGCGGTGGGGCTGTTCGGCACGATCCCCGGCGTGGTGCTGTTCCACATCGCCTACGGTCTGCCGTTCGCGATCTTCCTGCTGCGCAACTACTTCGCCGAGATCCCGCGGGAGATGCTGGAGGCCGCGCGGATGGACGGCGGCGGCGAGTGGCGGATCTTCACGCAGCTCGTCCTGCCGGTGGGCAGGCCCGCGGTCGCGAGCCTGGCCATCTTCCAGTTCCTGTGGGTGTGGAACGACATGCTGGTCGCGCTGATCTTCGCCGACAGCGACTCGCAGCCGCTGACCGTCGCCCTCCAGTCGGAGATGCGGCAGTTCGGGAGCAACATCGAGATCCTGGCGCCCGGCGCGTTCCTCTCTCTGACCGTCCCGCTCGTGGTCTTCTTCGCCTTCCAGAAGCACTTCGTGCAGGGCGTCATGGCGGGCTCGGTGAAGTGATCCGGGCAGCGGCCCCGAACCGGGTCCCGGCCGACCGACGGGGGCGGCCGGGACCCACGTCCCGCCTCACACCTCCAACAGCACCGTGAACGGGCCGTCGTTCACGAGCGAGACCTGCATCTTCGCCCCGAACCGGCCCGTCTCCACGTGCGCGCCCAGCGCCCGCAGCCGGGCGCACACCTCGTCGACCAGGGGCTCGGCAACCGGACCGGGCGCGGCGGCGTTCCAGGTGGGGCGGCGGCCCTTGCGGGCGTCACCGTAGAGGGTGAACTGGCTGACCACCAGCAGCGGCGCCCCGGTGTCCGAGCAGGACTTCTCGCCCTCCAGGACGCGCAGGCTCCACAGCTTGCGCGCGAGCCTCTCGGCCTTCTCCGGGGTGTCGTCGTGGGTGACGCCGACCAGGACGCACAGGCCCTCCCCCACGATCTCGCCGACGGTCTCCCCCTCGACGACGACCCTGGCCCCGTTCACTCTCTGCACCACAGCTCGCATGCCGACCATCATGCCGCGCCCCACCGCGCCCCGTGTGCTCCCGTCGACAGCCGCCGGACGGGTGGCCCACGCTGCACGGAGGGTGCCCGCGGTGGCACGATGCGTGCAGCACGGTGCGCACGGTGGCCAACGCGGCGTATCCGTGACGGACCGTGGCGTTCCGTCGCGAGCCACGGCGTAAGGGGATGAGGGGCACACGAACATGAGCACTGCCGGAACCGGGCGGACGCCCGGAACCGTTCCGACGGCCCGTACGGCACAGCCCTCCGGGCCGGACACACCCGAGACACAGGACGCGCCGTCCGCGCCGTCCGCACCGGCGGAGCCGCCGGAGCCGTACGGCGCGCTCCCGGCGGTCCTGCACGACACCGAGCCGCCGGAGCTGACCGGCCTGCGCCTGCCCCAACTGCGCGAACTGCGCCGGCAGGCGCAGCAGGAGGAGGCGGACCTCAGCTACGTACGGCGGCTGCTCCAGGGCCGGATCGACATCCTCCGCGCCGAACTGGCCCGCCGCAGCGACGCGGACGCCCCCCTCATCGACCGGCTCGCGGAGATCCTCGCCGACGCCCCCGCGCCCGGCGGGGTGCCTTCCCGGTCCGCCCGCCATGTGACGCTTCGCACACCGCGCAGCGAGGAGTACCGGAGGCTGGCCGAGGAGATGCTCGCCGAGGTCGAGCTCTCCGACCTCACCGCCCGCACCGACGCCGAACTGCACGCCGCCATGGCGCGATTGGACCAGTACGAGCACCAGATCTCCCGGCGCCGCCGGGCGCTCCAGGAGACGGCGAACGGGTGCAGCGCGGAGATCGCCCGCAGGTACCGTGAAGGCGAAGCACGCGTGGACGACCTGCTTCCCTGACCCCGGGGGCGGTCGTCCCCCCACACCCAGGGAAGGCCGCCCCATGACCACCCTCGTGTCCGCCGCCGGTTCCGGCGCGTCCGCCGACACCACGCCCCCGGTCCTCGCCGAGGTCGTCCGCTCCGGTTTCACCGAGGGCCGGCACCGCGGTTCACTGGTGGTCCTCGACCGGGACGGCGGCGTGGAGTGGGCGCTGGGCGACGCGACCGCGCCGGTCTTCCCCCGCTCGTGCAACAAGCCGATGCAGGCGGCGGCCGTGCTGCGCGCCGGGGTGGAGCTGTCGGGCGAACGCCTGGCGCTGGCCGCGGCCAGCCACTCCGGCGAGCCGTTCCACCTGGAACTGGTGAAGGCGATGCTCGCCGAGCACGGCCTGATCGAGGACGACCTGGGCTGCCCGCCCGACCTGCCGATGGACCGCGAGGAGCACGAGCGGTGCCTGGCGGCGGGTGCGCGGCCCTCCCGGATCGCGATGAACTGCTCGGGCAAGCACACCGCGATGCTCGCCGCCTGCGCCGTGAACGGCTGGTCGCGCGCCGACTACCTCGACCCCGGCCACCCCCTCCAGGCGCTGGTCCGCGAGGGGGTCGAGGCCGCGACGGGCGAGCCGGTCGCGCACACCGGCATCGACGGCTGCGGCGCGCCGCTGTTCGCCTTCTCCCTCACCGGCCTGGCCCGCGCCTTCCGCGCCCACGTGCTGGCCGAGCCCGGCACCCCCGAGCGCCGGGTCGCGGACGCCATGCGCGCCCACCCCGAGTACGTCGCGGGCACCCGCCGCATCGACACCTGGCTGATGCGCGAGGTGCCGGGCACGCTGGCGAAGGTGGGCGCCGAGGCCGTCCAGGCGGTGGCGCTGCCCGACGGCCGCGCCCTGGCGTTCAAGATCGAGGACGGCGGGCAGCGGGCGCTCGGCCCGATCCTGGCCCGTGTCCTGGAGCGGATGGGCGTCGACTCCCCGGTCCTGGCGAGGATCGCCGACGCCCCGCTGCTGGGCGGCGGCGAGCGGGTCGGGGAAATTCGGGCGACGTTCTGAGCCCCGCGGCCTAGCGTGCCCTCCATGCGCCACGACGACCTCGACATCCGCGCCCTGACCGACGACGACTACCCGCGGTGGGTGCGTGCCCTGGCCACCGGATTCCTGCGCTCCGACGAGATCACCGAGGAGGAGATCAGGGGCCGGCGGGGCGGAGTGGACCTGGACCGCACCCACGGGGCGTTCGACGGCGAGCGCTGCGTCGCCACCTTCCGCACGCTGCCGCAGCGCCTCACCGTTCCCGGCGGGGCCTCGGTGGCCTCCTGCGCCGTCACCAACGTCACCGTCTCCGCCACCCACCGCCGCCGCGGGCTGCTGACGCGGATGATGACGGGCGCGCTGGCCGAGGGGAAGGAGCGCGGGGAGGTCTGCTCCACGCTGGACTCCGCCGAGTACCCGATCTACGGCCGCTTCGGCTACGGCCCGGCCGCCTGGTTCACCACCTGGCGGGTGGACGTCGGCCGCGCCGGGCTGGACCGGCGCCGGTCCGGTCCGGAGGAGAAGGGCGCCCGGATCGACCTGGCCGACGACGCCGAGGTGCGCGTCGAGGGGGCCGCCCTCCACGAGCGGGTGCGCGCCCTGCCCGACCGGCAGGGGATGATCGACCGCACCGAGCGCTGGTGGAAGTTGAACACCGGCGCGCTCGTCTTCCCCGGCAGCGGCTGGAAGCCGGCCTTCCATGTCCTCCACCGCGACGCCGACGGACAGGTCCAGGGCCTGGCGACGTACACCGCGGACGACCACTGGGAGGCCAAGATGCCGCACGTCGGCCTCCACGTCCGCGACCTGATCGCCGCCACGCCCGAGGCCGAGCGGGACCTGTGGCGCTACCTGCTGTCCATCGACTGGGTCACCACGGTCCACACCGGCCGCCGCGCCCCCGACGACCTGCTTCCGGACCTGCTGCCGGACGCGCGCGCCGCTCGGGTCGACACCCACGCGGACTTCCTGTGGCTGCGCCCGCTGGACGTTCCGGCGCTGCTCGAAGCCCGCGCCTATCCGGTCTCCGGCTCCCTGGTGCTGGACCTCCACGACCCGATGGGCCTGGCGGGCGGGCGCTTCCTGCTGGACGCCTCTCCCGAGGGCGCCCGGTGCGTGCCCACCACGCGCTCGGCCGACCTGTCGATGGGGGTGGGCGCGCTGAGTTCGCTGTACCTGGGCGACCGGTCGGCCTCGCGGCTGCGGGCGCTGGGGCAGGTGGTCGAGGAGCGGCCGGGCGCCGCGGCCCTGGCGGACCTCCTGCTGCGCACGGCCCGCCGGCCCTGGTGCCCGGACGAGTTCTGACGCCTTCCGGGGCGTCCGCGGAGGGCGGGCGCCCTACGCCATCGGCAGGATCAGCAGTGTCAGGACCAGGGCGCCGATGGAGCTGTAGGTCGCGTTCCTCTCGTGGTAGCCGACGGTCAGCATGATCACGCCGAAGACGCCGATCAGCCCGTAGCGGGACTCCACGAGCTGTTCGAGGGCGGCGAGAGCGAGAGCGAAGGGCATGGCAGTCCCTCCTTCGGGGAGCTCGTCGGGACGAGTGGTGGCGGCCGGGCCACGCCCTGCGCCGTGGTTCGGGAACGGCGCACAAGTTGCGGGGACCTTGCAACCAACTGGAAGACAGGTCTTCCAACTTTCCAAAGTTGGTGACCAACTTGGTTAAGTTCTTCCCGTTGGAATGAAATTTCAAAACCGCTGGAGGCCAACTCCCGCTCAATGGCCAGAAGTTGTACGGTCACAGCGTGAACCTCGACAGCCCCGCCCCAAACGGAACGCGACCTTCGGCACGGGACCGCGTGGCCGACGCCCTGCGCGACCGCATCCTCTCGGGAGATCTCCGCCCGGGCGCCAAGCTGCCCACCCAGCACGAGTTGGCGGAGGAGTTCGACACCAACCGCACCGCCGTCCGCCAGGCCCTGGACACCCTCCGGCGCGAGGGCCTGCTCACCGGCACCGGCCGCGGCGCCCCGCCCACGGTCGCCGAGCGCGCCCTGTCCCACGACGCCCCGCGCAAGGCGGACATCGAACTCGCCGACCGGCTCTACGAGGCGTTCCGCGCCGAACACGTCACGATCGACGTCTTCTCCCTGACCACGGAGACCCTCAACACCGCCCTGGCCCCCTCGACGATCGCCATCAGCAGGGGCGAACTCTCCCCGCGGTCGATCGCGGTGCGGGTCCTGCTGCCCAGCGCCGACGCCCGCCTGGCGCTCCCCCGGCTGGTCTCGGACCCGGAGGGGAGGGACCCGCGCCCCCTGGAGCGGCTGCACGAGCTGATGCACACCTACGTCAGCGCCCTGAAGGGCCACTTGGAGACGCTGCGGATGCGCGACCTCGTGGCCGAGGTCGCGGTCGAGATCCGCACGGTGCCCCTCACCCCCACCCACAAGGTGTACCTGCTCAACGGCACCGAGGCCCTCTTCGGGTACTACAAGGTGAAGCCCCGGACGGTGCGGTACAAGGGGGAGGAGATGGACATCCACGACGTGGTGAGCATCAGCACCCCGCTCTTCCACCACGCCCAGGGGCCCGACCTCCACGGTGAGCACGGCACCGCCTTCGTCGCGGAGACCCGGCAGTGGTTCGACTCGCTCTGGTCGAGCATCGCGCAGCCCCTGGAGCTCGGCTGACGGCCGACCGGTCGCCCCGCCGTGTGAAATCCGCGTCACGACGTGACGGAACCCGGTTCCGAGGCGGAGAAGGGCTGCTAACCTCGGCCTCCCCGCCCCACCCCCACCGGCTCGAACGTTCGGGACTCCGCCGTTGTCTCCTCGCTCCTGGGTTCCCGCCCGGCTGATCCGCCGGGAGTTCGAACGGCACATCCGCCGCGGCGGCACGGTCGTCCACGGCCACCACAACCGGAACCTCGTGGTGGAACTGGCCCATCCGCTCGCCCTGTTCGTGGGGGTCGAGAAGGGGCGCCCGGGCAAGTTCCGCACCCCCTTGAGAACGGTCGAGGTCGTCCCCCGCCTCTGGGACGAGAACGCGGTCCTCGACGCGGTGCGCCCGTACGTGCCCGACGTCCCCCGCTGTCTGCGGGTCGTCGGCGACACGGCCCTGCACACCTACGCGGAAGGCGCTCCCCTGTCCCGGCGCGCACCGCACGGCACCCCCGTCGGCGAGCGGACCCTCGAACGCATCGCGGCGATTTTCGGCCAACTGAGCGCTGTTCCGGCGTCCGCGCTGCCCGAGCGCCCCCGGGACTGGCCCGAGGACGGCGAGAGCGGGGACTTCCTGCGCCGTCTGGTCGACTTCGTCGAGAAGCGCGTACACCGGCCCAACCGCCGGGAGTTCGGGCGGCTCTTCGACGACCTCGGCATCCCGCGCCACGCCATGGACCGCTTCCGCGCCGAGGCGGACGGCCTGCGTCCCCGACCGTTCGGGCTGCTGCACACCGACCTCCACCGCGACAACCTGATCGAGTCGCCCGCCGGGGAACTCTCCGTCATCGACTGGGAGATCGCCCTCTACGGCGACCCGCTCCACGATCTCGCGACCCATCTGGTGCGGATGGGATACGTCTCCGACGAGCGCGAACGCCTCACCGAGCTGTGGCGCCGGGAGATGCGTGCCCGGGGGCAGGGCGACCGGCTGGCGGGGATGAAGAGGGACCTCGACCTCTACGTCGACTTCGAGATCGGCCAGTCGGTCTACCCGGACACCCTCAGGGCCGCCCTGGCGCTGCCGCCGGACGCGGACGACGCCGCGTTCGCGCGCGCCACCGACCGCGTCCACCGGGCCCTGAGGAACGCCCGGGGTCCCCTCCGGCTCACCGCCCTCGCCTCCCGGGACACCGTCCAGGAGGCCCTGCGCGCCTGGCACACCGACCGCGGGAGGTCCGGCGGCCCCCCGAACCCCGCCCTCGACGGACGGACGCGCGGCACCGCGCGGGAGGAGCCGGAACCGCGCGTTCCCCAGGGGTGTTGAACAACCCCGCCGCGCGCGGGGATAGTTGGGTGATGAATCCGAGCTCGACGGACATACCGCTGTGACCGGCATGGCGGACCTCGTCGGGGCCGCGCGCTGCGTCCTCCTCGACTTCGACGGTCCCGTCTGCCGCCTGTTCGCGGGGCATCCCTCGGCCCTCATCGCCGAGAAGCTGAAGGAGCTGATCGAGGAGGAGGACGGGGGCGAGCTGCTCACCCCCGACCTCCGCGGGACCCGTGACACCCACGTCGTCCTGCGGGCCGTGGCCGCGCGTCGGCCCGAGGGCGAACTGGCCGAACGGCTGGAGGCGTTGATGACCGAGGAGGAGGTCCACGCCGCCGCCACCGCCCGCCCCACCCCGTACGCCGACCCGCTGATCCGGACGCTGGTGGCCACGGGCCGCCGGGTCGCCATCGCCACCAACAACTCGCCGCGCGCGGTGGAGCGTTACCTCGCCGGCCGCCGGCTCTCCTCCTGCTTCGCCGGCCACGTCCACGGCCGCACCCCGGACCTGCGGCTGCTCAAGCCGCATCCGCACTGCGTGCTCCGGGCGCTGGAGTCCACCGGGACCGAGGCCCGTGACGCGCTGATGATCGGGGACACGCCGAGCGACCTGGCCGCCGCGCGCGAGGCCGGTGTCCCGTTCGTCGGTTACGCGTGCAACGCCGACCGGGCCGGGACGCTCCGCGACGCGGGAGCCGAGCACGTCGTGACGTCCCTGCAGGACGTCCTGGCCGCGGTGAGCGCCCCCGCCCACGGGTGAACCGCGCGGCGGGGGCGCTCGTCGGCGGCGTCAGCGGCGCTCCACCTCCACCGTCGGCAGGACGCGGCGCAGCGGGCGCGGAAGCCACCAGGCGCGACGGCCGAGGAGCTGCATGACCGCCGGGACGATCAGACAGCGGATGACCACGGCGTCCAGGGCGATGGCCACCGCCAGGCCCAGGCCGAACTGCTGGAGCATCCGGTCCGGGCTGAGGACGAACGCGGCGAAGACCACGATCATGATGGCCGCCGCGGCCGTGATGACCCGGCCGGTGTGGGCCAGGCCCTCCCGGACGGCGAGGGCGGGATCGCCGGTGTTCCGCCACTCCTCGTGGATGCGGGAGAGCAGGAAGACCTCGTAGTCCATCGACAGGCCGAAGACGATCGCGAAGATCATCACGGGGATGAACGCCTCGATCGGGCCCGGCTCGGGACCGAGGAGGCCGTGCTGGAAGACCAGCGTGATCGCGCCCAGCGAGGCCCCGATGCTCAGCAGGTTCAGCACGGCCGCCTTCAGCGGGATCGCCACCGAGCGGAAGACCAGCATCAGCAGCAGCGCCGACAGGCCCACCACCAGGGCGACGAACAGGGGCATGCGGCCTTCGACGGTCGCCGCGAAGTCCTCCGTGGCGGCGGTCGGCCCGCCCACCAGGAAGCGGGCGTCGGTGGACTCCTCCAGCGGCGGCAGGACGTCCCCGCGCAGCGCCGCGACCAGCTCGGAGGTCTCCTCGTCCTGCGGCGCCGACTCCGGGAAGGCGATCACCGTGGCGGTGGACGGGTCCCGCGTCGGGATCGGCGGCGTCACGGCCGCGACGCCCGGGGTCCCGGCGAGGACGTCGCGCAGTTCGTCCGCCGCGCCGTCGGCCCGCCCGTCCCCACCGGTGTGGGCGACCACCACCAGCGGACCGTTGAAGCCGGGGCCGAAGCCGTCGGCCAGCAGGTCGTACGCGGCGCGGCCGGTGGTGGAGGCGGGGTCGTTGCCCGCGTCGGCGAAGCCCAGCCGCATGTCCAGCGCGGGCGCGGACAGGGCGCCCAGCGCGGCCACCGACACCAGCAGCGCGGCCCACGGTCGCCGCTGCACGCCCCGCGCCCAGCGGCGCCAGCCGGCGCCCTCCTCCGAGGTGCGGCCCCCGGCCTCCCGGCGGGCCCGCTTCCGCTCCACCCCGCGCCGGAGACGGCCGCCGAAGATCCCCAGCAGCGCGGGGAGCAGCGTCAGCGAGGCCACCATCGTCACCAGCACGGTCAGGGCGACCGCCAGCGCCACGCCCTGGAGCGAGCCCAGCCCGAGGGCCACCAGACCCAGCAGGGCGACGATCACCGTGCAGCCGGCGAAGAAGACGGTGCGGCCGGCCGCGTCCAGCGCGGTGCGGGTGGCGCTCCCGCCGTCGGCGCCGCGCAGGAGTTCGCCCCGGTAGCGGGAGAAGACCAGCAGGGCGTAGTCGATGCCGACGCCCAGGCCCACCAGCATCATCACCGGCGGGGTGAAGTCGGCGACGGAGGCCAGGTGGGAGGCGAGCACGATCAGTCCGAGGGCGCCGCCCACCGCGAACAGCGCGGTGACCACGGGCAGGGCCGCGGCGACCAGCGATCCGAAGAGGAGGACCAGGATCACCAGCGCCCCGAGGATGCCCGCGCCCTCGGCCGCGCCGCCCTCGCCCTCCTGGGCGGCCCGGACGGCGTCGCCGCCCAGCTCCACCCGGAGCCCGTCGCCCTCCGCCTCGTTCGCGGTGTCGACGATCTCCCGGGTGGCCTCGACGGGGACGTTCTCCGCCGACTCGTCGAGCGTGACGGTGGCGTAGGCGACCGTGCCGTCCGCCGAGACCGCGTGGTCGTTCCCGTCCCCGTACGGGCTCCGGGCCCCGGTGACGTGCGGCAGGTCGGCGACCTCGGCCAGCATCGCGCCGACGCGCTCCTCGTGGCCGGCCGAGCGCACCCCGTCCTCGTCGTGGAGGACGATCGTCACCTCGGCACCCGCCTGCGCGGAGCCGTGCTCCCGCAGGAGTTCGGCGGCCTCCTGGGACTCGGTGCCGGGCAGCGAGAAGTCGTTGTGGTAGTCGTTCCCGACGACTCCGGCCAACGCCTGCACGCCGACCAGCAGCGCCGCCCACAGGGCCAGTGCCCACCACCGTCGGCGGTGGGCGAACGCCGCGGTCCGCTCGAAGACGCTCGCGCGGCGGGAGGCCGGCGCGGTCGCGGTCCCGGTGGGTCCGGTCCCGGTGGGTTCCGTCGACGTCATCGGGCACCTCCCCGACCGCGGCGGAGCAGGAAGGGGCCGGCGACGGCCCCGACCACCGCCAGGTGGAAGGGCAGGAGTTTGAGCGCGAGGGGCATCGACGCGTCGAGGACGAGCTCGGCGGTGACGCCGACGGCCACGGTGATCAACTCGCCGAGGACGAAGCCGCAGACGATACCGCCGAGCGCGGCGAGCACGGTTTTCATGGCAGGTCCGCCTCCACGGGGCACGGGGACGCCGGGGTCGGAAGGGGTCATCGGTGCCTCCCGGATCGGGTTCACAGGTAGGAGGGGCCGGTGACCCGGCCCCCGAAGGTCCGCCACAGCCACACCTGGGCGGCGATCAGCAGCGGGGTGACGGCCAGCAGCGCCGACACCAGCAGCCCGAGCACGGGCCCCTGGGCAGCGGTGTCGACCAGGGGCAGCCGGGCGCCGGCGGCGAGCGGCGGCGCGGCCATCGCCAGGGAGGTCAGCGCGAAGGCGCGCGGGCCGGCGGGTCCCGCGTGCGGCCGGGCGCGCTCGTACGGCGGGCCCGTCAACCGCAGCGCGGCGAAGGCCAGTCCGTGGACGGCGAAGAGGAGGGCCACGCCCACGGCGGTGAGCACGGCGGCCGGACCGTCGGCCGGTTCGGTGGGGTCGCCGGTCAGCAGTCCGGCCAGCAGCCACCCCCAGGACAGGGCGGCGACCCAGCTTCCGACGGTGACCATGCCGTCGCAGAGGGCCTGCCAGGCGCCGTGCGCCACGCGCCCGCGCCACCACAGGCCCGCGTCGCGCACGATCCAGCCGGTCAGCAGCGGGACCAGGACGACGAGCTGTCCGCTGAACAGATCGCCCTCCAGCGCCGGGAAGCAGCCGATGAACACCCCGGCGGCGGCGATCAGCCACACCTCGTTGCCCAGGAAGAACGGCGCGATGGCGGCCAGCACGAGCCGCCGTTCGCGCCCGTCGCGCCCCAGATGGGGCAGCACCATGCCGACGCCGAGGTCGGCGCCGCCGAGCACGAGGTAGCCGACGGTGAAGAAGCCCAGCAGGGCCGCGGCGAGGATGTCCATGGACGGGCTCCGGTCGAGTGCGGGTCGGTCGGTGCGGAGGGCGGGTCAGTACGAGGGCACGGGATCGGGGGACGGTTCGCCGTCCGGCGCCCGCTCGTCCCGCCCCAGCGCGACGTCCCCCGGGCCGCGACGGGCGGTGCGCAGCAGCAGCCACCAGTTGACGACCAGGAGCAGGGCGAAGAGCGTGACGAAGACGGCGAGCGAGGTGCGCATGGCGCCGGTCGAGACGTCCGCGAGGGCGTCCTCGGTCCTCAACAGCTCGTGGACCACCCACGGCTGCCGTCCCACCTCCCGGAAGACCCAGCCGGCGGTCATCGCGACGTAGGGCAGCGGCACCATCGCCATCAGCAGCAGGTGCCACGGCCGGAAGCGCTCCACGGCCCGGCGGGAGAGCGCCGGCAGGACCGAGCCGAGGGAGACGTAGAGCATCAGCGCGAAGACCGCGAGCATCAGCAGCGCGGCACCGCGCGTCAGGGCCTCGGGCGGCACGTGGTCGCCGGGCCCGAACCGCTCGACCAGCTCGGCCTGGAGCCGCGCGATCTCGGCGGTCTCCGCCTTCCACACGGCGTCCTTCATCGGCTGGAAGGTCGCGAGCGTGGAGAGCTGGACGCCGCCGAAGGCCGCCGTGAACAGCAGCGCGGGCGGCGCGGTGAAGACCGCGATCCGCAGCGACCGCCGGAACAGGGCGGTGTCCTCACCGGTGGTGCGGCGCCGGAAGAGGTGGTACGCGCTGATCCCGGCCACGAAGAACGCCGCCGTCACCACCGCCCCGCCCGCCACGTGGCCGAAGGCGAGCAGCGTGCTGGGGTTGGTCAGGACGGCGCCGGCGTCGGTCAGTTCGATGCCGTGCCCGGTCTCGGTGTGGCCGACGGGATGGTTGAGGAAGCCGTTGGTGACCAGGATCCAGTACGCCGACAGGTACGCGGTGCCGGTGACGACCCACAGCAGGGCGCAGTGGACGCGGGGGCCGAACCGGTGCCAGCCGAAGATCCACAGCCCCAGGAAGGTGGACTCCACGAAGAACGCGACGACCGTCTCCATCGCCAGCGAGGCGCCGAAGACGTTCCCCGCGTAGTGCCCGAGCCCGCTCCACGCCAGCCCGAACTGGAACTCCATCACGATGCCGGTGACGATCCCGACCGCGTAGTTGACGACGTAGAGCTGTCCCCAGAAGCGCACCATGCGCGCGGACGCGGCGCCCTGCCGGCTCCTCCGGCGCAGTACCGCCCACGTCTGGACGGCGGTGACGAACGTCGCCAGGCCCAGCGTCAGGGAGACGAACAGGAAGTGCGCGGCGGCGGTGAGGGCGAACTGCCACCGCGCCAGGTCGAGTGCTTCGGAACCGTCCACGCCCCCACCGTCGGACCACGGTCGGGTCCCGCGCGTCGGCCCACGGTGGTCAACCGCGGTACCACCCGGGTCGCGGCCGGGCGCCGGGGCGTACGACGCGGGTTGCGGACGGGCCCGCGCGGCCCCTAGGGGACCGGCGGGCGCTTCCCCGACTCCGGGCGCGTCAGTCCAGCCAGCCGGGCGTGATCATCCCCGACTCGTAGGCGAGGATCACCAACTGCGCCCGGTCCCGCACGCCGAGCTTGGTCATGACGCGGCTGACGTGGGTCTTGGCGGTGGCCGGGCTGAGCACCAGCCGCCGCGCGATCTCGTCGTTGGACAGCCCCTCGCCCACCAGCGCCATGACCTCCCGCTCGCGCTCGGTGAGGGCGTTGAGCCGGGGAGAGGGGTCGGGCCGCCTGACCCGACCGGCGAACTCCGCGATCAGCCGCCGGGTCACCGCCGGGGCGATCAGCGCGTCGCCGCGCGCCACCACGCGGACGGCGTGCAGCAGTTCCATCGGCTCGGTGTCCTTGAGGAGGAAGCCGGAAGCGCCCGAGCGCAGCGCGCCGTAGACGTAGTCGTCCACGTCGAAGGTGGTCAGGATGACCACCCGGACCCGGTCGAGCCGCTCCTCGGAGACGATCCGCCGGGTGGCCTCCAGGCCGTCCAGCTCCGGCATGCGGATGTCCATCAGCACCACGTCGGGCCGGAGCTCGCGGGCCAGCGCGACGGCGCGCAGGCCGTTCCCGGCCTCCCCGACGACCTCGATGTCGTCCTCGCCGTCGAGGATCGTCCGGAAGCCGGCCCGTACGAGGGTCTGGTCGTCGGCGAGGACGACGCGCACGCGCCGCCCGTCGTGGTCTCCGGATGGGTGCTCGGCCATGGGGACGAGCCTATGCCGGACGGCCCCGCGGGGAAGCCCCGGCGGAGGGGCCGCCTCCGCCCTCTCCCCGGCGGGTGGGCGGCGTGGAACCCGTCACACCGCCCGCGCCGGCCGGTGTGGGGGACGGGCCGGCACCGCCTCGCCGTACGATCGCCCGAACAGTGCGCGATCGGACCACATCCACGCCAACCATGTGAAACCGAACGGCCGCCCGGCGGCGCGTGTGATCTTCCCCGTTCCTTCACACGCGTCGGCCCGTCTGTGCGAGGATGCCGGTTCTGTGGCATGTGGATCACGCGCGACCCACTGCCCCGATCCCGCAGAAGGTAGTGTTCGAAACGTACGATCCGGCACATGCCGCAGGGGCGGGGGCCGGATTCCGGCCCGGATCTCAGGAGGGGAGGGAGCATGATCGAGACCAACCGCGACATCGACTACGCGGCCCTGTTCAACGCCATTCCCACCCCTCTGTCGGTGCTCAACCCCGAGTTGGTCGTCGTGGAGGCCAACCAGGCGTACCTGGACATCACCGGGCGCACCCGGGAGGAAGTGCTCAACCGCCCCCTGTTCGAGGTCTTCCCCCAGAACCCGGACGACCCCGAGGCCGACGGGCTGGAGAACCTCCGCGCCTCCTTCCAGCGCGTCCTCGACACCGGCAAGCCGGACACCATACTCCTCCAGCGGTACGACATCCCCGTGCGCGGCGAGGAGGGGCGGTACGAGGAGCGGTACTGGAGCCCCCTCAACACCCCGGTCCTCGCCCCGGACGGCTCGGTGGCCCTGATCATCAACCGCGTCGAGGACGCCACGGCGTACGTGCGCGACAGCCTCGTCAGAAGCGGCGGCCTCACCCTCCGTTCCTCGGACCCGATGACGGGCCGTGAGCTCGCCGAGGCCGAACTCTACGCCCGCGCGCGGGAGTTGTACGAGCACAACCAGCGGCTGCAACAGGCCCACGCCCGCGAGCACCAGGTGGCCCTCACTCTCCAGAAGGCCATGCTCCCCACCCACATGCCGCTCAAGCACCGCCACGCGGCCGTCCGCTACCGGCCGGCCGCGGGGTCGCTGAACGTGTGCGGGGACTGGTACGACCTGATCAACCTCAGCAACGACCGCTTCGCCGTCGCCGTGGGCGACGTCGTCGGCCGGGGGCTGGAGGCCGCCAGCGTGATGGGGCAGCTCCGCAGCGCCCTCAGCGCCTCCATGCGGGTGGCCGACGGCCCGGCCCAGGCCCTGTACGGCCTCGACCTGTACGCCCGCTCCCTGGACGGCGCCCTGGCCACCACCACGGTCAAGATCGACATCGACACCCACACGCACACCCTGACCTACAGCAGCGCGGGCCACCCGCCGCCGATGCTGTGCCACCCCGACAAGCACGTCGAGTACCTGGACCAGGCCACCGACGTCCCCCTGGCCGCCCGGAGCAGGCCCTCCCACCGTCCGCAGGCGATCACCGCCTACACCCCCGGTTCGGTCCTCATCCTCTACACCGACGGGCTCGTCGAGCGCCGCGGGGAGTCGATCGACGCCGGGTTGGAGCGGCTCGCCGAGAGCCTGGCCCGCCACAGCGACCTGGACCCCGAGGAGATCGCCGACAACCTCCTGGAGGACCAGGGGATGAACGACGGCAACCCCGACGACGTCGCCCTGGTCGTCATCAGGCTCTGAGGCGCCGGCCGGTTCCGCGGGTTCCGCGGGCCCGCGGACGTCACTCCTCGCCGTCGCCGAGCGGCAGTCGGGCCTCCACCCGGAAGCCCCGGACCGGACCCCGGCCCTCCTGCCCCTCCTCTCCCCCCTCCGCGTCCTCCCGCACGTTCCCCGCGGTCAGTTCGCCGCCCAGCGCCCGGGCCCGTTCCGCCATTCCGGCGATGCCGCTGCCCGTGTCCGCCCCGGCCTCCGGGCCCTCCTCCGGTACGCCGCGCCCGTCGTCCTCGATCCGCACCCGGATGTCGTCGCCCTCGTGGCGGACCGTGACGACCGCCCGCCGCGCGTCCGCGTGGCGGGCCACGTTCGTCAGGGACTCCTGCACGATCCGGTACGCCGCGTGGCCGACCCGCCGCGGCACCAGCCGCCCCCGCCGCCCCTCGACCACCAGCCGCACGTCCAGCCCGCCGGCGCGCGCCCGCTCCACCAGGTCCCGCACCTCCTCCAGGCCGGGCGCGGGCGCGGTGGGCGCCGCCTCCTCGTCCGCCTGCCGCAGCACCCCCAGCGTGGTGCGCAGCTCGCGCAGGGCGTCCTTGCTGCCGGCGCGGACGGCCTCCAGCGCGGCCACCAACTCCGCGGTCCCCTCCGGATGTCGGGCGTACCGGTGCAGCGCGGCGCCGGACTGCACGTTGATCATCGACAGGCTGTGGCCGATCACGTCGTGCAGCTCGCGGGCGATCCGCAACCGCTCCTCCGTCGCGGACTGCCGCGCCCGCACCTCCTTCTCGCGCTCGGCGGCGATCGCCCGCCGCTCGACCTCCCGCAGGTACGCCTGCCGGTTGCGCTGGGCGTGCCCGAAGGCGATCACGCCGAACAGCCAGCCGGTGAGCAACACCATCGCGGCGTCGTCCACATGGCGCTCGTCGCCCGGCCGGGGCACCAACTCGCCGTAGCCGATGGCCAGCATGGTGAGCACGGCGAGCGTGACGGCCGCCGCGAGCCGGCCCTCGGCGGCGACGGTGTAGAGCGCGACGACGTAGGCGATCATCGGCAGCGGGCTGTCGTACGGGCCGATCGGGTAGTAGAGCCCCGCCGCCAGCAGGACGACCACCGCCACCGCCACCGGCCGCTCGCGCCGCCGGTACAACGCCCCGCAGCAGACGGCGATCAGCGCCCAGTCGAGGACCATGGCCGTCCACGGCCGGTCGATCCGGACCATCCGGTACGCGTTGACCCCGATCAGGACCACCGCGACGGCGGCGGCCACGAGGGGGACGGGACGGCGGACGGCGGGCGGTCGCATGGGACGAAGGGTACGCAAGGTCGCCGCGGACTCCCCCGCGAGACGCCCGCCGTCCGCGCGGAGGGCCCGGCGGAGGAGGAGGTGATCGTCGTCCGGCGACGAGCGCGGCGGCATCGGCGCGATCCCGGGGCATACGTACGCTGAAGGCGTCCAGTGGCGAGACGAAACGAGGAGGCACCCGATGTCCGACGCTCCGACCCCCGCGAGCGAGGAACCCGCCCACGATCCGGAGGTCCTCCAGCTCGCGGCCAAGGTCTTCGACCTCGCCCGGGACGGTGACACGGACACCCTCGCCGCGTACGTGGACGCGGGTGTCCCGGTCAACCTGACCAACGACAAGGGCGATTCACTGCTGATGCTCGCCGCCTACTACGGCCGCACCCCCACCGTGCGCGCCCTGATCGAGCGCGGCGCCGACCCCAACCGGATCAACGACCGCGGCCAGAGCCCCCTGGCGGGAGCGGTCTTCAAGGACGAGGAGGAGATGGTGCGGATGCTGCTGGAGGCGGGCGCCGACCCGTCCGCCGGCAACCCGTCCGCCATCGACACGGCCCGGATGTTCGGCCGGGACTCGCTGCTGAAGCTGCTCGGCGCGGCGTGACGGCCGGCCGGTCGGGCGGGTCCGAGGAGACGCCGCCCGACCGGCCCCTTCCCGTCCGCTCCCGTCCCGCTCCCCTCCGCCCTCGTCCCACGCCGGGTACGGCGTCTCCTCCCCGACCGGAGCCGCTCCGGACACGCCTCCCGGGCCGTCACGGCCACGGGCGCGCGACGAGCCCCTCCGTGCCCACCGTCCCGCCGCGGCGGGATCGCGGCGAAAACCCTGCCGACTCTGGCGTCGGAACGCGACGATCTGGATACAGAAAGTGATAGTCGCCCGTCAGAGGGGCATCACGGAGTACGGAGCACGATGGAATCCCGAACCCAGCACCCGTCGGCGGTCTTCGCCGACAGCGAGGACTTCGCCCGCGCCACCAGGGGCGCGGGCACCGGCACGACGGCGGAGATCCTGCTCGGCCTCGACGACGGGGGGTTCTGGTGGACGCCGACGCCCGTACGCACCGCGGTCGCCCCGGTCTTCGTCCCGACCGTGCCGCTCTCCGAGCTGCCGGAGGAGGCCCTGGACGCGCTGAGGACGTGGGCGACGCGATGACCACGGAAGGGGCTCGGGAGCGGGATGCCCTCCCCCGCGTCGAGGTCGGTTCGGTGGCCCGGGACCTGCGGGACGGCCGGGTGGGGGAGGTGATGGACCTCCACCCCGGGCGGGTCTGGCTGCGCCCGCTGGGCGGCGGGCGGGAGTGGGACGCGAGGCCGGACGAGGTCCGGCCGCTCACCCCGCGCGAACAGCTCAGCGCCCGCCTCGCCGCCGCCAACGCCCGCAGCCGCCGCGACCTGCCGTGAGCGTTCCCGCCGTACGGGTCGGTCGGCCGGGGATCGGGGCGCCGGCGCGGTCCACCGCCGTCCTCGCCGCCGTCCGGGCGCGGCCTCGCCGAACAACGGACCGTGCCTCCGGCGGCTTGTCCACAAGCCGCCGGAGGCACGGTTCCGCGCGCTGCCGCTCCACGTCCCGACGGGTCAGACGGTCCGGTCGTCGGAGGGGCGGGCCGGGGTCCGGCCGGGCTCGTCGACCACGCCGACGCCGAGCACGGCCGTCTCCTCCGAACCGAGGTAGGTGAGTTCGGTCCTGTCGAAGACCCAGACCACCTCGCCCCCGCGGGCGTCCTCGAAGACCAGGCCCACCCCGCGCCGTCCGGCGGCGTCCCGCGCGTCGTGGTCCACGGTGGCGCCGGGGATCTCCGCCGCGGCCCGGTAGAGCGCCGCGTTCACCTCGGGCAGGAGGGTGGCGGTCGGGAGCATGGCCTCGATCGTCTCCAGGACCGCCTCGTCACGGCTCGGCCCCTGGCCCGCGGTGTCGGCGTAGAGCTTCTCCAGCAGCGTGTCGGGGTCGGTGGGCAGCTTCTCCAGTTCCCGGTAGACGGTCCGGTTCGGGTCGGCCTCCAGCCTGATGTCGTGGCCCTCCTCGGAGGCGGGACCGTCCTTCGAGGGTCCGGAGAGGACGTCCAGCCGGGCGAGGCCGTCGCGTTCGCCGTCCACGGCGTGCCAGTCCTCGCGCCGGATGCGGTCGGTGCCCTCGTCCCCGACCTCGCGGGTGCCCTGGGTCCGGACGTAGACGTACTGGTCGTCGCGGACCTCGGCGGGCTTCCGGGCGGACGCCGCGGTGGCGACGCGGTCCAGCAGCCGCACGGCCTCCTGCCGCTCGCCGCCGGCGACGGTGGTGCCGGCCGCCGGGGGCGCACCGCCGTCGGACGCCCCGCCGACCGTCACTCCGGCGGCCACGGCGGCCGCGACCAGCGCCGGTACCGCGATCAGGGCCAGGCGGCGCCCGGGGCGGGGGCGGGCGGGCGCGGCCGGCGCGGCGGCATGGTGGATCTCTCGCATCAGGTGCTCCTTCAGGAGGCGGTGCCGGCCGGGAGGGAGGTCCGGAGCGCCGGGGGGCGGCAGCAGCCGGGCCAGTTCCTCGCGCTCGGCCAGTTCGGGGCTCCGCCGGGGAGTGGCGTTCATCGCGTCCTCTCTCGTGTCGACCGGGCCGCTTCGGTGCGGCCGCCCTGTACCTGTCCGCGGCCGGCGGGTGGTTCCGGTTCTCCGGTCGCCTGCCGTGGGGTCGCCTCCCGTGGGCGCTCCAACTCGGCGTCCGTCAGCCCGCGCAGCCGGGCCCGGGCCCGGGAGAGCCGGGAGCGCACCGTGCCGACCTTCACGCCCAGGGCCTCGGCCGCCGCCGCGTAGTCCAGCCCGGACCACACGCACAGCACGAACACCTCGCGCTCGGTCCGGCGCAGCCGGGCCAGGGCCCTTCGGGCCGCCGCCAGCCGCTCGGAGTCGGCCATCCGGCCGACCAGTTCGTCGGCGAAGTCGGGCACCACCTCCTTCGCCGGCAGCCGGGCGAGCGCGGCGCGGTGCCGCCGCGCCGCGCGTGCGGTGTTGCGCATGACGTTGGTGGCGATGCCCAGCAGCCAGGGACGCAGGCTCTCCCCGTCGGGACGCACCGTCTCCCGCAGCCGCCAGCCCTCCAGGAACGTCAGCGACACCACGTCCTCGGCCGCCGACCAGTCCCCCGTCACACGGACCGCGTAGCGGTGGACGACCGTCGCGTACTCGTCGAAGAGCTCCCCGAACGCGGCCGGATCACCGGCCCGCACGCGGGCTCGCAAGGAAAGTTCCACACCCTCCCCTGTCCGACCGCGCCCCCCGGTTCCCGTGCCGGGGCCACACCTACCGGGCGGGCGTGGCGAGTCGGTGACCGGCGGACGAACGGACGACCGGGGCTTCCCGCGGGTCGCGGGCGGTGCCACCATGACGATCACGACCGCACGGCCGAAGGGCCCGACACCACCGAGGCCACCGAGACCACCGACACCGCCCACACCGCGCGACCGGCCGGGCGCCCCGCGCCGGACGTCACCGAGAGGACCGAGGGGAAGGAAGGCCGGCGCCATGCCGCAGCGGCTCCACGTGAACGGAAAGGTCTTCACCGGGCGCGGCGAGGACGACTTCGTGTCGGCCTTCGCCGTGGCGGACGGACGCGTCGTGTGGGTCGGGGAGACGGCCGACGCCCCGACGGACGAGCACGTCGAGCGCGTCGACCTGGAGGGCCGCACCGTCCTGCCCGGCTTCGTCGACGTGCACACCCACCCGTCCCTGGTCGCCGGGAACCTGGGGGCGGTGGCCTGCACCCCGCCCCACGTCGGCAACATCGAGGAGATGGTCGAGGCGCTGCGCCGGTCCCCGAGGGCCGGGCGGGGCGAGGACGTGTGGATCGAGGGGTGGGGCTACGACGAGTCCAAGCTCGCCGAGGGCAGGACCCCGACCGCCGCGGACCTGGACCGGGTCTCGACCACCCAGCCGGTGTACGTGCGGCGCTCGGACTGCCACTCGGGCGTCTGCAACACCCGCGCCCTCGAACTCGCGGGCATCACCCGGGACACCCCGGACCCGCCGGGGGCGCGGTTCGGCCGCCGCGAGGACGGCGAACCCGACGGCGTCCTGATGGAGTTGGCCGCCAACGACGCGGTGCTCGCCGCCAAGGAGACGCGGGACCACGCGCACGCCGTGCGCGAACTCGCCGGGACCGCCGCCCACTACGACGAGCGCGGCATCGTCGCCGTGACCGACATGATGGCCCGGCGGGAACCGTACGACCACCTCGACCTCTACCGCGGCGCCCGGGAGTCGGGCATGCGGCAGCGGGTCGTCCTCTACTACGACTGGGCGGCGCTGACGGCCGCCTCCGACGGCACCCCGCCCGACCTGCCCGCCTCCGCCCGCACGGGCGACGTGCGGGTCGGCGGCCTGAAGCTGTTCATGGACGGCTCGATCTCCAACCGCACCGCCTGGACGGCCGACCCCTACCCCGGCTCCGACGACCACGGGATGCGCACGCTCACCGACGAGGCGATCCGCGCCGCCCACGCCTACGCCCGCCGCAACGGGCTCCAACTGGTCTTCCACGCCATGGGCGACCGGGCGATCGGGCACGTGATCGACCTCTTCGCCGACGAGGAGCCCTGGCTGGAGGGCGTCCCGTCGGTGCGGATCGACCACGCCACCCTGATGACGGACGAGCACGTGCGGCGGATCGGGGCGGCCCGCATGGACTTCGGGGTCGTCACCCAGATCGTGTTCTTCTTCGCCGAGCACGACAGCTACGTGCGGAACCTGTCGCCCGAGCGGTACCGGCGCGCCTACCCGCTGCGGAGCCTGTACGCCGGGCTCGACCGGCTGGCGCTGTCGTCGGACGCCCCGGCCACCACCTGGGCCGACCCGGACGACGTCTTCACCTCCGTCCAGGCCGCCGTCACCCGCCGGGCGTACAACGGCGCGGACATCGTCGCGGAGCAGGCGCTCACCGTGCCGCAGGCGCTGCTGCTCTACACCGGGCGCGCCCGCCGGCTCGCGGACCTTCCGGGTGTGGGGCTGATCGCGCCGGGGTACGACGCGAGCTTCGTCGTCCTGGACCGGGACGTGTTCACCGTGCCCGTCGAGGAGATCGACCGGGTGCGGGTGGCCGAGACCCACATCCGCGGCGAGGAGGTCCACCGGCGCGGATGAGGCGCGGTCGGGACAGCGGGCGGTCTCAGCCGGAGAACACCGCGTCGAGGAGGTCGCCGGCCCTGTCGAACGCCTTGGACCACCACGGCTCCTCCCACCGGCCGAAGGCGGCGGCGAGCGCGTACCCGACGGCGGCGTCCCGGGCCGACACCGAGGCGCCCCCGCTCCACTCCGCCGGCGCCCGCCGGCCGTCGGAGCGGAAGTGCCCGAGGCGGTGCCCGTCCCTGGTCAGCAGCGATCGCCCGCGGCGCAGGCGGCGCGGCTTCAGCCGGTACCGGCTCCCCCGGTGGGTGACGCGCACCGCGCGGCGGCGCGGGCCCCGGCCCGGGGAGACGGAGGCGGGCTCGCCGTCGACGGTCACGGCGAGGCGGCCGGCGCGGCGGACGCCGATGGCGACGCGGCCCCCGCGCTCCGCCCCGGGGGCCCGGTGGACCGTGACGGGAGGCACCGCCGGACCCTCGACCTCGACCCTTCCCGTCCCGAGGTACGACCGGACGCGGATCTCGCCGAAGAGGGCGTCCTCGACGGCGTCGGACGCGGGACCGTACGGCACGAGGGCGCTCCTCCCGTGTCTCTTCCCCGGGCCGGGCCGGACGCGGACCGGCCGGGCTCACCCCACGCGGCCGGCGACCGTCCGGGCGACGCGGTCCGGCGGGAGGCGCGTGGTGTCGACGACCTCGGCCTCCCGCCGCAGCCACGGCAGCGCCTCCCGGTAGGCGGCGAGGCGGTCCAGGCGCCACTGCCCGGCGCCCGCGCTCTCGGGCTTGGTGTCGGTCTCGATGCGGTGGACGAGGGCGGCGTCGTCGGCGTGCAGCAGGACGTGGTGGACGGGAATCCCGGCGGCGGCCAGACCGTCGCGGATCTCCGTCCAGTACCGCTCCACGAGCACGGTCTGCGGGACGACGAGGGTGCCGCCGAGGTAGTCCAGGAGCTGCCCGATCGTCTCCACGACCAGGCCGCGCCAGGGCGGCCACTGCTGGAAGTCGTCGACCGGCACCGAGTCCAGGACGTGCCGCAGCATGGAGCCGACCTGCTCGGAGTCGAAGATCCGTGCCTCGGGCAGCAGCGCGACCAGTTCGCCGGCGGTGGTGGTCTTGCCCGCGCCGAAGGTGCCGTTCAACCAGATGACCATGCGCCGAGCCTAGGGAACGGCGACGATCGCCGTCCGTTCCGTTTCGGCCAGGTCCGTCGCCGACCGTGGCCGGAATCCGGGCGTGTCGCCGTCTCCGGCCGGGTGCGGCCCCTTCCCCGCCCGTCGCCCGTCCTTTACGCCGATGCCCCGGCCGGGATCGTCGGCCCGGGGAGGGCCTTGCGCAGCCGGTCCAGGAAGGCTCGGGCCGCGGGGGCGGCCGGGCCGTCCGTGCGCCAGGCCAGGGCGATCCGGCCGCGCAGCCGGGGCCGGACGATCTCCAACACCCGCAGCCGGTCGGTGTGTTCGGCCGCCGAGGCCGCCGGCAGCACGGCCACGCCCAGGCCGCGCGCGGCGAGTTCGGCGAGGACGTGGGGCGCGGCGGCCTCGAAGCCGACGCGGGGCCGGGCCCCGGCCTCGGCGAAGGCCCGGTCGAGGACGCCGCGCAGCCCGGTGCCGCGCGGGAGGCTGATCAGCGTCCGGTCGCCGAGGGCGGCCAACGTGACGGTCGCGCGGTCCGCTCGGGAGGCGAGCGGGTCGTCCGGGGGGACGGCCGCGACCAGCGGCTCGTCGATCACCACTTGGAGCGAGACGCCCGGCGGCGGCTCCTCGCCGGTGAGCCCGATCACCGCGACGTCCAGTTCGCCGCGGTGCAGGGCGGCGAGCATCCGGTCCGAGACGTCCTCGGTGAGGGTGATCTCGACCCGCGGATGGTCGTCGTGGAAGTCGGCCAGCACGGAGACCACGTCCAGGTCGTGCGTGGCCGCGGCGGAGAACAGCCCGACCGTGACGTGGCCGCGCAGCAGCCCGGTGTACTCCTCCACGACGTGGCGCACGCCCTCGACGGCGGCGAGCGCGGCCCGCGCGTACGGCAGCACCGCCTCGCCCGCCTCCGTGGGGCGCACCGACCGGCCGGAGCGGTCCAGCAGCGGCTGGCCCAGCTCCTTCTCCAGTTGCCGTATCTGCGCGCTCACGCCGGGCTGGGCGACGTGCAGACGTGCGGCGGCGCGGGTGAAGCCGGCCTCCTCCACCACGGTGACCAGATACTGCAACTGCCGGAGTTCCATAACCGGTGATGCTAGTCGCCACAGAGGCGAGACGTCGGGCTTATGTCCGGGCGGCGCCCGTCCCGAAGGCGTGGGGGAATCCCCCGCGGACCGGTTCCCCTCCGCCCCGCCCGAACCGTCAGGCCGGCCGGCGCAGGGTCAGCCACGCCGTGACCGTCCCGTCCTGGTGCCGTTCCGGTTCGGCGCCCGCCGCCGTGAGCATGCGCCGGGTGGCGGCGTTGGCCGTACTCGTCCGGGCGAACAGGCGGGCGGCGCCGCTCTCGCGGGCCGTCTCGACGAGACGGGCGAACACCGCCGTGCCCACTCCCCGGCCCCGGTAGGAGCGTCCGAGCCACAGCCCCGCCTCGACGGTGTCCGGCTCCGGGCCCGGGACCAGCCGGGCCGCTCCCGCGACCGTCTCCTCCACCCGTCCCGTCTCGCCCGTCTCCGCCACGACGACGGCGTACACGTCCTCCGCCGGCTCGGGACCCAGCGAGCGCGACCGGTGGAAGCGCAGGAACGCCTCCCGGCGCGGCTCCGTCCACCCGGCGGGCCCGTCCTCCTCGGTCGGCGGCATCACCTCGCGGGGGTCGGCCTCGGCGACGGCCGTGGCCAACAGCGCGGACAGCAGCTCCTCGTCCAGGGGGCGCAGGGTGACGAGGTCGGGGATCGCGGTCTCCATGGGGGCACCATGCCCCACGCGCCCACCCCCGAATCAACGGCTTTTCGCGCCGAACGGGCGTGCCGTATGGGGGAATTCGACGGTCCCTCCCGTGTGCCGACGGTCCGGCGGGGCGGCGCGGCCGTAGGCAGAGCCCATGCACCAGGACCACACCTCCGACGCGCCTCTGTCGCGGCGGCGGTTCACCGCGGGTGCCGGGACGGTCGCCGCCGTCGCCGGACTCGGTGTCACCGCCCCCGCGCCCCCGGCCCGTTCCGCCCCCGACACGCCCGCCGCCGCGGGCGCCGCCGACTGGGAGACCTGTCTGGCGGTGGCCCGCGCCATCCTCCTGCTGGACGAGAACGACAACGAACTGGTCCCGCGGTACGCCAAGGTCCTCCACCACGAGGGCCTGCCCCGCGCCGTCCCCGGCACCGCCCGGCCGCCCAAGAAGGTGCTGGTCGTCGGGGCGGGGCCGGCCGGGCTGGCCGCCGCGGTGCTGCTCGACCAGGCCGGACACCACGTCACCGTCATCGAGGCCAACGGCAATCGGGTGGGCGGTCGCGTGAAGACCTTCCGCTCCGGCGGCCACGAGCGCGCCGGGCAGCCCTTCGCCGACCCCCGGCAGTACGCGGAGGCCGGGGCCATGCGCATCCCCGGCCACCACAAGCTGACCATGGGCCTGATCGACCGGCTCGGGCTGAAGCGCCGCCGCTTCCACCACGTGGACGTGGACGACCGGGGCCGGCCCGCGCACCGCTCGTGGATCGACGTCAACGGCATCCGGGTCCGCCGCGCCGACTACCTGCGGTCGCCGCGGGCCGTGAATCGTTCCTTCGGCGTGCCCGACGCGTACGTGGACGTCCCCGCCCCGACGATCCTGCTCCGCGCCCTGGACCCGATCCGCGACGAGTACAGCACGGTCGGCTCCGACGGCCGGCGCCTGGACAAGCCGCTGCCGGAGCGCCTGGCGGGCTGGGCGCGGATCGTCCAGCGGTTCGGCCACTGGTCGATGCACCGCTTCCTGGCCGAGCACGCGGCGCTCGACGAGCGCACGATCGACCTGATCGGCACCCTGGAGAACCTCACCGCCCGGCTCCCGCTCTCCTTCCTCCACAGCTTCGTCGGCTGGTCCCTGGTCAGCCCCGGCCCCACCTACTGGGAGCTGGAGGGCGGCACCGCCACGCTGACCGACGCGCTGTTGGAGCGGATCCACCACCGGGTGCGGCTCGACCGCCGCGCGACCCGCATCGAGTACCGCGGGGACGGGGAGGGCGACCGCGACGACACCCCGCACATCGGCCCCGACGGACCGCGGGTGTGGATCGACACCGTCTCCGAGGGCCGCGACGGCACGGTGGTGCGCGAGCAGTTCACCGGCGACTGCGCCGTCGTCACCGTGCCCTTCCCCGCGCTGCGGCACGTGCAGATCGCCCCGTCGCTGTCGTACGGCAAGCGCCGGGCCGTCGCGGAGCTGCACTACGACAGCGCCACCAAGGTGCTGCTGGAGTTCAGCCGCCGCTGGTGGGAGTTCGACGAGGCCGACTGGCGGCGCGAGCTGGAGAAGGTGCGGCCGGGGCTGTACGACGACTACCGCACGGGCCGCGCGCCCGACGACGGCAGCCTGCTGGGCGCGCACCCGTCCGTGCCGCGCGGCCACGTCTCCGAGGCCCGGCGCGTGCGCTACGCCGCGTACCGCTGGGTCTCCCGGGACCAGCCGGAGGCGGCGGGCGTCACCGGCGGCGGCTCGGTGTGCGACAACCCCAACCGGTTCGTGCTCCTCCCCTCGCACCGCGTGGAGGGCAGCGAGGGCGGGGTCGTCCTGGCCTCCTACGGCTGGGCCGACGACGCGCGGCGCTGGGACGCCTTGGACGACGAGGACCGCTACCCGTACGCCCTGCGCGGCCTCCAGCAGGTGTACGGGCAGCGCGTGGAGGTCTTCCACACCGGGGTCGGGCGGACCCAGAGCTGGCAGCGGGACCCGTACGCGGGCGGCGAGGCGGCCGTCCCGCTGCCCGGCCAGCACACCGAGCTCTTCCCGCACGCCGGCACCCGGGAGGGCCCGCTGTTCTTCGCCGGCGACCACACCTCGATCAGGACCGCCTGGATCGAGGGCGCCCTGGAGTCGGCCGTCCGGGCGGCGCTGGAGGTGCACCTGGCGTGAGGGGCGGTCCGGTCCCCGAACCGGGCAGGCATAACACTCCTGCAAGCACTTGCTTGCAAAAGTTAGCAGAACAAGGCACCGTGGAGGCATGGCTTCACTGCATGTCGGCAATCTCGGCGAGTTCCTGCGGGAGCAGCGGCGCAACGCGCAGCTCTCCCTGCGGCAGCTCGCCGACGCCGCCGGGGTGTCGAATCCGTACCTCAGCCAGATCGAACGGGGGTTGCGCAAGCCCAGCGCGGAGATCCTCCAGCAGCTCGCCAAGGCGCTGCGGATATCCGCCGAGACGCTCTACGTCCGGGCCGGGATCCTCGACGAGAGGGACCAGGCCGGGCTGGAGGTGCGCAGCGCGATCCTGGCCGACACGTCGATCAACGAGCAGCAGAAGCAGGTGCTGCTGCAGATCTACGGGTCGTTCCGCAAGGAGAACGGACACACCGACGACGCTTCCAGCGCGGAGGCCGAGGACGCCCCCTCCACCGAAGCGAAGCCCACGAGCCCATGACCAGGAGGGACCCTCAATGCCCACCACCACCAAGACCAACGACATCCGCAAGGTCCTGACCAGCCCCACCCCGCTGTACTTCGCCGCCGGGCTGATCGACAAGCTCCGCGAGACGGCACCCGAGCGCCTGGCCGCCGTACGGGAGAAGGCGGCGGACCCCAAGGCCGTACAGGAGCGCCTCGCCCAGCAGGCGAAGCAGACCCAGTCGAAGCTGACCGCGGCGCTGTCCGGCATCGACACCGACCTCAAGAAGCTCCGCGACCAGGCCCAGCACCTGGCCCTCCAGGGCGTCGGACTCGCCGCCGAGTACGCCGTCAAGGCGCGCGAGGGGTACGGCGAGCTGGCCGAGCGCGGACGCGATGCGGTGCAGACCTGGCGCGGGGAGAAGAACGGCGCCGGCAAGGACCTGAGCAGGGCCCGCGGGCGCAGCGAGGTCGTCGTCGTGGAAGAGGAGGAGAAGAAGCCCCAGGCCAGGGCGGCGGCCGCCCGGAGGACCACGGCCCGCAGCAGGACCACCCAGACCGGCGCCGCGAAGAAGGCGGCGGCCCGGAAGACCGCCACGCCGCGCAAGACCACCGCCGGCGCCCCGGCCACCGCGAGGAAGACCGCCGCGCCCCCCACGCCCAAGGCCGTCGCGAAGAAGGAGACGGCCGCGAAGAAGGCCGCCAAGCAGACGCCGCGGCAGGAGGCGTCGAAGCAGGAGACGTCGGAGTCGTGAAACGGGCCGGGGCCGGGCACACCCTTCGTGTCCGGCCCCTCGGCCGGTAGCGTGGAGAGCCGATGACCGGCTCACGGACGGGATGGTGGCCAACGTGCTGTTGGAAGGTTTCTACGGACTGATGTCCTGGGTCCGCCTGGGCCTGCTCGTCTTCGCCGTCTTCTGCTTCGTCGACGCGGTCCTGCGGCGCGAGGACGCCTACCGGGCCGCGGACAAGAACACCAAGCAGTTCTGGCTGATCATCCTCGGTCTGACCGCCGCCGCGAACCTGCTCGTCCCCGGCTTCTTCCTGCTGGTCATCGCCGGCCTGATCGCGAACATCGTGTACATGGTGGACGTGCGGCCCGCGCTCATCCGGATCGGCGAGGGCGGCCGGGGCGGCGGCTTCCGCCGCGGCAGCAGCAGCGACGGACCCTACGGGCCGTACAACGGCGGACGCTGACCGCTTCCGGGCGGACGGGCGGCGGGGGTCAGCCCCGGTCGAGCAGCAGTACCGCCACGTCGTCCGTCAGCTCGTCGCCGTTGAGGTCCCGCACCTCCGCCAGCACGGCGTCCAGCAGTTCCTCGCCGCGCAGCCCGGCCGCCATCCGCTGTGCGACGACCCCGAGCATGCCGTCCTGGCCGAGCCGTCGGTCGCCCTGGCCGATCCGGCCCTCGATCAGCCCGTCCGTGTACATCATCAGGTTCCACGTCCCGCCCAGCTCCACCTGCATGCGGGGCCAGCGGGCGTTCGGCAGCACCCCCAGCGCCGGGCCGCCGCAGTCCTCGTCGGGCAGCAGCCGCGGACCGCGCCCGCCCCCCGCGACCAGCGGCGCGGGGTGACCGGCCAGGCACACCCCGGCCCGCCGCCCGTCCGGGGCGATGTCCACCGTGCACAGGGTGGCGAAGATCTCCTCGCTGGAGCGCTCGTGCTCCAGCACCCGCTGGAGGGTGCCCAGCAGCTCGTCGCCGCAGAGCCCGGCGAAGGTCAGCGCCCGCCAGGCGATCCGCAGCTCCACCCCCAGCGCCGCCTCGTCCGGGCCGTGCCCGCACACGTCGCCGATCATCGCGTGGACGGTGCCGTCGGCGGTGCGCACGGTGTCGTAGAAGTCACCGCCCAGCAGGGCCCGTGACCGTCCCGGCCGGTAGCGGGCGGCGAACCGCAGCTCCGAGCCGTCCAGCAGCGGCGTCGGCAGCAGTCCGCGCTCCAGCCGGGCGTTCTCCTGGGCCCGCAGCCGCGACTCGGTGAGCTGCCGCTGCGCCAGGTCCGCCCGCTTGCGCTCGACCGCGTACCGGATGGCCCGGCTCAGCAGCCGCCCGTCCAGCTCGCCGCGGAAGAGGAAGTCCTGCGCCCCGACCCGTACGGCCTCGGCCGCGCGCTCGGCGTCGTCCTCGGCGGTGAGCGCCAGCACCGCGTGGCGGGGCGCCAGCCGCAGCACCCTGCGCAGGATGGCCAGCTCGTCCCCCTCCCCGCCCCTGGCCGCCGCGCCGTCGGACAGGGCGAGGTCGAGCAGGATGCAGTGGACGTCGTCGGTGAGCAGCCGCTCGGCCTCGGTGAGGTTGCGGGCGGTACGGACCCGCACCCGCTCCCCCGAGGCGTCGAGCATCTCGGGGATCGCCAGGGAGCCGGCCGGATCGTCCTCGATGACCAGCAGGGTCAGGCTGCCGGAGACCGCCTCCGGCTCGGTCGACTGCCGCGGCAGCGCCGCGGTCGCCGGCTCGTTGCCCATCGATACGGGCATGTCCGAAGTCCTCTTCCCTCCCCCCGAGGGCACACAGGCGTCCGGGTGAGGACGCCCCGGGCGACCTTATCGGTCCCCGCAGGGTGCGCGGAATGCTTTGTGGCATATGCCAAACGGCCGGGGCGGCCGGCCGGCGCGCCTACTCGTCCGGCCGTACCACCCCCAGGATCGGCAGCGAACCCGCTCCGGCCAGGGTGATCTGCCGCCCGGTCCGGGGGGCGTGGACCATCATCCCGTCGCCCACGTACATCCCGACGTGGCCGGCGTCCTTCTTGTAGACGATCAGGTCGCCGGGGCGCATGTCGGTGATCTCCACCTTCGGCAGTCGCCGCCACTGCTCCTGCGAGGTCCGCGGGATGCGCATGCCGGCCGCCTCCCAGGCGCGCAGCATCAGGCCCGAGCAGTCGAAGGTGTCGGGGCCCTCGGCGCCCCACTCGTAGTCCTTGCCGATCTGCGCCATGGCGTACGCGATGGCCTTCTTCCCGCGCGCCGAGGCCCTGCCGTCGATCTCGTCGAGCACGCCGGTGTCCAGCCACCTCGCCTGGCGCGCCCAGGCCGCCTCGTCCTCCAGCTCCCTCAGGCGCTCCAGCTCCTCGGCCGCGAGCCGGGACTCCAGCTCCTCGGCCTTCTCCAGCTCGGCCTCGACCCTCTTCTTCGCCGCCGCCTTCTTCTTGCGGTCGGACTCCAGCTTCGCCCACCGGCCGGTGGCCTCGTCCGCGTACTCGTCGAGGTTCTTCCGGGCGTTCCGCAGCTTCCCCAGCAGGCCCTCGGTCGCCCGCTCGCCCTTGCGGAGCAGGCCGAGGTCGCGCAGGAAGTCCTCCGGGTCGTCCTCCAGGACCAGCCGCGCCTCGGGCGGCAGTCCGCTGCCGCGGTACTGGGCGCGGGCCATCGCGCCGGCCCGGTCCGTCAGGTCCGCCAGCTGCCCCCGGGTCCGTGCGATGGCCTGGGCCAGCCGCACGATCTCGGACCGCTGCTTCTCGGCCCGTTCACTGGCCGCGTTGTACTCCTCGGTGGCCGATTCCGCCCTGTCGTGGAGCTTCTCGATCTTCTTGCGGATCTCGTCCAGCCGGGCGGTGCTCTCCTCGTCGGCGGGCTCCTCGCCGGCGGAGGGCCCGTCGGGCGCCCCGGCTCCCGGCGTCTCCTTCGGCCCGGGACCGCCCGGGTCCGCGTACGCGCTCCCCGCGGGCCCCACCAGCAGCGCGAGCTGCGCGCACACGAGCGCGCACGCGACCGCGGCTCCCGTCAGCGCCCCACGGCGGGCCTCCCGAGCGCCCTCCCCCTGCCGTCCCACGCGTCTCCCTTCCACGCCGTGCCTACCCGTGCGTAACGAGTCACCGCCGGGGATAGTGCCACGACCACACGCCCCGGCAACAGACCGCGCGCGCACCTGCGCGGGGCGCACGCCCCCCGTACGGGGGAAAGCCACGCAACTGTGCCGTCCGCCGAGGTTCACCTCGCGTTCACTCTCGGCCGTCGGGCGCTTCACCTGTCCTGCCTAATTTCGGCCTTACGGGGTGCGCGTCCGGTCGCCGGCGGATGCGGACCGCTCCACATCCTGAAGACGTCCCGGTTACTCATCGCTTGCCGACCCCACCGGCGGGCCCCAGGAAGGAACTGAACGAAGTGAAGCTTCAGCCCACCCACCGGCTTCGCGCGATCGCTGTCGGCGCCGTCGCGGTCTCCAGCGCCCTGGTGCTGACCGCCTGTGGTTCGGACGACAACACCGGGGGCACGAACGCGGGCGGCGGCACCAAGGCCGCGAGCAACATCAAGTGCGACGGCGAGGGCAACCTGCTCGCCTCCGGTTCCAGTGCCCAGAAGAACGCGATGGACATCTGGATCAAGAACTACCAGGCGGCCTGCGAGGGCGTCGGCATCAACTACAAGCCCACCGGCTCCGGCGCGGGCATCCAGGAGTTCCTCCAGGGCAAGACCGGCTTCGCGGGCTCCGACTCCGCCCTGGACGAGCAGGAGATCGAGCAGTCCAAGAAGATCTGCAAGAACGGCCAGGGCATCAACCTGCCGATGGTCGGCGGCCCGGTGGCCGTCGGATACAACCTCCCCGGCGTGGAGAACCTGGTCCTGGACGCCGACACCATCGCCAAGATCTTCGACTCGAAGATCACCCGGTGGGACGACGAGGCGATCAAGAAGCTGAACCCGGACGTCGACCTGCCGTCCACCAAGATCCAGGCGTTCCACCGCTCCGACGAGTCCGGCACCACCGACAACTTCACCGAGTACCTGCACGCCGCCGCCCCCGAGTCCTGGAAGTACGAGCCCTCCAAGGCCTGGGCCGGCAAGGGCGGCCAGTCGGCCGACGGCTCCTCCGGCGTCGCCACGAACGTCAAGAACAACGAGGGCGCCATCGGCTACTTCGAGCTCTCCTACGCCACCGGCAACAGCATCCCGACCGTGGACCTGGACACCGGCGCCGGCAAGCCGGTCGAGGCCACCGTCGAGAACGCCTCCAAGGCCATCGCCGAGGGCAAGATCGTCGGCGAGGGCAAGGACATGGCCATGGAGCTGAACTACGCCACCGACGCCGAGGGTGCCTACCCGATCGTCCTGGTGACCTACGAGATCGTCTGCGACACGGGCAACAACAAGGAGTCCCTGGACCTGACCAAGTCCTTCCTGAGCTACACGGCCAGCGAGGACGGCCAGCAGTCCCTCGCCGAGGCCGGCTACGCCCCGATCCCCGACGAGATCATCACCAAGGTCCGCTCGACCATCGACTCCCTCGCCTGACGCCCGAGGCGGCCGGCCCCGCACCGACAGCGGGTCCGGCCGCCCGGCCGCGTCCGCCGACCCGTCCCCCATCCGCACGCGATCAACCCATCCGGTGCACCGCCGCCAGGGGATGACCCCCCTCATCAGACCGGAGACACCATGGACATAGCACCCACCGCATCCGTTCCCCCGCCCAAGGCGCCACCCGGAAACTCGGCCGCCCGGCCGGGCGACCGGATCTTCCTGGGCCTCTCCAAGGGGTCCGGCATCACCCTGCTGGTGATCATGGCCGCCATCGCGGTCTTCCTCACCTGGCGGGCCGTGGTCGCCATCGCCCAGAACGAGGGCAACTTCCTCACCACCTTCGAGTGGAATCCCAACGCCGACCCGCCGGTCTTCGGCATCGCGGTCCTGGCGTACGGCACGGTCGTCAGCTCGATCATCGCGATGGTGCTGGCGGTCCCGGTGGCCGTCGGCATCGCCCTGTTCATCTCGCACTACGCCCCGCGCAGGCTGGCCGCGCCGCTGGGGTACGTCGTCGACCTGCTCGCCGCGGTCCCCAGCATCATCTACGGTCTGTGGGGCGCCCTGTTCCTGGTGCCGCACCTGACCGGCCTGTACGAGTGGCTCGACGAGTACCTCGGCTGGACCGGCGTCTTCGCCTACGACGGCGGCGCCGCGCGCTCGCTGTTCACCGCCGGCATCCTCCTGGCGATCATGATTCTGCCGATCGTCACCAACGTCAGCCGCGAGGTCTTCAAGCAGTCCCCGAAGATGCAGGAGGAGGCCGCGCTCGCGCTCGGCGCCACCCGGTGGGAGGTCGTCAAGATGGCCGTCCTGCCGTTCGGCCGTTCCGGCGTGATCAGCGCCTCGATGCTCGGCCTGGGCCGCGCCCTCGGCGAGACGATGGCGGTGGCCACCGTCCTCTCCCCGAGCTTCCTGATCAACGTCAGCCTGCTCAACCCGGGCGGCGGCACCTTCGCACAGAACATCGCCGCGGGCTTCAAGGAGGCCGGCGACCTGGGCCGTGACGCCCTGATCGCCTCCGGTCTCGTCCTGTTCGTCATCACCCTGCTGGTGAACGGCGCCGCCCGCATGATCATTGCCCGCCGCAAGGAGTACTCGGGGGCGAACGCCTGATGAGCAACGCAGTCATGGAAAAGCCCCCGGTCGCCACGCCGCTCCCCGGAGGCACGCTCAAGCAGCCCCGCCTCCCGCGCTGGGCTCCCGCCGGCCTGGCGGTGCTCTCCGCGGGCATCGGCGTCGGCATCGGCCTGGCGGCCGGACTGGCCAGCCGCGTCCAGTGGGGCCTGATCGCCGCGATCCTCTACATCGTGGCCACCTACGTCCTCGCCTCGATCGTCGAGGGCAGGCGTCAGGCGAAGGACCGGCTCGTCACCAGCCTGGTGTGGGTCAGCTTCCTGGTCGCCGTGGTCCCGCTCGCCTCCCTGATCTGGGAGACGATCGCCCGCGGTGTCGAGGTGCTGGACGTCTACTTCCTCACCCACTCCATGAACGGCGTGATCACCCTCCAGCCCGGCGGAGGCATCTACCACGCCATCATCGGCACCGTGCAGCAGGTCGGCCTCGCCACGCTGATCGCGGCGCCCATCGGCCTGTTGACCGCGATCTACCTCGTCGAGTACGGGACCGGCAGGCTCGCCAAGGCCGTCACCTTCTTCGTCGACGTCATGACCGGCATCCCCTCGATCGTCGCCGGTCTGTTCATCCTGTCCTTCTGGATCATCATCCTGGACTTCGGCTACTCCGGCTTCGCCGGCGCCATGGCGCTGGCCATCCTGATGATGCCGATCGTCGTGCGCTCCACCGAGGAGATGCTCAAGCTCGTCCCGAACGAGCTGCGCGAGGCGTCCCTGGCCCTGGGCGTGCCGAAGTGGCGCACCATCCTCAAGGTGGTGCTGCCCACCGCGATCGGCGGCATCACCACGGGCGTGATGCTCGCCGTCGCCCGCATCGCCGGCGAGAGCGCACCGATCCTGCTGCTGGTGTTCGGGTCCCAGGCGATCAACAACAACCCCTTCGAAGGCGCCCAGTCGTCCCTGCCGTACTACATCTACGAGCAGTGGGCCAACGGCAACGAGGCCTCCTACGACCGTGCCTGGGCCGCCGCCCTCGTCCTGATCGCCTTCGTGATGATCCTGAACCTGGTGGCCCGCGGCATAGCCCGCTGGAAGGCCCCGAAGACCGGCCGCTGACCCGGCCACCCGAGCAGAAGAGAAGTGATTCCCATGGCCAAGCGCATCGACGTCAGCGGCCTCACCGCCTACTACGGTTCCCACAAGGCCATCGAGGACATCTCGATGTCCATCGAGCCCCGCTCCGTGACGGCCTTCATCGGCCCGTCCGGCTGCGGCAAGTCCACCTTCCTGCGCACCCTCAACCGCATGCACGAGGTCACCCCCGGCGGGCGCGTCGAGGGCAAGGTGATGCTCGACCACGAGGACCTGTACGCGAGCGGGGTCGACCCGGTCTCCGTGCGCCGCACCATCGGCATGGTCTTCCAGCGGCCGAACCCGTTCCCGACCATGTCGATCTACGACAACGTGGCGGCGGGTCTGAGGCTCAACGGCTCCTACAAGAAGTCCGAGCTGGACGACATCGTCGAGAAGTCCCTGAAGGGCGCCAACCTCTGGAACGAGGTCAAGGACCGTCTGAACCGGCCCGGCTCCGGCCTCTCCGGCGGTCAGCAGCAGCGTCTGTGCATCGCCCGCGCCATCGCGGTCGAGCCGCAGGTGCTGCTGATGGACGAGCCGTGCTCGGCGCTCGACCCGATCTCCACCCTCGCCATCGAGGACCTGATCGGCGAGTTGAAGGAGCGCTTCACGATCGTCATCGTCACCCACAACATGCAGCAGGCCGCGCGCGTCTCGGACCGCACCGCGTTCTTCAACCTGGCCGCGGTCGGCCAGCCCGGCAAGCTGGTCGAGATCGACGACACCGAGCGCATCTTCTCCAACCCCTCGGTGCAGGCCACCGAGGACTACATCTCGGGCCGCTTCGGCTGATCCGCCCGGCCCGTCACGACCGTCTGCGGTGCTGCATGGCGGTGCCACCGCAAGACGAAACGCCCGCCCCCCGGCTCCCGGGGGGCGGGCACATCACGTTCTCGGGCCCGTACGGCTCGGCGCCCGTGCCCGTCACCGGCACGACCGAACCGGCGCGCGGCTCAGCCCATCGCCAGCTTGACCACCCAGTAGCACACCGCCGCCACCAGCGCGGCCGCCGGCATGGTGATGAACCAGCCCAGGACGATGTTCTTGGCGACGCCCCACCGCACGGCGCTCACCCGCTTCGTGGCGCCCACGCCCATGATCGCGGAGGTGATCACGTGCGTGGTGGAGATCGGCGCGTGGAACATGAACGACGCCGTGTACATCACCGACGCCGCCGTCGTCTCCGCGGCGAAGCCCTGCGGCGGGTCCAGTTCGATGATCCGGCGTCCCAGCGTCCGCATGATCCGCCAACCGCCGGCGTACGTGCCCAGGGAGAGCATCAGCGCGCAGGAGACCTTGACCCAGGCCGGAATCTGGCCGTGGTCCTGGACGTCCGCGATCACCAGGGCCATCACCACGATGCCCATCGTCTTCTGCGCGTCCTGCAGGCCGTGTCCGAGGGCCATCCCCGCCGCCGAGACCGTCTGCGCTATGCGGAAACCGCGCTTGGCCTTGTGCGGGTTGGCCCTGCGGAACATCCACAGGATGACCGCCATCACCAGGTAGCCGAGCACGAGCCCGACCAGCGGCGAGACGAACATCGGGATGACGATCTTCTCGAACACCCCGGACCAGTACACCGCGATGCCCCCCGCCAGCGCCGCGCCCACCATGCCGCCGAAGAGGGCGTGCGAGGAGGAGGACGGCAGGCCGAAGTACCAGGTGATCAGGTTCCAGGTGATCGCGCCGACCAGCGCCGCGAACAGGATGCCCATCCCGCTGTCGCCGTGCGGGGTCTCGATCAGCCCCTCGCTGACGGTCTTGGCCACGCCGCTGCCCAGGAAGGCACCGGCCATGTTCATCACCGCGGCCATCAGCAGCGCCGCCCGGGGCGTGAGCGCCCGCGTGGAGACGGACGTGGCGATGGCGTTCGCGGAGTCGTGGAAGCCGTTGGTGTAGGTGAAGAAGAGCGCGACCGCGACGGTCACGACGAGCGCAAAGGTGTCCACGTGGTTCAGGACTCCTTGACGACGATGGTCTCCACCGTGTTCGCCACGTGCTCGAAGGCGTCGGCCGCCTCTTCCAGAACGTCCACGATCTGCTTGAGCTTGAGGACCTCGATGGCGTCGTACTTGCCGTTGAACAGGTGGGCGAGCAGCTTGCGGTGGATCTGGTCGGCCTGGTTCTCCAGCCGGTTGACCTCGATCCAGTACTCGGTGAGGTTGTCCATCGTCCGCAGGTTCGGCATGGCCTCCGCGGTCAGCTCGGCCGCGCGCGCCAGGACCTCGATCTGCTGCTCCACGCCCTTGGGCAGCTCCTCGATCTGGTAGAGGACGACCAGGTCGACGGCCTCCTCCATGAAGTCCATGATGTCGTCGAGCGACGACGCGAGCCGGTAGATGTCCTCGCGGTCGAACGGCGTGATGAAGGAGGAGTTCAGCTGGTGGAAGATGGCGTGGGTGGCGTCGTCACCGGCGTGCTCGGCCGCGCGCATGCGCTCCGAGATCTCGGACCGTGCCGATGTTTCAGCCCCGAGCAGTTCCATCAGGAGCTTCGAACCGGTGACGATGTTGTCCGCGGAGGCGGCGAACATGTCATAGAAGCTCGTCTCCCTGGGGGTCAGACGAAAGCGCACTGGGATTCCTCGGGGTGCCTCGTTGTCGGTCTCGATGATGCTAGGTACATCATCCGGTCACAGCGAACCGGCGTTCTTCAGTGTCACCCATCGAACCGTGCCCTCCGTACCGGGGCTCATGCCTCGCGGCTCCCCAGAACGGAACATTCGGTACGATATACCCAGCGGGGGTATCATTCTCACGGCGACCACGGGAGGACCGTATGACGACCGCCGACACCCGTCCAGAGACCGTCCACGGTCCGCACGGATACGCCAAGGAGAAGGACGCCCACCTCAAGCGGCTGAGGCGCATCGAGGGACAGATCCGCGGCCTCCAGCGCATGGTCGAGGAGGACGTCTACTGCATCGACATACTCACCCAGGTCTCGGCCTCCACCAAGGCGCTCCAGTCCTTCGCGCTCCAACTCCTGGAGGAGCACCTGCGCCACTGCGTGGCCCACGCGGCGGCCGAGGGCGGCGCCGAGATCGACGCCAAGGTGGAGGAGGCCACGGCCGCCATCGCGCGCCTGCTGCGCACCTGACCCCCGGGCTCCGGGACTTCCGCCTTCGGGGCCGGCCTCAGGCCGTCCTCTCCGCGTCGCGTCCGACCCGGAGCACCTCGTCGATCCGCGCGGGGCTGAGCCGTTCCTCCGCCGCGGTCGAGGCCGCGATCATCAGCTCGCCGTAGAGTTCGATCTCGTCGAGGGCCACGCGGTCCTGGACCAGTGGACCGCCGTTTCCGCCGGACACGCGCACCACCTCCTCCGGCTCCCCTCTCGCGCACACGGACTTCCAGGGTAGGAAGGAACGCACCCGCGGCGCATGGCACGTCCGGACCATTTCACGCCACCGTCACCGGCTAGGAACGGTCGCCGACGGCGAGGGCCGGAACGCGCCGTCACCCCACCGCTACGGTGCGGCGATCCTCCCGGTGTAGATGTCCTCCGGCTCGGGCAGCCCGATCTCCACCGGCACCCCGAACCCGTACAGCGTCGTCGTCGAGACCACCGACACCTCCCCGCCCCTCCCCCGCCCGGGCACGCCGGCCGTGGCCGGAAAGGCGAAGCGGTGCCGGACCTTCCGCAACCGGCCCCGCTCGTCCACGTACGCGTCGAAGGGCACGGCCCGACGGGAGAGCCCCTCCGCCGCCGCGGCCAGCCGCTTCCGCGACCCCGGCTCGGCCTCCCGCGCCGCCGCCGCGAGGTCCACGGTGCCGCGGTAGTGCCGCACTTTCTCCCCGTGCAGCCGCTCCTCGCCCCGGAACGACACCGACCGCGCGCCGCGCAGCAGTTCGGCGGCGCTGATCGGGTCCGTGGCGCCCCCCGTGACCAGATTCCCGTCCGGCAGGCCGGCCGTGTCCACGCGCACCCACTTGTCGTCGGGGACGCCCGCTCCCCGGTTCCTCATGTAGAGCGCGTCCGGTGTGACGAGTTCCACGATGGGCCGGCGCTCGCCGTTCTCGGTGGCCTCGCCCGGCAGCACCACCTCCAACCGCCCGGTCCGCTCCCCGTAGTCGAAGACGCCCGAGCCCCGGATGGTGACGCGGGTGCCGCCGCTGTCGGTCTCCACCGCCGTACGCGCCCGGGAGGTCCCCGAACGCGCCAGCACCTCGGCCGCCTTCCGCACGGCCGCCCGTGCCTCCGCGGCGCTCACGTCCGCCGCGGCGGCGCCCCGCTCGGAGCACCCGGCGGCGGCCAGGGTCGTCAGCACCACTCCGGCACAGGCCGCGAGGACTGCGGCCTTCCGCCCGCGCTTGACCACCATCGTCTGCCGACCCCCAAGAACAAGCCATGCAACTCGATCCGATTAACGACGGCTCTCGGCCACCGTCACGGCCGGTACCGTGGGCACGTGCAGCAGAAGGACGTCGGAGAGCGGTCGACACGGCCCGACGAGCACCACACCTCGACCACGGAGAAGGGCGCGTTCTGTAGCGCGGTCTGCACCTGCGGATGGCGCGGACCGGCCCGGCGGGCCCGCTCACAGGCCCGTCGGGACGCCGCGGACCATCCGGGCGGCCGGGAGACGTGAGGCCGGGGCACGGCCCCCGAGGGAACCGGGCGGAGAGCCCGGAGAACGCTCCGCGGCACCCCCGAGAACGCCCCGGGAAACACCGAGACCCGGCCCCGCGAAGGGGGCCGGGTCTCCGGATGGAACCCGAGCGGAACCGGTCGATCCGCGGATGTGCCTCAGGTGTGCCTCAGGCGGCCAGATCGCGGTCGTACGGCCGCCGCGCCGCCGGGTCCGCGGCCCGCTCCGCCACCTCCGGCGCGCACACCAGGCGGCCGGCCGGAGAGGCGGCCACCGCCCGCAGCAGCGGCGTCAGCAGCGCCAGCGCCGCCGGGGCCAGCAGCAGCGCCACGGCCGTGCCCAGCGCCAGGCCGCCGATCACGTCGGTGGGGTAGTGCACCCCCATGTAGACCCGGCAGAACCCCGCGAAGACCGCCACCAGGATGCCGACGAGGCCGAGCTTCCTGTTCACCATGAAGATCCCCACGGCGAGCGCCATCGCCAGCGTCGCGTGGTCGCTGACGAACGAGAAGTCTCTCTTCCCGTCCACCAGCACCTCCAACCCCTGGTGGGTCAGAAAAGGTCTGGGTCGCTCCACGAATCCCCGGATCGGCACGTTCACCAGCAGCGCCACCCCGGCCGCCAGCGGTGCCCAGACCAGTCCGGCCACCGCGCTCACCGCGTCCGTCCGCCGCCGCGCGATCCACCAGGCCCACACGCCCAGCAGCGCCAGCGCCACGATGGTGCCGTACTCCCCCACGTACTCCATCAGGTGGTCGGCCCATCCGGGGGCGTCCTTGGCCAGTCCGTTGATGTCGTAGAGCAGCTCGACGTCGGGGTTGTCCCATTCAGCCATCGCGTTGCTGCCCTTCACTCGTCGCTGCCGACCCCCGTTGGTAGCGGAATGCTCTGTTCGGACAAGACAACGCCCTGCCCGAGCCGCACGTTCCAACCTCCACCGAACGATCACGCGGACGTTATCGGAGGGTGATCCGTCGCCGCGGTCCGAGACCCACGCCTCGTGCTCCGCTCACCGGGGGCGTGCGGAGCCCCGGGGGTCACGGCGCCGTCGGCCTCGTCGCCCCGAAGTAGTCGGGGGTGTCGATCGGATCGAAGCGGATCTTCGCGCCCGTGTACGGCGCGTCGATCATATAGCCACCGCCCACGTAGATGCCCACGTGGTAAATCGACCGCGAGTCGTTCAGATCGTGCGCGAAGAACACCAGGTCGCCCGGGAGCAACTCGTCCCGCTTCGGATGCGGGCCGGTGTTCCACTGGTCGTTGGCGACGCGCGGCAGCTCGACCCCCACGCTCGCGTACGCCGCCTTCGTCAGGCCCGAGCAGTCGAACCGCCCGCCGTCCTCCGGCGTCCCGTCCCCGCCCCACAGGTACGGCGTCCCCAGCTTCTTCTGCGCGAAGTCGATCGCCCCGGCCGCCCGCTCCGAGGGGGACACGCGACCGGCCGGCGCGGCGAAGCTCTTCTCCAGCTTCCGGATGACCTGTACGTAGTTCCGCGTCTCGCGGTAGGGGGGCACGCCGCCGTACTTGACCACCGCGTACGGGCCCGCGTTGTAGGCGGCGAGCATGTTGTCCGTCGGATCGCCGGGGACGTCCTCGACGTGCTTCGCCAGCGCGCAGTCGTACTTGGCGGCCGACGGGATCGCGTCCTTCGGGTCCCACACGTCCCGGTCCCCGTCACCGTCCCCGTCGACGCCGTGCGTCGCCCAGGTGCCCGGGATGAACTGGGCGATGCCCTGCGCCGCGGCCGGGCTCTGCGCCCTGGGGTTCCAACCGCTCTCCTGGTAGAGCTGGGCGGCCAGCAACGCGGGGTTGAGCGCCGGACAGTGGTTGCCCCACTTCTGCACCAGGGACCGGTACGCCGCCGGCACCGCTCCCTTCGCCAACGCGACGGCCCCGCCGCGCCCCCCGAGGAGGCTCGACGCGGCGCTGTACGTACCGATCACGAGCAGCGCCATGAAGCACATGACGAGCCCCAGACCGACTCCGACCGCCACCCACGCCTTCCGCACCCTTCAACCCTCCCCCATCGAGCCCGAGTTCACTGCCGATTCGGCCGCAACCGTGTCAGAATCCAAGTGAAGCGCATCTCCAACATCCCATCCGGGGCGGTGAACACACCATGTTTCTGGCAGCCGACAAGGGCGACATCAACACCATCATCGGCGGAATCGCCCCTGACTGGGGCCCGTTCGGATCCCTGGGCAACGAGGCCCGCGTGATGATCGAGGTCGTGATGGCCGTCGCCATCCTCCTGTGCCTCGGCATCGCCGTCTGGGGCGCGGCCAAGCAGCGCATCGGCGCCACGGCCCTGCGCGACACCTTCAGCGCGGAGCAGGGCAAGGGTCTGATCGTGGCGGGCCTGACGGGCGTCTTCATCATCGGGTCGCTCGGCACCCTCTTCACGATCGTCTACGGCATGGCCGTGTAGCGCCGCACCGCCATCGCCCCCGTCCTCTCCCCCGTACCGACCATCCCTCCGATCCCCCCACCTCCGTACGGACCGCGGGCGCCACGGCCCGGCGACGAGGCCGGCGCGGTCCGGGACGCCCTCCCGGACCGCGCCGGACGGTCCCACCCGTCCACCACCCCTGCCGTCCACAGGCGGACGGCAGGGCTCCGGCAACCCGCCGCGCCCGGGACGGCCCGGCACACCAGGAAAAAGAGCACCACGGCCATGCACCAGCCCTGTTCCGTCCCTCACACCGCCTCAAGTCCCTTCTCCCACGGCAGAGTGGAGCGGAACGCCGGCACCGGGACCGACCCCGGCGACCCCCCGGTCACCGTCCGGAAGCGATCCCGCACACACCGGCCCCACAACGGCCGGCGCGGGGTTAACGTCATGGAGAGGGCACGACGACAACCGGGCGGCAGCCGGGCGACCGAGAGGGCACGCGCACGATGAGCATCGGCGGCGAGGACGGGTACGGCGACGACGTCGTCGACGCCTACGACGAGCCCAGGCGACCGCCGGTCCGCGTGGGCCGCAGCATGGTGACGGTGGTGGGCGTCGTCGTCCTGCTGATCGCGGCCATCGCCTTCGCCAACAGGGGCGGCGGCGACGGAGCGCCGGGCCCCGACGGGGCGAACGCGGAGAGCAGCGCGCGGCCCACCGCCCCCACCGGCGAACGCCCCGTCGACACCGAGACCGACGGCGTCCCCACCGGCTTCCCCCGCACCGAGCAGGGCGCGCAGAGCGCCGCGGCCAACTACGCGGTGGCGCTGGGCGGAACGGGCATGTTCGACACCGAACGGCGGCACCTGCTCGTCGACACCCTCTACACCCCCGAGGCCGCCGCCCGCATCAAGGGCCCCCAGGACGAGGCGTACTCGGAGGAGTTCTTCGCACGCCTGGGCCTCACCGCGGACGGCGAGGCGCCCGCGGGCATGACCTTCGTCTCGCGCACCATCCCGGTCGGCACCAAGGTGACCGAGTACGGGGACGACGGCGCCACCGTCGAGGTCTGGTACACGAGCCTCATCGGCATGGCGGGCGAGGAGTCGACCACCCCCGTGACCACCACCTGGAAGACCTGGACCTTCGACCTGCGGTGGAACGGGTCGGACTGGAAGATCGCCGACGACTCCCAGAAGGACGGCCCCGCCCCCGTGCCGGGCGACGACCGGGCCGCCACAGCCGAGGACATCAGCAAGGCCGTCGAGGAGTACGGAGGGTTCACCTATGCCCGCTAGCCGCCGCCGTGCCCTGTCGCTCGCCGCGCTCCTCGCGGGCGCCCAGGTCTGTGCGCTCTGGACGGCCACCCGCGCGGTCGCCGACCCGACGCCGTCGCCGTCGCCGAGCGGGGAAGCCGGGAACGACGAGTGCGAGAACGTCCCCGGCGCGGCCAGGGACGTCTGCGAACAGGGCCGTGCCGACAGCGGCGGCGTCGACGGCGGCGCCGACGACCCCCTGTCCTCCCTCGACCCCCTCGCCTCCCTCGCCCAGGGCTGCGCCGACGCCGCGGCGTGGATCGTCACCAAGCTCTCCGACGCCGTCACCACCACCGCCACCGTCGACTTCACCAACCCCGCCTTCCTCCGCCAGTACGCCGTCGTCTTCGCCGCCTCGACGATCCTCACCCTCGTCCTGTGGCTGCTGGCCGTCGCCAAGCGCGCCGTGCGCGGCATCCCCCTCACCGAGGCGATCACCGAGGCCATCGGCTTCCTGTGGCTGACGGTCCTCGCCTCCGCCTTCACCCCCCTGGTCCTCTACACCCTGGTCACCGCGACCGACGCCGTCACCGAGGCGATCGCCACGGGCACCGGCTCCAACACCGACAAGTTCTTCGGCGCCTTCTCCGAGGCGCTCAAGAAGGGCGACGACATCGGCGGCGGACCGATCATGCTGATCGTCGTCTCCCTCGTCTCCGTCCTCGCCGCGGGCGTCCTGTGGCTCGAACTCGTCATCCGAGCCGCCCTGTTGTACGTCGGCGCCCTGCTGGGGACGGTCGTCTACGCCGGACTCGTCGACAAGAACCTGTGGGGCCACGTCCGCCGCTGGGCGGGCATCATGATCGCGGTGATCCTGGTCAAGCCGGTCATCGTCATCGTCCTCGGCCTCGCCGGGGCACTCGCCGCCGACGAGGGCCCCAACGCCTTCTCCGCGATCGTCTCCGGTCTCGCGATCATCCTCCTCGCCATCTTCGCCAGCGCGATGATCTACCGCTTCGTCCCCGGCTTCGGCGACGAGATCGTCCGCCAGCGCAACGCGAGCGCCGACCCCGCCTCCCGCACGGCCGCCGCCGTCGTCTCCTCCCCCGCCGCCATGCTCCGACAGGGCATCAACACCCACAGCGCCCGCGGCGGCACCGCCGAGGGCGGCGGCGGACCGACCGGCACCACCCCCAGGCCCGCCAACCCCGTCTCCGGCGGCGTGGCCGCCCACGCCTCACGCGGTACCCGAACCTCCCCGCCCGCCGCGCCGCCCCCGCCCCGCAGGGGCGACAGCACGACCAGTCCTCGCACCGGAGGTGATAGCGGGTGACGTCCCCGTCCCACACCGTCGCACCGCGCCGCACGTACATGATCGGGCGCGCCCGTCCCAACGCCCTCATCGGCAGGAACCGGGAGACGGGCGAGATCGCGCTGATCATCGCGGGCGCCTTCCTGGGCATGATGAGCGGTCTGCTCGTCCCCGTCCTGTCCCTGCGCATCGTCATGCTGGTCGGCTTCCCGCTGCTCGCCCTCGCCGCGGTGTACGTGCCGTACCGCGGCCGGACGTACTACAAGTGGTTCGAGATCAACCGCAGTTACCGCCGTCTGCTGCGCCGCGGCACCGCCTACCGCTCCTCCGCCGCCGAGGCCGGCACCCGGCTCGACGGCACCGAGGTGGACGTCCCGCCGCCCCCCGGGGTCGGCCGCATCACCTGGCTGTCCGCGCCCTTCGGCCCCGACGAGATCGCCGTCCTCCTCCACGCCGACCGACGCACCGTCACCGCCGCCATCGAGATCGAGGGGCCGGGCGTGGGCCTGCGCGACAGCGAGGACCAGGAGGCCCTCGTCGACCGCTTCGGCACCCTGCTCAAGCACGTGGCCAACGGCGACGGCTTCGTCACCCGCCTCCAGATGCTCGCCCGCACCCTCCCCGCCGACCCCGACGCCCACGCCAAGGACGTCGAGCAGCGCGGCGACGAGCGGGCCGCGCCCTGGCTGCGGGACTCCTACGACCAGTTGCTGTCGATGGTCTCCACCTCCAGCGAGCAGCACCGCGCCTACCTCGTGGCCTGCATGCACTACACCCGCGAGCTGGCCGCCGAGGCCGCCGCGATCGCCAAGGCCACCCGTGCCTCCACCGGCCGCCGCCTCACCCGCGACGAGGGCCTGGCCGTCGTCATGGCCCGTGAGCTCACCGACATCTGCGCCCGCCTGACCGAGGCCGACATCCGGGTGCGGCAGCCGCTGGGCCAGGCCCGGATGGCGTCGCTGATCCACTCCATGTACGACCCGGACCACCCCATCGACCACATCCAGGCGATGACCCGGCGCAACGCCTGGCCGGCCGAGCTGGACGCGGCCGAGCCGACCTACCTCCAGGCCAAGACCCGCGAGTCGGCCACCCGCGCCCCCTGGTGCCACGCCACCGCCTGGATCAAGGAGTGGCCGATGACCCCCGTGGGCGTCAACTTCCTCGCCCCGCTGCTGGTCCACACCCCCGACGTGATCCGCACCGTCGCCGTCTGCATGGACCTGGAGCCCACCGAGGTCGCCATCGAGCGGATGCTGACGGAGAAGACCAACGACGAGGCCGAGGCCAGCCGCGCCGCGAAGATGAACCGCACCGTGGACCCGCGCGACGTGGCCGCGGCCGGCCGCGTCGACCAGCGCGGCGAGGACCTGGCCTCCGGTGCCGCGGGCGTCAACCTCGTCGGCTACATCACCGTCTCCTCCCGTTCCCCCGAGGCCCTGGCCCGCGACAAGCGGACGATCCGGGCATCGGCCGGAAAGAGTTACTTGAAGCTGGAGTGGTGCGACCGGGAGCATCACCGTGCGTTCGTGAACACCCTGCCGTTCGCGACCGGCATCCGCCGCTGAGGAGGCGCACAGACCATGGCCGCGTTCGATCCACTGACCGCCATCACCGACGCCTTCACCGGTTTCGTCTTCGGCAAGATCGAGACCACCCGCCTGCCCGTGCGCACCTCCACCGGTCAGGCGCAGGCCGTCTACCTGCCCACCGCCGCCCCCGGCCTGGGCGACTCCGGCGTGATCATCGGCCGTGAGGTCTACAGCGGCAAGGGCTACATCTACGACCCCTTCCAGCTCTACGGCCAGCAACTCCCGGCCCCCCACTGGCTGGTGCTCGGCGAGTCCGGCAACGGCAAGTCGGCGCTGGAGAAGACGTACGTCCTGCGCCAACTGCGCTTCCGCGACCGCCAGGTGGTCGTCCTGGACGCCCAGGGCGAGGACGGCGTCGGCGAGTGGAACCTGATCGCCGAGCAGATGGGCATCACCCCCATCCGCCTGGACCCGATGGCCGCGCTCGACGGCGGCATCCGCCTCAATCCGCTGGATCCGGCCATCACCACCACCGGCCAGCTCGCCCTGCTGCGCACCATCATCGAGGTCGCCATGGGCCACGGCCTCGACGAGCGCGCCGGCTTCGCCCTGAAGGTGGCCCACTCCTACGTCAACGAGACCGTCACCGACCGCCAGCCCGTCCTCACCGACATCGTCGAGCAGTTGCGCCACCCCGAGCCGGAGTCGGCCGAGGCGATGAACGTCGCCCTGGAGGACGTGCGCGCCTGGGGCCTGGACGTGGCGCTCGTCCTGGACCGGCTGGTCGACGGCGACCTGCGCGGCATGTTCGACGGCCCGACGACGGTGGGCATCGACCTCGACGCGCCGCTGATCGTCTTCGACCTCTCCCACATCGACCGGAACTCCATCGCCATGCCGATCCTCATGGCGATCGTCGGCGTCTGGCTGGAGCACACCTGGATCCGCCCCGACCGCAAGAAGCGCATCTTCCTGGTCGAGGAAGCGTGGCACATCATCAACAGCCCGTTCGTCGCCCAGCTCTTCCAGCGCCTGCTGAAGTTCGGCCGGCGCCTGGGCCTGTCGTTCGTGGCGGTCGTCCACCACCTGTCCGACGTGGTCGACGGCGCGGCGGCCAAGGAGGCGGCGGCCATCCTCAAGATGGCCTCGACCCGCACCATCTACGCCCAGAAGGCCGACGAGGCCCGCGCCACGGGCCGGGTGCTGGGTCTGCCCCGCTGGGCCGTGGAGATCATCCCGACCCTCTCGCCCGGCATCGCGGTCTGGGACGTCAACGGCAACGTCCAGGTCGTCAAGCACCTGGTCACGGAGACGGAACGCCCGCTGGTCTTCACCGACCGCGCCATGACGGAGTCCGCCTCTTCCCGCTCCCCCTTGGAGGACACCCTGGCCGACGAGTTCGACGCCGAGACCGAGTCCCGCGCCGCCGAGATGGAGCGGCTCGCACGCGCCGACGAGACGGTGGCCTGACGGTGCCGTACGGCCGCGAGAGCGCACGGGCCCCACAGGACGGACCGCGGGAGCGCGGCATCCCCGACGGCCTGCTGATCGGCCTCCTGGGCTTCCTGCTGGGCATCACCGCCCTCGCCTGGACCGCCACCGGGCTGGCCGGCCTCCTCGCCCACGGCGCGTGGCCGGCGGGCGTCACCTTCACCCGCACCCCCCTGGCCATGCGGGCCCTGCTCTCCGAGCCCCGGGACCTGGCCTCCGCCTGGCCCGACGCGTCCCCCGACACCCTGCCGGGGCCCGGCCTGTTCTGGGGCGTCCTCATCGGCCAGCTCATGGTCCTGACGGTCTTGGGCGTCTTCGTCGTCGGCACCGTCGCCCGGTGGCGCGCCCTGCGCGCGGCCCGGCGCGAGGCCGCCAGGAGCCCGTCCCAGGGCGCCCTGCCCCACGAGACGCCCGTCGCGCCCCTCCCCGAGCGGCGTCCCGTCCCCCGGTCGAAGGGGCCCGCGGCCCGCCACGAGACGGTGGACACGCCACAGCGGCCCATCCCCGGACGGTCCCACCCCGGGCCCGAGGCGTTCGCCGGACCGCCCACGGGCCCGGAGTACGGCCTGGCGTACGGTCACGCCCACGGCGCCCGCGCGGCCGACGCCCTGCGCGCCGCCCCCGGCCCCGCCCTCGTCGTGACCGCCGACCCGGCCCTCTGGGCGGACACCGTGGGCGCCCGCGCCAAGCTGGGCCCCGTCCACCTCTACGACCCCTCCCAGCGCACGGACGCCCCCGTCCGCCTGCGCTGGGCACCCCACCACGGCTGCGAGGACCGCCGCACCGCCGCCACGCGGGCCGCCGCCCTGCTCGCCCCCGTGCGGAGCCCCGCCCGCGCGGACGCGGCCACCCACGGCGCGGCCGAGACCCTCCTGGGCTGCTGGCTCCACGCCGCGGCCGTCGCCGGCGAGCCGTTCCGCCAGGTCCACCGCTGGGCCACGGCCACCGCGGGCTCCCCCGGCGAGGCCGTCCACATCCTGCGGACCCATCCCAAGGCCGCGTCCGGCGCCGCGGGCGAGCTGGAGGCCACGCTCATCGCCCACCCGGAGCGCAGGGACGCCGCGACACAGCTCGTCCGCGACGCCCTCGCCTCCCTCTCCCAACTCCACGTCCGCAACGCCTGCACGGCGTCGCGGGCGGATTCCGCCGTGGTGGAATCCTTCGTGGCGGAAGGGGGAACGCTGTATGTGGTGGGCGAAGCCATCGAGGATCCGCGCCGTGCCGCCGGCACGATGCCGCTCCTCACCGCCCTCACCTCGAGCGTGGTCGAGCACGGCCGCCGCATGGCCGCAGGGTCATCCGCCGGTCGGCTCGACCCACCACTCACCCTGATCCTCGACAACGTCGCCGCGGTGGCCCCCATCCCCCAGCTCCCCGACCTCCTGACGGCCGGCGAGGCCATGGGCATGCCCACGCTGGCGCTGCTGCGCTCCGAGGAGCAGGCGCGCTCCTGGTGGCCCCGGCTCATCGGGAACGGCCCGATGGACAGGGCTACGCTCACCCCATGACCACCTCCTGGGACCCTTCGGCGAAAGGCGTACTGCGCCTGCCCTCGGGACGGCTCGTCCGCGGCCGAGGACTGAGGCGACCGCTCCCGGAGGGCGAACTCCCCACCTTCGGCCTGTACCTGCTGGGCCACGAGCCGCCCGCCGTCGGCTGGGAGTCCCGGTGGGTCCGCTGGCCCGACTTCCGGCTGCCGTCCGACCGCACGGCCGCCTCCGAAGCGCTGCGCGAGGCGTGGGAGCGCACCACGACCGAACGCGTGGAGGTCGCCTGTGACGGTGGACGCGGACGGACGGGCACGGCACTGGCCTGCCTCGCCGTTCTGGACGGCGTGCCCGCCGACGAGGCGGTCGGCTACGTCCGGCGGAACTACGATCCCCGCGCGGTCGAGACGCCCTGGCAACGCCGCTTCGTCCGCCGTTTCCACGGCTGACACCACACGCTCCTCGAGCGGTTCTCCTCAGCACCGATCTCTCGGCGAACGTCTCGCCCGGTCACCGCTCATTCCTGCTATTCGACGACCATGTGCATCCGAAATACGGGAAAAGACCACAACGCAGAAAAGCCGTGGTCCCCGGAGCGAACTCCAGGGACCACGGCTTCACGAAT
>NZ_BAAASZ010000007.1:0-6963 GCF_039533145.1 Streptomyces macrosporus
CGCCGGGCCCGCCGCCGGGTGCGCCGCCGGGGGGTGGGCCGTCCGTCCCGCCGCCGGGTGCGCCGCCGGGTGCCCCGCCGCCGGGTGCGCCGCCGGGTCCCCGGCCGCCGGGTGCGCCGCCGGGGGGTGTGAGGGTGGGGTCGGTGGGGGGTGGGGTGTAGCCGGGGTGGTGGTGTTCGGCGGAGCGGTGGGAGGCGCGGGTGGCGGTGGCCTGGGCGACCGGGCGGCGTTCGGTGTCGTAGCTGTCCAGCAGGGCGGGGCCGGCCCAGCGGTGGTGGACGGCGGCGAGTTTCCAGGCCAGGTTGTGGGCGTCCTGGATGCCGGTGTTGGCGCCGAAGGCGCCGGTGGGGGACATCTCGTGGGCGGCGTCGCCGGCCAGGTGGACGCGGCCGGCGGTGTAGCGCAGGGCGACGCGTTCGGCGGCGTGCCAGGCGGCCCGGCCGGTGATGCGCACGTCCAGGTCGGGGGCGCCGACCGCGCGGCGGATGTGGGCGGTGCAGCGGGCGTCGGTGAAGTCGGCCAGGGTCTCGCCGGTCTCGGGGTGCCAGGGGGCGTGGAAGACCCAGCGGTGGTGGTTGTCGACCGGGAGCAGGGCGCCGTCGGCGTCGGGGCGGGTGAGGTAGCACATCAGGAAGCGGCGGTCGCCGACCAGGTCGGCCAGGGCGTGGGAGTCGAAGGCGATGCTGACGTTGTGGAACAGGTCGCCCGGGCCGCTGTGGCCGATGCCGAGTTGGTCGCGGATGGGGCTGCGGGGGCCGTCGGCGGCGACCAGGTGGTCGGCGCGGACGGTGGTGTGGGTGCCGGTGGTGCGGTCCTTGAGGACGGCGGTGACGCCGTCCGGGTCGGGGGTGAAGGAGAGCAGTTCGGTGGCGTAGCGCAGGTCGCCGCCGAGGGCGCGGGCGGCGTGGAGGAGGACCGGTTCGAGGTCGTTCTGGCTGCACAGGCACCAGGCGCTGGGGCTGAGGCGGGCGAGGTGGCCGTCGGGGTCGAGGTGCTGGAAGAGCCAGCGGCCGGCGGTGGGGTCGGTCAGGGTGGGGGTCTGCAGGATGCCGTGGTTGTCGGCCAGGGTGGTGGCGGCGCGGCGGACGGCCGGTTCGATGCCGGCGGTGCGGAAGAGTTCCATGGTGCGGACGTTGTTGCCGCGGCCGCGGGGGTGGGTGGAGGTGGTGGCGTGGCGTTCGACCAGCAGGTGGGGGACGCCCTGGCGGCCCAGGAACAGCGAGGTGGACAGGCCCACCAGGGAGCCGCCGACGATGAGGACCGGGACGGTCAGGTCGGCTTGAGGGTGCATCGCTCTCCTTCAGCGCGTCGGGTCCGCGGGCGCCCGCGGGGAGGGTGGGGTGCCGGTGCTCATCCATGCCCCCGCCGCCGCCCGCCCCGCCCCCACATCACCCGGATGAACCCGCCCCGGTGAGTGCGCGCGGGGTGGGGGAGGGCGGGTGATCCGGCCGGGTCGTGCGGTGGCCGGAGGGTGTCACGCGGCCTGACGTCCCGAGGACGCGCCGGGTGATTCCGCCGGGCGTCCGTGGCTGGTGAGCCGTCATCTCCCGTCGCCGGCAAGGCATGTGTCGGTGCCTTACCCGGCCGGGCACCGGGCGGCGTGCGGGCGTCCGGGAGCCGCCACACACCGTCCGCGGACCACCTGTCGGGGCGTCACCTGGTTGATCCGCAGGATTTGCGGGGCCGGTGGGACCGCCAGACGATCAAGACTCGTGGCGGGCGACGCCGGGACGAAGCGGGCCCCGGTCTCCTCCGCTTCCTCCACGGTTTCTTGATCCCACTCTTTGGTGAAGGAGAGGTGTGCCGGATGACTGCCTCGGGCCGTGTGGCGCAGGTGTCGGGTGGTGTCTCCCAGTCGGCGTTCGACGGCTCCAGGCTGCGGGTGGTGCTGCTGTTGGAGGTCGAGGACGGGGCGCAACAGGAGTTCCTGACGGCCTACGAGCGGATGTGCCGGCGGGTGGCGTCCACCCCGGGGCACGTCCAGGACCAGGTGTGTCAGTCGGTGGAGGACCCCGCCCAGTGGCTGATCACCAGCGAGTGGGAGAGCGCACCGTCGTTCCTGGCCTGGGTCAACAGCGAGGAGCACCTGGAGATGGTCCGGCCGCTGCGGGCCTGTGTGCGTTCCATGCGGTCGTTGCGGTACGGCATCGTGCGCGAGACCGGCTCCGGCCGGAGCGAGGCCGGGGCCGGGGAGCGACCGGTGGTGCCGGTGCGGGTGGGCGACGGGGTGGTACGGCACGCGCTGACCTACACCGTCGTCCCGGGCAGCGAGGACAAGGTCGCCGAGATCCTGGCCGACCACCCCCTGCCGGCGACGGGGGAGGGGGACCCGGTCCGGCTGGGCCGCACCGGGCTGTTCCTGCACGGCCGCCGCGTGGTGCAGACCTTCGAACTGCGCCACCTGCGAGGCGATCTGCTCACCGGCCTGCTGCACCTGGCCTCCCTGCCCGAGACCCGTGCCCTGGAGGAAGCCCTGGCCCCGCACCTGGAGCGGGAACGGAACCTGGACGAGGTGTCGGCGGCGCGGGAGTTCTTCACCCGAGCCGCGCTGTCGGCCGTGCACCACGTCGCCTCCTCCCGGCCCGCCTCGCCCCGGACGCGGCGGTGCGCTCTGGCCTACCCGGCCCGGACCGGCTCGGGCGAGGCGTTGGCGCGGCTGCTGGCCGGGCAGGACGACGCGGCCACCGCCGACCCGCACGGCCCGCTGCGCGCGGCCACCGTCTTCCACCGCGACGACCTCGTCGTCCGCCTGGTCGACCTCGACGCCGACCCCGCCTCCTGCCCGGCCACCGCGGTGGGCCTGGCCGACCCCGAGGCCGTCACCGCGGCAGCGTCCCTGCTCGACACCGCGGCCCTGGACCTGGACCGCCCCCTCGCCGACGACCGGGCGCTGCCGCGTCTCCTCGCCCTCGCCGGTATGCGGACCCTCGCCGACCGCACGGCCGCCGACCTCTGACCGCCCACCACCTCCGACCACCGACGACCTCGCACGGCGCCGGCTTCCCGATCGCCCTGTCCGCCGGTGGCCGACCGCTCTCCTCGTACTCGTCCGTTGTTTTCGTCTCTGGGAGTGATCGTTGATGTCCGAGCAGCGTCCGTGCATCGTGGACCTGGACCAGGTACCGCCCAACCGCCGCCGGGGAGGTGATCTGCGGGCGGTGCTCACTCCGGCCACCGCGGGCTCGACCAGCGGATTCATGGGCCTGGCCCTGGCCGAGCCCGGCGAGCGGATCGCCGAGCACTACCACCCCTACTCGGAGGAGTTCGTCTATGTGGTGGCCGGGGAGTGGGAGGTGGACCTGGACGGGGTGCCGCATCCGCTCCGGGTGGACCAGGGGCTGCTGATCCCGCCGCACGTGCGGCACCGGTTCCGCAACGTGGGCGCCGGGCAGGCCCGGCTGGTGTTCCATCTGGGGCCGCTGGCGCCGCGGCCGGAGCTGGGCCATGTGGACACCGAGACCACCGCGGACGCCGCGCCCGCCGCCGCGCCGGCCGGGGTGGCGGAGGCCGCCGGAGGCGGGCGGTGAGGCGGCGGGTGGCGGTCACCGGGCTCGGGGTGGTCGCGCCGGGCGGCATCGGCGCGGCCGCGTTCTGGGACCTGCTGGCCGCCGGCCGGACCGCGACCCGGCGGATCAGCCTGTTCGATCCGGCCGGGCTGCGCTCCCAGATCGCCGCCGAGTGCGACTTCGATCCGGCCGCGCACGGCCTGGACCCGGACCAGATCCGGCGCTGCGACCGGTACGTGCAGTTCGCGCTGGTGGCCGCGGCCGAGGCGCTGGCCGACGCCGGGCTGGCCCCGGACTGGGCCGATCCCCGGCGGATCGGGGTGGTGCTGGGCACCGCGGTGGGCGGCACCACCCGGCTGGAGCACGACTACGTCGCGGTCAGCGAACGCGGCGCCCGCTGGGCGGTGGACCCCGACCGGGCCGGCCCCGAGCTGCACCGGGCGTTCTCGCCCAGCGCGCTGGCCGCCACCGTCGCCGAGCGGTTCGGCGCCGGCGGGCCGGTGCAGGCGGTCTCCACCGGCTGCACCTCGGGCCTGGACGCGGTCGGCTACGCCTACCACGCGGTCGCCGAGGGCCGGGCCGAGGTCTGCCTGACCGGCGCCTCGGACTCGCCGATCTCCCCGATCACCATGGCCTGCTTCGACGCGATCAAGGCCACCTCGCCGAGCAACGACGATCCCGCGCACGCCTCCCGGCCCTTCGACGCCGACCGGAACGGCTTCGTGATGGGCGAGGGCGGCGCGGTGCTGGTGCTGGAGGAGTGGGACCGGGCCCGGGCCCGCGGCGCCCGGATCTACGGCGAGGTGGCCGGCTACGCCACCTTCGGCAACGCCTACCACATGACCGGGCTGACCGCCGAGGGCCGGGAGATGGCCCGGGCCATCGACACCGCGCTGGCGATGGCCCGGCTGGCGCCCACCGCGGTCGACTACGTCAACGCGCACGGCTCGGGCACCCGGCAGAACGACCGGCACGAGACCGCGGCGGTCAAGCGGTCGCTGGGCGCGCACGCCTATGCCACCCCGATGAGCTCGATCAAGTCGATGATCGGGCACTCGCTGGGCGCGATCGGGTCGTTGGAGGTGGCCGCCTGTCTGCTGGCGCTGGCCCATCAGGTGGTGCCGCCCACCGCGAACTACACCACTCCCGATCCGGAGTGCGATCTGGACTACGTGCCCCGGCAGGCCCGCGAGCGGCGGTTGTCGGCGGTGGTGTCCATCGGCAGCGGCTTCGGCGGTTTCCAGTCCGCCCTGGTCCTCACCCACCCCGACAGGAGGCAGTGATGGCGGAGCAACCGGCCCGGGCCGCGGTGATCACCGGGCTCGGCGTGGTCGCCCCGGGCGCGATCGGCACCGAGGCGTTCTGGAAGAACACCGCCGACGGCCGCCCCGCACTGGACCGGATCACCCGATCCGGCTGCACCCACCTGCCGGTCACCGTGGCCGGCCAGATCGACGGCTTCGATCCGGCCGCCACCATCGAGGAGACCTTCCTGGTCCAGACCGACCGGTTCACCCACTTCGCGCTGGCCGCGGCCGCCTGGGCGCTGGAGGACGCCCGCCTGGACCCCGCCCCCGCCTCCCCCTACACCGTCGGCGTGGTCACCGCCGCCGGCTCCGGCGGCGGCGAGTTCGGCCAACGCGAACTCCAACAGCTGTGGAGCGCCGGCCCCCGCCACGTGGGCCCCTACCAGTCCATCGCCTGGTTCTACGCCGCCGCCACCGGCCAGATCTCCATCCGCGGCGGCTTCAAGGGCCCCTGCGCGGTGGTCGCCGGCGACGAGGCCGGCGGCCTGGACGCCCTGGCCCACGCCGCCCGCCTGGTCGCCCACGGCACCGACACCGTGCTCGCCGGCGCCGCCGAGGCCCCGCTGGCCCCCTACTCCCTGGTCTGCCAACTGGGCTACCCCGAACTGAGCACCACCGCCGACCCGGCCCGCGCCTACGCCCCCTTCACCACCGCCGCCACCGGCTACGTGCCCGCCGAGGCCGGCGCCATGCTGGTGGTGGAGGCCGCCGAGACCGCCGCCCGCCGCGGCGCCGCCCCCCGCGCCCTCCTGGCCGGCCACGCCGCCACCTTCACCGCCCCCCACCGCCGCGCCGACTCCCGCGCCGGCCTGGCCCACGCCATCCGCACCGCCCTGACCGCCGCCGCCTGCGCCCCGCAGGACATCGACGTGGTCTTCGCCGACGCCCTGGGCACCCCCACCGCCGACCGCGCCGAGGCCGCCGCGCTCGCCGACGCGCTGGGCCCACACGCCGCCGAGGTCCCGGTCACCGCGCCCAAGACCGGCATCGGCCGCGCCTACTGCGCCGCCCCGGTGCTGGACGCGGCCACCGCGGTGCTGGCCATGGAACACCGCCTGATCCCGCCCACCGTGCTGCCGCCCGACACCACCCCGACCTGCGACCTGAACCTGATCACCACCCCCCGCCCCGCCCCGATCCACACCGCGCTGCTCCTCAGCCGCGGCCTGATGGGCACCAACGCCGCCCTCGTCCTCCGCCACACCCCCTGACCCCCACCACCGGACCCCCACCCCGGACCGGCCTCCCGCCCCGGACCGGCCCGGCACCCCTCACCGGGACCGGCCCGGACCCCGCCCCGGAGATCCCCTTCTCCGGGCATTCACCCCCACCCCACCCCGGGAGCATCCGTCATCCCCCCGTCGTCGAAGGAGCACCCCATGACCGAACAGACCACCACCCCCCAGGCCCCCGCCCCCGCCGGCGGGGGGCCGGTCACCCTCGCCGACCTGGCCGCCCTGATGCGCCAGACCGCCGGCGTCGCCATCGACCCCACCACCCTGGCCGACCACGCCGACACCGCCTTCACCGCCCTGGACCTGGACTCCCTCGGCCTGCTCGGCATCGTCGGCGAACTGGAAAAACGCCACGGCCGCAACCTCCCCGACCACGCCGAACAGTGCAAAACCCCCCGCGAATTCCTCGACTGCGTCAACACCGCCCTCACCACCGGAGCCTGACCATGCCCGGCCACACCGAGAACGAGATCACCATCGACGCCCCCCTCGACCTGGTCTGGAACATGACCAACGACATCGCCAACTGGCCCCGCCTGTTCAGCGAGTACGCCGCCGTCGACATCCTCCACCAGGACGGCAACCGCACCACCTTCCGCCTCACCATGCACCCCGACCCCGACGGCACCGTCTGGAGCTGGACCTCCGAACGCATCGCCGACCGCGACACCCTCACCGTCCGCGCCCGCCGCCTGGAGACCGGCCCCTTCGCCCACATGACCATCCACTGGACCTACCACCCCACCCCGCACGGCGTGCGGATGCGCTGGATCCAGGACTTCGCCATGAAACCCGACGCCCCCGTCGACGACGCCTGGATGACCGACAACATCAACCGCAACAGCCGCATCCAGATGGCCCTCATCCGCGACCGCATCGAACACGCCGCCCGCACCACCCCCACCCCGGCCGGCA
>NZ_BAAASZ010000007.1:6972-50347 GCF_039533145.1 Streptomyces macrosporus
CGACTGATCCCCCACCCGAAAGACCCCCCACCCGAAAGACCCCGCCGTGCACCACACCCTCATCGTCGCCCGCATGAAACCCGACGCCGCCCCGGCCATCGCCGAGGCCTTCGCCGCCTCCGACCGAACCGACCTCCCCCACCTCATCGGCGTCACCCACCGCCGCCTCTTCCACTTCGACCGGGACCTCTACCTCCACCTCATCACCAGCCACCACGACCCCGCCCCCACCATCGCCCGCACCACCGACCACCCCGAATTCCGCGCCATCTCCGCCCGGCTCGCCCCCCACGTCACCGCCTACAACCCCGCCACCTGGCGCACCCCCCAGGACGCCATGGCCCACTGCTTCTACCAGTGGGACAACCCCACCCCCTGACCCCCACCACGACACGACGGCGCGACCACGACGGTGCGGCCCCTTTCCGTGCGTGTGCCCTGCGTCCGCGGTGGCGAGCGCAGGGCACGGGCACGGGTTCAGGACTGTCCGAGGGCGCTGCCCTCGTCGCGCGCGACGGAACCGGGGAGGGAGGCGGCGGCGACGTGCCGACCGTGTCCGGACCGGCCGTGGGAGCGCCCGGTCGGTCAGGCTCCGAGGATCTCGGCGAAGCGCCGGGCGCCGATGTTGCCGCCGGAGAGGATCACGCCGATCCTGCGCGGGAGCGAGGAGATCCGTCCGGCCAGCAGGGCGGCCGGCGCGACGGCGCCGCTGGGCTCCACCACGGTCTTCAGACGCTCGAAGAGCAGCCGCATCGCGTCGCGGACCTGGTCGTCGGTGACCAGGGCGATCTCGTCCACCAAGCGCCGGTTGACGGAGAAGGTCAGCTCGCCGGGAACGTTCGCCGCCAGCCCGTCGGCGAGGGTGCGCGGCACGGGGATGGAGACGCGTTCGCCCGCCTCCAGGGACCGCTTGGTGTCGTCCCCGACCTCCGGCTCGACGCCGATCACGCGGATTCCGGGCAGCAGTCCCTTGGCGGCCGTGGCGCTGCCGGCGATCAGTCCGCCGCCGCCGACCGGCGTCACCAGCGCGTCGAGTTCGCCGACCTCCTCGATCAGTTCCAGGGCCGCGGTGCCCTGACCGGCGATGATGTGCGGATGCTCGTAGGGCGGGATCAGCGTCAGGCCGCGGTCGGCGGCCAGTGCCTCGCCGAGGGCGACCCGGTCGCCGGTGTAGCGGTCGTAGGTGACGATCTCCGCGCCGTAGCCGGCCGTGGCCTCCAGCTTGGACCGGGGGGTGTCCTCGGGCATGAGGATCACCGCGGTGGTGCCCAACTCCCGCGCGGCCAGCGCGACGGCTTGGGCGTGGTTGCCCGAGGAGTAGGCGGCGATGCCCTTGGCCAACTGCTCCGGCGACAGGCGCGAGGCGGCGTTGTAGGCGCCCCGGAACTTGAAGGCGCCGACGCGCTGGAGGTTCTCGCACTTGAGGAAGACCTCCGCGCCGACGAGGCGGTCCAGGGTGCGCGAGCGCAGCACGGGGGTGCGGTGCGCGACGCCCGCGATCCGCGCGGCGGCGTCACGGACGTCCTCCAGGGTGACCGGCGGTGTGGTGGTCATGTCGGTGCTCCATCGGGTGAAGTGGTGTCGGATTCGGCGTCGGGCGCGGTGGAACCGGCTGTGGAGCCGGCCCTGGCCTGGGCGAGGTAGTTGTAGGCGGAGGCCCGGGAGATCCCCAGGCGGGCGGCGACCTGTTCGACCGCGCGGCGTACGGCGAAGACCCCGCGCTGGTCCAGGCTGCGGAACAGGTGGAGGCGTTGGTCGCGGTCGAGTTCGGCCCAGGGCTTGCGCTGCCGCAACTGGTGGGCGTCGACGATGGCGTCCACGACGGAGTCGATGTCGTTGCCGAAGGTCGTGGTCGGGACGGCGGCGGGGTCGGCGACGCCGGCGAGCTCGCCGATCAGGGCGCCGGCCTGGCCGATGGCGGTGATGTCGAGGTTGATGCACAGGGCGCCGAACACCGTGCCGGTGGAGTCGCGCAGGACCATCGTGGAGGACTTGATCATCTTTCCGGTCCGGGTGCGGGTGATGTAGTTCAGCTCGTTGTCCGCGTCGTCGCCGCGGGCGAGGAGCCCCATGCCGATCTCGCTCATCGCTCCGCCGACGCTGCGTCCGGTGACCGAGCCGGCGATGGCCACGACCGACTTCTCCGGGCGGCGGAAGTCATGGACGACCACCTCGCAGAACGAGCCCAGCGTCGCGGCGATGCCGTCGACGACCGGGATCAACGCGGCGATGATCGCGTCCTGTTCTCGGGTCGACATCTCACGCTCCTCGTGGTGTTCCCGCATGAGGGCAAGGGCCTCGACGCCGACGGGTCGCGGGATCTCGTCCGGGTCGGCGAACGCCTGCGCGCTCCCCGCCGAGCCCGCCCGACGCCGGTACACCGGACGTGCTCGGGCACCCCGCTGTCGTGACCGGGACGCCGCGGGACGTCACCGAGCAGGGGCGCTCGTCGGCGCCGTCCTCGACCGGCTGTCCGGGTGCCATCCGTCCTCCGGGGTCGTGGGACCCCGATCCGGGGCTTGGACAGAATGTATACGAGATGGACTGTCAGTCCAACCCTGATCGGGCATCGGTTTCCTCCGGTCGGGCGGGACGCCGACGAGCCGGCCGTGACACGCGTCGGTGACGTGCTCCGGGGCCGCGGGTTCGCCGTCCGGGAGCCCGCCGGAAACCGCGTGCGCTTCGGCGAGTCGAACGCGGCCGAGGCCGCCCGGAACGCTCGCCGAAGGTGCGAGGCCGGTTCGAGAGGGTGCGCGCGGGGCCGCCGCATCGGCGCCCACGATCCGTTCCGGTCCGGCGCCGCCGCGGCCGGGGGAGCGTGCCGTCGCCGAACGGGCGAGGGGAGCGTCCCCGTCCGTCCGGGCGGGACGTCACCCGCGCTCGTACCGGACCGGTTGCCCCCGGTCGAGGCGTTGGCGCTGCGGGACGGTGACGTACTTCGGGTCCCGGGCCGAGGCGACACCGGCCTCGAAGACGCCGAAGCGCTGCAGCAGGCCGCCCGCGATCAGGGCGAGTCCGCCGGCCACCGCGGCGGCGCGGCTGCGCGCCCCCAGCAGGACCGTACCGGCCAGGCCGCCGACGGTGAGGTACTCCGACACCTTCCGGAGCCGGTGCGCCCTGCCCGTCGTGTACGCCTCGCGGGGCAGGCCCAGCCGTGCCTCCAGCCGCAGGGAGGCGGCGAGCTCCAGGGCGGCGCCGCACACCGCGAACAGGCGTGCCGGGGCCGCCTCGCGCACCGGCGTGAGCGCCATGCCGAGGCCGCCGGCGCTCGCCGCGGCCGAACCGGTGAAGACGAACGGCAGGTACGGGTGCGCCTCGTGCCACGCCGGTACCGCCGTCTGCGACAGCAGCACCGCGGTGTACGAGGCGACCGAGGGCGCCACCGCGGCCGACGCCAGCGTGGCGGGGCGGCCGGCCGCGCCGAGCAGCCGGCCGACGACCGTGCGCCGCAGTCGCCGCGGCACCAGCTCGCTCGCGGCGGCCAGCGCGGCCGGCGCGCCGTAGGCCACCAGGATCCAGGTGCCCACGTTCATCGGTGACGTGGGCTTGGCCACGCGCAGCATGTGGTGGAACCGTTCGGGCCGGCCGAGGTCGGCGATGAGGAGGTAGGTGCTGGTTCCCAGCATCACCAGGGCGTTGATCCGGCCCACCCGGCGCAGCGTCGGCCGCGCGGTCAGGTCCGCGCCGGCGGCGAGCAGGGCCGAGCCGGCGGAGAGCCCGCCGGTGAAGAAGTACGCCGGGATCTTCCAGTCCCACACGGGTGTCTTGAGCACGGCGCGACCGTAGTACGACCGGAACTCCGCCTCCGGGACCAGCGACGGCCGCCTGCCGCGTCCGCCGCCCCGGCCGCCGTCGCGCTCGCCCGTGAACATGTGCGCCTCGCGGTCGCGTGCGTCGTCGTCGCTGAGCGGCTCGCTCCGCAGCGGACTCTCGTGCCGGTCCCGGCCCTCGCGCTCCTCGGGTACCCCGCTCATCGTCTCTGTCCTCCCACGAAGGCGGAGACGGCCGCGGCGGCCATCACCCCCGCCGCCATCCCGGCGTACTTCCACATCGCGCCCAGGTCCCGCGTCGGCACCACCGGGTCCGGCGGCAGGCCGTACACCTCCGGCTCGTCCAGCAGCAGGAAGAACGCCCCCATGCCGCCGACACCGTCGTCGGGATCGTCGCCGTACAGACGCGCCTCGGGGACACCGTCCTCGTGGAGCTGCTCCACCCGGCGCCGCGCCCGCTCGCGCAGCTCGTCCCACTGCCCGAACTGGATCGAGTCGGTCGGGCACGTCTTGGCGCACGCCGGCTCCAGGCCGTCGCGCAGGCGGTCGTAGCAGAGCGTGCACTTCTGCGCGCGTCCGTCGCCGTGGCGGCGGTCGATGACCCCGAAGGGGCAGCCCGAGACGCAGTAGCCGCATCCGTTGCAGATGTCCTGCTGGACGACGACGGTGCCGAACTCGGTGCGGAACAGCGCGCCCGTCGGGCAGACGTCCAGGCAGCCGGCGTGGGTGCAGTGCTTGCACACGTCGGACATCATCAGCCAGCGGAAGTCCGTCCGGGTCTCCGCTCCGCCGGCGTCGCCGGGCCGTTGGAACGACGGCATGCCGAGGTCGACGGCCGAGGTGCCCATCTCGCCTCCGCCGCGCTCGGTGCGGCGCACCCCCGCGGCCACCACTCCGGTCTGGTCCCCGCCGGCCGTGGGTCCGGCCGGCAGTCCGGAGAGGCCCGCGTCCTGGCCCCCGAGCGGGAGGTCCTGCTCGACGAAGGCGACGTGCCGCCAGCTGTCGGCCCCGAGCATGCCGGTGTTGTCGAACGACATCCCCAGCACGTTGAACCCGTCGTCGGGGACGAGGTTCCACTCCTTGCACGCCACCTCGCACGCCTTGCAGCCGATGCAGACGGAGGTGTCGGTGAAGAAGCCCATGCGCGGCGGGTGCTCGGTGTGACCGGCTTCGGCGGCCACGTCCTCCAGCGGCCCGAACAGGCTGTGGCGGGACCTCACGTGTCCTCCTCCGGTCGGTGCGAGTCGTCCGGCCCCTCCGCCGGCTCGGTGTGGGCGGTCCCGCCGAAACCGCCCGTGGTCGCCACGCGCGTGCCCGTCTCGACGGTGACCCCGGCGCGCTCGCGGTAGCGCGCGACGTAGTCGAGCAGTTCCCGGCCGCGGGGACGGCGCCCGGGCCTGACGTCACAGGTGGTCACCTTGGTCTCCTGGATGAACACGTTGGGGTCGAGCGCCACGCCGAACAGGTCGTTCACCACGTCCCCGTCGACCAGCCCCGAGCCGCCCCAGTGGTAGGGCAGCCAGACCTGGTGGATCACGTGGTCCTGCACGCGCAGCGGTTTCATCCGGTCGGTGACCATGACGCGGGCGTCGACCGCGGTCCGGCTGGTGACGACGTGCGCCCAGCCCAGGTGCTCCAGCCCGCGGTCGCGCGCCAGCTCCGGGGAGACCTCGACGAACAGGTACGGCTGGAGCTCCGACAGGTACGGCAGCCACCGGCTCATGCCGCCCGCGGTGTGGTGCTCGGTGAGCCGGGCGGTGGTCAGGACGTAGGGGAAGACCTCGCCTCCGCTCTCGGGCGGCGCCGGGTTGGAGGGGTTGTCGGGGCGGCCGTACACCTTCCGCGCCGGGTTGCCCTGCTGCCCGTACAGCGGGTTGCGCACCGGCGACTCGTGGGGCTCGTAGTGCGTCGGCAGCGGGCCGTCCACCAGGCCGGAGGGGGCGAACAGCCAGCCCTTGCCGTCCGCCTGCATGATGAACGGGTCGTCACCGTGCAGGGCCTCGGGCCCGACCGCCCCGGGCGGGGGGACGTGGCCGGGGGGCTTGCGCAGTTCGAAGTCCGGCACGTCGTGGCCGGTCCACCGGCCGAGCTCCTCGTCCCACCACACCAGTGCCTTGCGCTCGCTCCAGGGGCGACCCCGGGGGTCGGCCGAGGCCCTGTTGTACAGGACGCGCCGGTTGAGCGGCCAGACCCATCCCCACTCCAGGGCGTACAGGTTCTGCTCCTGACGCGGCTTGCGGCGCGCCGCCTGGTTGACCCCGTTCGCGTAGACGCCGCTGTAGATCCAGCAGCCGCACGAGGTCGTCCCGTCCGCCTTGAGTTCGAGGTAGCCGTCGACGACGCGACCGGTCGTCAGGTCGTGGCCGTTGATGTGCCGCAGCACGTCGTCGGCGGACGGCTCGTCGCCCAGCATCTCGTAGTCCCAGGCCAGGTCGAGCAGGGGACGGTCGCGCTCGTCGGTGGAGCCGGCCAGCCGCTCCTTGAGCCGGCGCCCCAGGTGGTAGAAGAACCACAGCTCCGAACGCTGGTCGCCGGTCGGCTCCACCGCCTTCTCGCGCCACTGGAGCATCCGCTGGGTCTGGGTGAACGTGCCCTCCTTCTCGACGTGCGAGGCGGCCGGGAAGAAGAACACCTCGGTGCGGCACCGCTCCGGGACGATCTCGCCGGTCTCGACCTCGGGGGAGTCCTTCCAGAAGGTGGCGCTCTCGATCATCACCAGATCGCGTACGACCAGCCAGTCCAGGTTGGCCATGCCCAGGCGTTGCAGCTTCCCGTGCGCCGATCCGACCGCCGGGTTCTGACCGAGCAGGAAGTAGCCGAACACCTTCCCGTCGATCATGTCCATCACGGTGCGGTAGGTGCCGTGGTCGCCGTCGATCCGCGGCAGGTAGTCGAAGCAGAAGTCGTTCTCCGGCGTCGCCGCGTCGCCCCAGTACTCCTTGAGCAGCGACACGATGTAGGCGTCGGCGTTGTACCAGAACCCCTTCTGTCGCTCGGCGCGGATGTGCTCGATGTAGCTCGCCAGGTCCGGGGTGGCGGGGGCCGAGGGCATCGGCAGGTACCCCGGCAGCAGGTTGAACAGGGTCGGGATGTCGGTCGAGCCCTGGATGCTGGCGTGGCCGCGCAGGGCGAAGACGCCGCCGCCGGGGCGGCCGATGTTGCCCAGCAGCAGTTGGATGATGGACGCGGTGCGGATGTACTGGGCGCCGATGCTGTGCTGGGTCCATCCCACGCTGTAGACCACCGCCGCGGTGCGCTCGCGGCCGGAGTTGGCCGTCCACGCCTCGCACACGCGCAGGAAGTGCTCCTTGGGCGTGCCGCAGATCGCCTCCACCATCTCCGGGGTGTAGCGGGCGTAGTGCCGCTTGAGGATCTGGTAGACGCAGCGCGGGTGGCGCAGCGTCGGGTCCGAGGCGATGTCCCCGGCCGCCCCCTCCATCTTCGGTCCGCCGGCGCCGTGCTCGTAGCCGGCCGCCTGCTCCTTGCGCTCGTGGGGCCGTTCGGCGTCGCGGGGGTTCGGCTCGGTGCTCTCGTACTGCCACGTCGTCGGGTCGTAGGAGGCCGTCTCGGGGTCGTAGCCGCTGAACAGGCCGTCGAGGTCCTCGGTGTCCCGGTAGTCCTCCCGGACGAGGAAGGAGGCGTTGGTGTAGGCGAGCACGTACTCCCGGAAGTCCAGGTCGTGGGTGAGGATGTAGTTGATCACGCCGCCGAGGAAGGCGACGTCGGTGCCGGCGCGCAGCGGGACGTGCCGGTCGGCCAGGGCGCTGGTCCGGGTGAACCGCGGGTCGATGTGGAAGACCTTCGCCCCGCGGGCCTTGGCCTCGGTGACCCACTGGAAGCCGACCGGATGGCACTCGGCCATGTTCGAGCCCATGATGATGATGCAGTCGGAGTTCAGCAGGTCCTGCTGGAAGTCCGTCGCTCCGCCGCGACCGAAGGAGGTTCCCAGACCGGGAACGGTGGCGGAGTGTCAAATACGGGCCTGATTCTCGATCTGCACCGCGCCGAGCGCGGTGAAGAGCTTCTTGATCAGGTAGTTCTCCTCGTTGTCGAGCGTGGCGCCGCCCAGCCCGGCGATCCCCATGGTCCGGCGCAGGCGGTTGCCGTGGGCGTCGGTGTCCTGCCAGCCCTTGCGGCGGGCCTCGATCACCCGGTCGGTGACCATCTCCATCGCCGTGTCGAGGTCCAGCTCGCTCCACTCGGTGGCGTACGGCGCCCGGTAGAGCACCTTCCGCTCCCGCTGCGGCCCGGTGACCAGCTGCTTGCTCGCCGCGCCCTTGGGGCAGAGCCGGCCGCGCGAGATGGGGCTGTCGGGATTGCCCTCGATCTGGAGGACCCGCTCGTCCTTGACGTACACCTTCTGCGCGCAGCCGACGGCGCAGTACGGACAGACCGAGTGCGCCACCCGGTCGGCGGAGGCCGTGCGGGCGTCCAGGGCGGCCGAGTGGGGGGACTGCGCGGCCTTGCCGCGGCCCAGCGGGTCGTCACCGGTCAGCTGCCGGTAGACCGGCCACGACCTGATCCACGTCCGAATGCCCATCTGCTTCTCCAGCCGCCTCGTCGTCCTGGGGCCGATCCGTGCTCTTCCCGATCGCTTTTTCTGGCAAACCCGTTCAAAACGGGTGGATCGGTGGGCGGGAGCCGCCGGACGCGGCCGTGATCGGCGATCCCCCAAGGGCGCCGAGGGTGTGATCGCCCGTCGGAACCGGTCCGCCGGCGTCAGCCGATCGGCCTCTTCCGCGTCCCTCCCCGCCGTCGGGCCGCCGAGGGCCGTTCGGGCGACGGCGAACGGCCCGGCGGAGCGTCCGAGGGGGGCACGGCACCGCTTCCCGCGCCCGAGCTTCGCGCCGGTGAACGTTCCGACACCGCCCCGGGGGAGCGCCCGTCGGCCTCCTCGCCGCCCGTCGGCGCCGCGGTGCGGGGGGCGGCGCGTCCCGTTACCGTGGACGAGGTGCCGCCGCGGGCGGCGCTCGCCCACGGTTCCCCGCCCAGTGGGGTGGGGCCGCACCGGTGCCGTTCGCCCCCGTCCCCGGACGAGGGGCGCGGCCGGGCCGACACTTCTGCGGGAGGTCCCATGCACGCGTCGAACGCGCGCTCCGCATTCCCGAACGTGACCGCCATGGCCCGACGGTTGCCGCTGCGGGCGGCCGTCGGGGCCTTCCTGCTCAACTCCGGCCTGTCGAAGATCGACGTGGGCGAGGAGGCCGCCGGAGGGCTGCACGGCTTCGCCGCCGGGACCTACCCGTTCGTCAAGCAGATGGAGCCCCGACGGTTCGTCGGGATCCTGTCGAAGACGGAGATCGGGCTCGGCGCGGCCCTGCTGCTGCCCGTCGTCCCGGCGGCCGTGGCGGGAGCCGGGCTGACCGCGTTCTCGCTCGGCACCCTCGGCCTGTACCTGCGCACTCCGGGCATGCGTCGGGAGGGCAGCCTGCGCTGGACGGAGCAGGGACTTCCGTTGGCCAAGGACGTCTGGATGCTCGGCATCGGGGTGTCCCTGGTGATCGACGGACTCACCACGGGCCGCGCCCCCCGGCACAAGCGCGGTATGCGGCGTCGGTGACCGTGCCGGCGTCGAGGGCCCCGAGCCGTCGGGCGGGGCGCCGAACCGCCCGGAGCCCGGAGGCAGGCCACTGCCGCCCCGACCCGGTGCCGAGCGGAGTCCGACCACCGTCCGCGGGCCGGGCGGTGGGGGAGGACCACGTGCCCACCCGTGCTCGGACGCATCCGAGCGTCGAACCCCTCGTTCCGTCCGTGACACACCGCGCCACACCGTGCCCGCGTGGGAGCCTGGGACGAGGAGCCCACCGCACGGCTCCCGGTCGGGCCGTCCCCACCCGCCGAGCGCGACGCCGAGGAACGGCGAGGGACGGCGAGGGACGGCGACAGACGAAGGAGCGGAACACCATGACCGACGAGCTGAGCGGTCGGAGGGTCGCCATCCTGGCCACCGACGGGGTGGAGCGCGTCGAACTCGAACAACCGCGCGGCGCACTGCACGGAGCCGGGGCCCGGACCGAACTCCTCTCCCTCCACACCGGCGAGATCAACGCCCGCCAGAAGGACATCGCCCCCGCCGGAACCTTCTCCGTGGACAAGCGGGTCGCCGACGCGTCCGTGGACGACTACGACGCGCTCCTGCTGCCCGGCGGCACCGTGAACCCCGACCAGTTGCGCACGGACCCCGACGCCGTCGCCTTCGTGCGGGAGTTCATGGGCACCGGCAAACCCGTGGCCACGATCTGCCGCGGCCCCTGGACCCTCGCGGAGGCCGGTGTCCTGCGCGGTCGGCGCCTCACCTCCTGGCCCGGCATCCGCACGGATCTGCGCAACGCCGGGGCGGACGTCGTCGACGAGGAGGTCGTCGTCGACGGGCAGCTCGTCTCCGGCCGCGGCCCGGACGACCTGCCCGCCTTCTGTGCCGCCGTCGTCGAGGAGGTCGTCAGGGCCCTGCGACGCTCCTGACCGCCGCGAGAGGCGAGCGACGAGCGGAGGCCGAGCGGACGCCGACCGGGCACGGCCCGACGGCCACCCGCGGGTGCCCACCCGTCCCGGCCCGTGACGTGCGGTGACGGCGCGTACGTCGGCAGGTTCCGGGTACTTCGCCGCCGTATCGGTGCCCGAGCACCGAAGACCGGCCCTTCGGCCGACGATTCGAACCGGCGAGAAGGGGAGAGCCATGACACCCGCGTCGCGCACCTCGGCACTCGGCACGTGGCTGAACCGCGCGACCGTCGTCGTTCCGCTGCTCGCCGTGGCGACGCTGATCGCGGTGTGGGGGCGCGACCTTCCGGCGGTCGTCGAGGTGTGCGTGGTGCTCCTGCTCGCCGGCTCGGTGCTCGACGCGGTGCACCACGCGGAAGTGGTCGCCCACCGCGTCGGCGAGCCGTTCGGTTCCCTGATCCTCGCCGTCGCCGTCACCGTCATCGAGGTGGGGTTGGTCATCACCCTCATGGCGTCCGGCGGGGCCGGAGCGGCGACGCTGGCCCGTGACACCGTCTTCGCCGCGGTCATGATCACCTGCAACGGCATCGTCGGACTCTCCCTGCTCGTCACCGCTCTGCGCCACCGGGTCGCGGTGTTCAACCCGGAGGGCACGGGCGCGATGCTGGGCACGGTGATCACCCTCGCCACGCTGAGCCTGGTCCTGCCCACCTTCACCATCGGCACTCCCGGGCCGGAGTTCACCGGACCGCAACTGGCCTTCGCGGCCACGGCCTCGCTGGTCCTGTACGGGCTGTTCGTCTTCGTGCAGAACGTACGTCACCGCGACTACTTCCTGCGCTCCGCCGGCACCCGGCGGCACCACGGCGACGCCTCCGGACCGGCCGACGAGGACCGTGCCGCCGTGCCCTCGGTACGCACCGCCCTGAGCAGCCTCGTGCTGCTCGTCGTCTCGCTGGTGGCCGTCGTCGGCCTCGCCAAGGTCGAATCGGCGACCATCGAGACCGCCGTGGCCGACGCCGGCCTCCCCCACTCCGTCGTCGGTGTCGTCATCGCCCTGACGATCCTGCTCCCCGAAACGCTCGCCGCCGTCCGCAACGCCCGACGCGACCGCGTACAGATCAGCCTCAACCTCGCCCTCGGCTCCGCGATGGCCAGCATCGGACTGACCATCGCCGCCATCGCCGTCGCCTCCATCTGGCTGGCGACGCCTCTCCAACTCGGCCTCGGCCCCACCCAGCTCGTGCTCCTCGCCCTCACCGCCGGGGTCGGCATCCTCACCGTCATGCCCGGCCGCGCCACCCTGCTCCAGGCGGCCGTGCACCTGGTCATCTGCGCCGCGTTCCTCTTCCTGGCCGCCAATCCCTGACGGCCTCACGCGGCGACGAGCGGTTCCGCCGCCGCCGGCCCCGAGGTGCTTCCGACCCCGCGGTGCTTCGCGCGGTGCGGCGTCGTCCCCCGCGGCCTGCGCGTGCGCGGCGCGGGTCAGCTTGTGGAAGCGGGGCCCGGTGGCAGGTGGACCGTCATGATCAGGTGGCAGGTTTCGGTGCCCGCACCGCGGTAGGTGTGGGGGGCGTCGCCGTCGAAGGTGGCGGTCTGGCCGGCTTCGACGGTGTGCTCGGTGCCGTCGACGACCAGGGTCATCCGGCCGGAGGTGACGCTGACGGTCTCCACGACCCCGGCCTGATGGGGGTGGCTGGGGTACTCCTCGTCCGGCTCCAGACGCCAGCGCCAGACCTCGACGGGGGCCGGGCCCGAGGTGGTCAGCACGAGCCGGGCCTCACTGCCCTGCTTCCCGGTCCACAGGGGTGCCACGGCATCGGCGGCCACGACGCGGACACGGCCTTCGGGCGGTCCCTGCATCAGGGCGGACACCGAGATGCCGAGGGTGTCGGCCAGCCGGACCAGGGTGGCCAGGTTGGGGTTGCCCTGGGCTTTCTCCAGTCCCACCAGGGCGCCCTTGCTGACCTGGGCGCGTCGGCTGAGTTCCTCCAAGGACAGGCCCGCGCGCATGCGGGCCGCCCGGACGTTGTGCGCGACCGTCCGCAGGGCTGCGGCTGTCTCGGCCACCTGGTCACCATCCTCGCAGCTGGATCATTCCAATGCACCGTCCGGTCGTTTGGTTGACGGTACCCGGTCGTTCTGTTGTACGGTGTGGTCGTTCCAATGATAGTAGGGATTTGTGCCGTGATCGCTCTGCTGCTGGCCCTGGGCAGCTCGCTCGCCTACGGGTGCGCCGACTTCCTCGGCGGACTCGGCGCCCGGAAGGCCCATGTACTGCGGACCGTGGTGATCGCGGCCCCGGCCAGTCTCGCGGTCGAGCTGCTGCTGTGGCCGCTGCTCGGCGCCTCGTTCAGCGCCGCGACCCTCGGCTGGGGCGCCGCGTCCGGGATCGCCTCGGCCGCCGCGTTCGCCCTGCTCTACCGCACCCTGGCGATCGGCCCGATGAACGTGCTGTCGCCCGTGACCGCGCTGGTGTCCGCCGCGCTGCCCGTCGGAGTGGGCCTGCTGCGAGGCGAGCACCTGGGTACGGCCGGACTGGTGGGCCTGCCGCTCGCGCTGGTGGCGGTGGTCCTGGTCAGCGCCGGACACGGCGCCGGATCGGCGCGCCCCTCCCGTACCGCGCTGCTGTCGGCCTTCGGAGCGGGCGCCGCCATCGCCCTCCAGCTGGTCTTCCTGCACCAGGCGCCGTCCGACAGCGGGGTGGCCCCGCTGATCATCGGCCGGGCGGTCTCCTCGGCCGTCACCCTGACCGCGGCCGGGCTGATGCACCGCAGACTGGGCCCCGAGCGGCCCGCGTACGGGATGTCGGCGGCCGCGGGTGTGCTGGACTCGGTGGCGAACCTGCTGTTCCTGCTCGCCGCCCGCAGCGGGGACCTCGCCGTCGTCGCCGTGATCACCGCCCTCTACCCGGCCGGCACGGTCCTGCTCGCCCGCTGCGTGCTCGCCGAACGCATTCACCGCGGACAGTTCGTCGGTCTGGGCACCGCCGCCGTCGCCGTCGGCCTCCTCGCCCTCACCTGAGCAAGCCCACGGACCACCACACCACCGAACCCTGGAGAACACCATGCTGGTCCACCCCTGGGACGCCGGCCTGGACGAAGCCGAATGGCAGAGCTGGATCGCCGAAGGCCACGACTTCGGACAGCTCATCGTCAACGGCCTGCCCGGCCACCCGCCCACCGTCGTCCCCACGCACTTCACCTGCGAAGGATCCGACCTCCTGATCCACCTCGCCCGCCCCAACCCGGTGTGGAAGGCGATCGAGCACGAGCCGCACGTCGTCTTCACCGTCATCGGCGACTACGCGTTCATTCCCGGCCCCTGGCGCGCCCAGGCCGGCACCCCGCCCACCGACGGCGTCCCCACCAGCTACTACTCGGCCGTCCAGTTCACCTGCCGCGCCCACATCGTCGACGACCCCGAGGCCAAGGCCGAACTGCTGCGCCGCCAGCTCGCCCACTTCCAGCCCGACGGCGACCACGCCCCCGTCGCCGTCGACCAGCCCCCCTACGGCCGGATGCTGTCCGGCATCCGCGGCCTGCGCCTGGAAGTCACCGACGTGGTGGCCAAGTTCAAGTACGACGACCACAAACCCGTCGAGCACCGCGCCGCCGTCGCCGACCGCCTCACCGCACGCGGCCAGGGCCTCGACGTGCCCGCCGCACGCCGGCAGCGCCGCCGCCTGGACCGCATCGGCGTCTGGAAGCCCTGACCCCCGCCCGTCCCCCACTCGCCCGCCCACACGCAGGAAACGGAAACCCCGCCATGACCGCCTTCCGCATCGCCCCCGAGGTCGCCGACGCCTTCCCCGACACCCTGATCGCCCTGGTCACCGCCGCCGGCCTGCGCGGGCGCGAGCCCTGGCCCGAGGTGGCCCAGGCGCTGGCGGAGACGGAGGCCGAGGTCGCCGCCGGCACCTGGGCGCCCGCCGACGAGACCGACCCCCGCATCGCGTCCTGGCACGCCGCCTACCGCTCCTTCGGCACCAACCCCCGCCGCGTCCGCCCCAGCGTCGACGCGCTCGGCCGCCGTCTCGCCAAGAAGGGCGCCCTGCCCCGCATCACCCCGGCCGTGGACGCCTACAACGCCGTCTCCGTCCGCCACGGCCTGCCGGCCGGCGCCTTCGACCTGGACGCCGTGGCAGGGGACGTGGAGATCCGCCACGCCGACGGCACCGAGTCCTTCACCCCGCTCGGCGAGCCCGACACCGTCGAACACCCCAGGCCCGGCGAGGTGATCTACGTCGACGCCGGCGGCGTCCTCACCCGGCACTGGAACCACCGCGACGCGCACCGCACCCGCGTCACCGAGGACTCCACCCACGTCGCGTTCGTCCTCGAAACCCTCCACGCCGCCCGCGACGGCCACCTCCTGAAGGCCGCCGCCGACGAACTGCAGCACCTGCTCGCCCCGCACGCCGAACAGACCGCCGTGCGCTACCTCGACCCGGCGCACCCCCGGACCACCGTCTGAGACCTCCACCCCGCCCCGAGCACCTCGCACACGATCCGCCCGCCGGGATGTCCGGTCCGGCCCCGGCGACGAGCAGCGGGGCCGCGCCGCGCCCGGTCGGCGAGCCGGCGTCTCACCGGAACTCGTGCACCACCTGGATCGTGCCGACGATGTGGGCGTTGAACTCGTCGAGTTCCTCGGCCGGCACCCACAGTTCGAGAATGGTCCGTCCGCCCGCCTGCCGGACGGGATACCGGCTCAGGAACTCCGACTCGACCTCGAAGCGGGTCACGAAGCCGGCACCGTCGTGCCTGACGTTCCAGTCCCTCGCGATCCTGACCGCGTAGTCCTCGTCGAGGACCGGGTAGAAGATCGGCTGCTCGGGCAGCCGGGGCGGCCAGGCACGCCAGTTCAGCTCTCGGACCAGGTCCAACTCCTCGGGTCCGGTGGGCCGCCACAGGGTCGTCGTCGATCGCCGGCCGGTCATGGGAACCGCTCTCCGTGTCGGACCGGCCGCCGGTGCGGCCGGTCGGGAGACCGGACGATACCGGCGGTACGGGCGCGGCGGCCACGGAGTTCCGGCCCCGCCCACGGCCGACCGGCGGTTGCGGGACGGACCTCGCCCCGCTCGCGGCCGTCGCGGCACGATCACGTCCCCGCCGGACGCGCCGACGTCGGCGCCTGCGCCCGCGCGGCGGAGCCGGGGACGGCCCGCCGGTCGGGGCGCCAGGTGGCGACCAGGGCCGCGGCCAGGAGCAGTTCGGCGATGTCGCCGCCGTAGTACATGATCTCCGCGCCGCCCCGGACCTGGGCGACGGGGGCGTGGACGTCGACCCGGAAACCGCCGTACATCAACTGCGAGATCGAGGCGTGGGCGGCGATGGCGAGGCCGAGGTAGACCAGACGGGTGCGGACGCCGGGGCGGGCGGGCGCGGGATCGGGTCCGGCGATGGCGTGGGCGAACAGGCAGCCGGAGAGCAGGAAGTGAACGTGCAGCAGCCAGTGTCCGACGGGCCGTTCCGTGGCGGCGTTGTACAGCGGGGTGAAGTAGAGCACCGCGAGGCTGCCGGTGGACAGCAGCAGGGCGGTGGCCGGATGGGTGAGCACACGGGCGGGGCGGCTGTGCAGAACGGCGGTCAGGCGCCGACCGTGGGCGGCGGGCAGGGCCCGCAGCGACAGGGTGACGGGGGCTCCCAGCACCAGGGCCAGGGGGGCGTACATGCCGATGAGCATGTGCTGGACCATGTGGCCGCGGAAGTCGGAGTGGGCGAAGGACGACACGGGCGGCACGAGCGCCACGGCGAGCAGGGCCAGCCCGGTGGTGAAGCAGGCCGTCCGCCACCGGCTCCAGCCCCGCGCCGGGTTGCGGCGCCGGGCCCGCCGGGCCAGGTGGAGGTAGGCGCCGGCGCACAGGAGCAGGACGAGGACGGGGGGCAGCGCCTCCAGGACGCCGCTGCCCGTGCCGTGGTCGTGCACGGGGTGTACGTGGCCGTCCATCAGGTCGCCGGTCCCGTCCGGCGGGCGTCGGGGGCGTCGGGGTCGAAGGGCCGTCCGGTGCGCTGGAGTCGGTGGCCGCCGATGACCAGCAGGGCGCCCAGGAGCAGGAAGCCCAGGTCCCACCAGGTCCGGTGGGGACCTTCGTGGACGTGGTGGATGGCGAGGACGTGGTGGTTCAGGACGCCCTCGACGAGGTTGAAGACGCCCCAGCCGACCAGCACCCAGCCCCACAGCACGCGTGAAGTCCACACCCGGCGCCGGTCGCGGGTCACCCGGGAGTACAAGGTGGCCAGGCCCAGCAGGACGAGGATCCAGCACACGGCGTGGAAGACGCCGTCCCACACGGTGTTCATCTCCAGCCCGGGGACGGTCTTCGGGTCGTAGTACTTCACCCCGATGCGGTCCCCGTCGGTGCCGGTGAGCATGTGGTGCCACCGCAGGAGCTGGTGCAGCAGGATGCCGTCGACGAACCCACCGAGCCCCGACCCCAGCAGGATCCCGGGCAGCCGGATGTCGGGGGGCGCGGTCGCGCCCGCCCGGGCCTCGCCCGCCGTGCTCGCCATCGTCTCCTCCGTCCTGTCGGAAGGCGGTCCAGTCGACCGTCGGTCGCTGAGAGTCCCCCGGGGCGGGCACCGCAATCACGGCGTGCCCGAATTTTCGCCGACCAGTCGTCCCCCGGGCGGCCCACCGGTCCCATCGGACGGGAGGGCGGGGAGCCGCGAGCCCCCGTGCCGGGGAGGCCGCGGGGTCCGGCACCGGCGCGGGGAGACGGCCGTTCGGACGAGCCGCGCGGTCTCGTTCCGGGCGCCCGTGGGGTTTTGACGGCCGTGCGGAGGTGTGCGCGGCCGGGCTCCCCTCTCGGCGGCACGGCCGGCGTCGTATGGACGCGGACCGGTCCGTCACCGTTGGGAGAACGACGTTGCGTGTCGTGGAGGCCGTTTTCGGCGAGCCGGACCTGGCGGCTGCGCGGACGGGTCTGCCGGCGGTGGGGACCGCGGCGTACCCGGTCGCCGTCTACCTCACCCGCGACGCCCAGCGCGTCGGCGACGCCGACCTCGTCCGGGTCTTCCGGCGCCGCGCGCTGTGGGCCGGAACGGTCGTCGGGGCGCTGTCCGCCGTCGGCCTGGTCGTCCTGCGCGCGGACGCCCGCCCGCTGTTCGACGAGCCGACCTCCGGGGCGGCCCTGCCGTTCCTCGTGCTGTCGGTGGTGGCGGGGGTGGTCTCCCTGCTGCTGCTCGTCCAGGGCCGGCACTACCTCGTCGTCCGTCTCACCGCCGCGCTCGCGGTCGTCGGGCTGCTGTGGGGACGGGGAATCGGCCAGTACCCCGACCTCCTGCCCGGCGTCACCCTCGACGAGGCGGCCGCGACCGACACCGTGCTCTCCGCGAGCCTGGGCGCACTGGCGGTGGGGGCGGTCCTGCTCCTGCCGTCCCTGTGGTGGCTGTACGTCACTTTCCAGCGCGACACCACCGAGGAGGCCCCCGAGCCCACCCGCTGACCGCTCGGGCGTGCGGCGGCGGGTCCGGCGGGCTGTCGGGCTGTCGGGCGAGGCGCCGCCGCGTGAACCGCCCCGTCCGGAGTCGGTGGCCGCCCCGGAGGGGCTCGTCCGCGTCGAAGAGCTCGTGGTCGGGGGCCTGCGCACCGTGTCGGTGGGATGGTGATCGTGGTGACCAAGGTCGGCAGAACCCCGCGAGCCGAGCAGGTCGGCGCCACGCGGCAGCAGATCCTCGTCACGGCGGAGCGACTCTTCGCCGAACAGGGGCTCTACGCGGTGTCCAACCGTCAGATCAGCGCCGCCGCCGGGCAGGGCAACAACGCCGCCGTCGGTTACCACTTCGGGACCAAGGCCGATCTCGTGCGGGCGATCGTGCGCAAGCACACCGAGCGCATCGAGGCGTTGCGCGTGGAGATGGTCGCCGCCGTCGAGGGCTCGCGGGACATACGGGACTGGGTGAGCTGCCTGGTCCGCCCGTTCACCGCGCACCTGGACTCCCTCGGCGGCCCCACGTGGTTCGCCCGGTTCGGGGCGCAGGTCGTGACCGACCCGGCGTTCCGGGCGATCATGGCCGAGGAGGCCCTGGCCACGCCGTCGCTGAAGCGCGTGCTCGAAGGGTTCGACCGCTGCTCGCCGGATCTGCCGGCCGACATCCGCGCCGAGCGCGGCGACATGATCCGCACCCTGATGGTGCACGTGTGCGCCGAGCGCGAGCGCGCCCTCGCCGAGGGGACCGTCACCCCGAGGGCCACGTGGGCCGAGGCCGCCGCGGGGCTCGTCGACGCCATCACGGGCCTGTGGACCGCGCCGGTCACGCGCCCGTGAGGGGGATGCCCCGGCGCGAGGGCCGCGCCGGGACACCGTGCGCCGGACGTCGAACACCGCGGCGCCGTGCCGGACGCGACGCCGTGTCCGGGGGCGTCGGGTGGGGCCGTTCCGTCCCCGACGGTGCGGGCTCCTCCGTGGACCGCCGGGTTCCGCCGGTGTGCACGCGCCGTGCGGCGGTGCGACCCTGCCGATGATCGACGCCGTCGACGCCGCCCATGCCGTCACGGAAGGAAACAGGCCGATCACACTCGGCCATGACCGGCGATTTTAAGTCAGTCACTTGATTCAATCTGGGGAAGTCGATTAGCTGATCCGGGGGGCCGACCGACCAACACGAGGAGGTCCGGTGGCACACCGTGACGCCGACCGAGTGCTCGACTACCCCATGTCCGCCCCGGCCGCGCTGGACGCCCCGACCGAGTGGGCCGAACTGCGGCGGAACCGCCCGGTGGCGCGGGTGAGACTGCCCAGCGGCGACGAGGCGGCGCTGCTGACCCGCTACGAGGACGTCAAGCAGGTCCTGGCGGACCCGCGGTTCGGCCGCCACCTCGACGCCCCCGACGCCGCCCGCGTGACGGCCAACGAGTCCGGCGGCGTGTTCGGCGGGGCCCTGGGCGGGCCGATGAGCGCGGAGACCCACCGGCAGTGGCGGCGCATGGTCGGCACGTGGTTCACGGCCAAGCGGATGACCGCCCTGCGGCCGGGCATCGAGGCGATGGCCGAGCGGCTGATCGACGAGATGGTCGCGAGCGGCGCGCCCGCGGACCTCAAGGCGGCCCTGGGGTTCCCGCTGCCGGTGTGGGTCATCTGCGACATCCTCGGCGTGCCGGAGAGCGACCGGGAGAAGTTCTCCCACTGGTCGGACACCCTGCTCAGCCTCACCCGCTACACGCAGGCCGAGATCGACGTCGCGCAGGCGGAGTTCCGCGCCTACATGTCGGAGCACATCGCCGCGACCCGCGACGACCCCGGTGACGATCTGATCGGCGAACTGATCTCCGCCGCCGGGGCGGGCCACGTCATGTCCGACGAGGTGCTGCTGTCGACCGCTCAGGGTCTGCTGGTCGCCGGGCACGAGACCACCGCCAACATGATCGGCAAGATGGTCGGCATGCTGCTGGCCGACCGGCGACGCTGGGAGGCGCTGCTCGCCGACCGGTCGCTGGTGCGCACGGCGGTCGAGGAGGCGTTGCGGACGGACGCCGACGCCGGCTTCGGCATCCCCCGCCACATCACCGAGGACACCGAGGTCGGGGACACCGTGATCCCGCGCGGCACGACCGTGGTGTGCAGTCTGGCCGCGGCCAACCGCGACGGGAGCGCCTTCGCCGACGCGGACGAGATGGACCTGGGCCGCACCCCCAACGCCCACCTGGCGTTCGGCGCGGGCGCCCACGCGTGCCTGGGCCAGTCGCTGGCCCGCACCGAGCTGCGGGCCGTGCTGGACGTGCTGCTGCGCCGGCTCCCCGGGCTGGAACTCGCGGTGCCCGTCCGGGAGCTGGAGCGGGTGGACGGGCTCGTCGTGGGCGGACTGCGCGCGCTGCCGGTGCGCTGGTAGCGGTGGCGGACACGCGAACCGGCCGGAACGGGCGGTCGCCGGCGACGCGGGAGTCGATCCTCGCCGTGGCCGAGCGGTTGTTCGCCGAGCACGGGATCTCCGCCCTGTCCAACCGTCGGATCGGCGAGGCGGCGGGGCAGGGGAACAACTTCGCCGTCGGCCACCACTTCGGCACCAGGGCCGATCCGGTGCGTGCCGTCGTGCGGCGCCACGCCGAGCCGATGGAGCGGAGGCGGAGCCGGATGATCGCGGAGACGCGCGCCCGGAGAGGCGGCCACGGGCAGGTGCGCGACTGGGTGGCGTGCCTGGTGCGGCCGCTGACCGAGCACCTGGAAGCCCTGGGCGGCCCCACCTGGTTCGCCCGCTTCGGCGCGCAGGTGACGACCGACCCCGTGCCGCGGCGGGTCGTCCTCGACGAGGCGCTCGCCACACGTCCCGTCCAACAGGTCCTCGACGGGCTCGACCGGTGCCTGCCCGCGCTGCCGCCGTCCGTCCGCCTGGAGCGCGGCGACATGGCCCGCAACCTCGTGTCCCACGTCTGCGCCGAGCGGGAGCGCGCCCTGGCCGAGGGGAGCCCCGCGCACGAGAGGAACCGGCACGAGAGGACCTGGGAGGACACCGCCGCCGGTCTGATCGACGCGATCACCGGCCTGTGGGCGGCGCCGGTCACCACGACCGGCGCGTGACCGGGAACGACACACCGAGGAGTACGAGACGTGAAGATCACCGTTGACGAGGACAGGTGCTGCGGCGCCGGTTCCTGCGTGCTCGCCGCGCCGGACGTGTTCGACCAGCGCGACGAGGACGGCGTGGTGGTCCTGCTGGACCCGGAGCCCGCCGAGCACCTGCACGCCGCGGTCCGTGAGGCCGCCGACGTCTGCCCGGCCGCGGCGATCGCGCTGGGCGAGCGGACGTGAGCACGCCCGCGAGCGTGCTCGTCGTCGGCCTCGTCCTGTCCGCCGACGCCGTCGTGGTGGCGACCGGGGCGCGACCGCGCTCCTGCCCGGCCAGGCCGGGCTGGGCGGCGTGCACGTGCTGCGCTCCCTGGAGGACGCGCTCGCCCTGCGCGCCGCGCTGCGCACCGCCCGCCACCGACGCGGAGGTGACCGTGGTGGAGGGCGACACCGCCTCCCGCCGCTTCGTCGCCCGCTACGAACGCGACGGCGAGACCGTCGGCGTGGTCGGCTGGAACATGCCCAAGCAGGCGCGCCGGCACCGGCAACACCACCTCGTGGCACCGCGCGACCTCACGGGGCGCGCTGACCGCGGCGGTGTCCGAGGACGCGGAGTTCCGACACGGCCCCGGCACGACCACCGGGACGTTCCACACCACCCCCACCGGAAGGACGACCATGACCAGGACGTCGGACCCGGCCGCCGAGAGCACGGCCGAAGTGCCCGAGTACCCCATGCCCAGGGCGCGGGGGTGCCCCTTCGACCCGCCGCCCGCGCTGCGCGACCTCCAGCGCGAGACACCGCTGACGCGGGTGCGGCTGTGGGACGGCAGCACCCCCTGGCTGGTCACCCGCCACGCCGACCAGCGCGCCGTGCTCACCGACCCCCGCGTCAGCGCCGACATGACCCACCCCGCCTATCCGCGCCAGGCCCCCGGCGGCAACGCCACCTTGAGCTTCATCGGCATGGACGACCCCGAGCACGCCCGGCTGCGGCGCATGGTCGGCTCCGCCTTCGCGGTGAAGAAGGTCGAGGCGATGCGGCCGATGGTGCGGCGGATCGTCGACGACGCGGTCGACGACCTGCTCGACGGGCCGAACCCGACGGACCTCGTGGAGGCGTTCGCGCTGCCGGTCCCGTCGCTGGTGATCTGCGAACTCCTCGGCGTCCCCTACGCGGACCACGGCTTCTTCCAGCACAACAGCAGGACGATCATCAGCCGCGGCACCACCCCGGCGCAGCGGGACGAGGCGTTCGGACGACTCGCCCGGTACCTGGGCGGACTCGTCGCCGCCAAGCTGGAGGACCCCGGCGACGACCTGCTGTCCGGGCTCGGCCACAGGATCAGGGCCGGTGAGCTGACGGCGGACCAGGCCACCGCGACGGCCGTGCTGCTGCTCATCGCCGGACACGAGACCACCGCCAACATGATCGCGCTCGGCACGCTGCTCCTGCTGCGCAACCCCGACCAACTGGCCCTGCTGCGCGACTCCGACGACCCCGCCGTGGCGACCCGGGCCGTCGAGGAGACGCTGCGCTACCTCAGCATCGCCCACGGCGGGCGCCGCCGCGTCGCGCTGGAGGACATGGAGATCGCCGGCCGGCGGGTGCGCGCCGGCGAGGGGCTGGTGTTGCCCAACGAGATCGCCAACCGCGACCCCGACGCCTTCCCCGACCCCGACCGCCTCGACATCACCCGTGGGGCGCGCCACCACGTCGCGTTCGGCTTCGGCGTCCACCAGTGCCTCGGACAGACCCTCGCCCGGCTGGAGTTGGAGGTCGTCTACCGCACCCTCTACCGCCGTGTGCCCGGGCTGAGACCGGCGGCGGACTTCGAGGACATCCCGTTCAAGCACGACGGGTTCGTCTACGGCGTCCACGAACTGCCGGTGGCCTGGTAGCCCCGCCCCGAGAGGTGGGACGGGACCTCGGCCCTCCGCGCGGACCGGACCGGGCCGCCCCCCCCCGCGCTCAGTCGGCCCCTTCCCGCACCTCGCCTTCCCGGACCTCGCCGGTGGGCGTGGCGGCCTGTTCGGGGCCGTCGGGCTCGCCGGGTTCGTCGGGCGTGCGGGTGGGCCGGTCGGGCGGACGGAAGCAGGCGATGACGGTCTTTCCGTCCGTGCAGGGGTGGGCCTCCCACGTGTCGGCGAGGGCGTCGACCAGGAACATGCCGCGCCCGGAGGTGCGTTCGGTGCTCGGCGACCGGGGCGCGGGCAGGTTGGCGGAGGAGTCGTGCACACACACGTGGAGGCACCGGTCGTCCCACACCAGCACCAACTGCGCGGTGCTGTGGGCGTGCACGTGCGCGTTCGTCACCAACTCCGAGACGGTCAGCAGCACCGCGTCCACCGTCTCCGGCGCCGTCGTCGTCCACCCGAGCGACTCCAGGTGTTCGCGCGCCCACTGCCGTGCCGCTCTCACCTCGCTGGCCACCGGTATCGACCGGGCCCATCCCACCGCTCGCATCGAGGACTCGGACACAAGAACCCCTTTCCCGAATCACCGCCCACCGTGTACCCGCGGTGGGCGGGCCCCATGACGCGACGTCCCGCGAACCGGTCCGCCGGACCTCCCGCCCGTGCGGGGCGGTCGGTCGAGGTTCTTCCGCCGTGCCGCGCGAAACCGGCGAGAGTACCGATGGCGGGTGTGGTCGACGCCGGTGGTTCCCGCGGGTGCGCCCGTCCACCACGCCCGTCCCCGCCCGTCCGCGCCCGTGCGCGGAAGTCGCGCACGGGCGCCGGGAGCACCGGCTCGGGGCGTCAGGTCGGCAGCATCCACCCGAGCAGCGGTGTCGACTGCAGGGCGACGAGACAGCACATCATCAGCAGCAACAGGAGGCTCCAGCCCAGGACCTTGCGGAACAGCTCGGACTCCCGGCCGCCGAGACCGGTCGCGGCCGCGGCGATGGCCAAATTCTGCGGGGAGATCATCTTGCCGAGGACGCCCCCCGAGCTGTTGGCGGACGCCAACAGCTCGGGACTGAGCCCGGAACTCCTGGCGGCGGTCACCTGGAGGACGCCGAACAGGGCGTTCGCGGAGGTGTCGGACCCGGTGACGGCGACGCCCAGCCAGCCCAGCACGGGGGAGAGGAAGACCAGGCCGGTGCCCGCCGCGGCGACCCAGCGTCCGATCGTGTTCGTCTCGCCGGACAGGTTCATCACGTAGGCGAGCGCCAGGACCGAGGCCACGGTGAGGATCGCCCACCGCAACTGTCGCAGGGTGCCGACGTACGCGCGCGCCGCCACGGCCGGGCGCACGGCCAGCGCGGCCGCCGTGATCAACCCGCTGAGCAGCAGGAGCGTTCCGGTGGCGGGCAGCCAGTTGAACGTGTAGACCGTGGCCTTGACGGGCTCCCCGGTGACCGGGTCGGCGACGTGCAGGCCGGGCCACGGGAAGGCGACCGTGCCGTGGGCCAGCAACGTCTTCACGGCGGGGAGTTGGGTCACGGCGAAGACCGCGATGATGACGAGGTAGGGCGCGTACGCCCGGACGGCGGCGCCGGGACGGTCCCGCTCCTCCGGGACGCCCTCCGACCGTTCCGGGCCGGCGGGGTCCGTCTCCCCGCTCCCGCCCGCGGTGATCGGCGCGGTCCGCGGGCGGCCGGCGGGATCGGGCACGCCGATCCCCGTCGCACGCATGGTCAGGACCGTGGCGCCCAGGGCGGCGAGCGCGGCGACGATGTCCGTCAGTTCCACGGAGAGGTGGTTGGAGCAGGCGAACTGCGCCAGGGCGAAGGCCGTTCCGCAGACGACGGCCGGCAGCCACGTCTCCCGCACCCCCCGGCGGCCGTCGACCAGGAAGACGAGCAGCAGCGGCACGAAGAGGGCGAGCACCGGGGTCTGCCGTCCGACGGTGGAGGAGACGGCGTCCAGCGGCAGGCCCGTCAACCGGGCGAGGGTGATCACCGGGGTGCCCATCGCCCCGAACGCCACGGGGGCGGTGTTGGCGAGCAGGGCCACGGTGGCCGCCGAGAACGGCCGGAAACCGAGGGCGATGAGCATGACCGAGGTGATGGCCACCGGTGCGCCGAAGCCGGCCAGGGCCTCCAGCAGGGCACCGAAGCAGAAGGCCACGATGATCGCCTGGAGACGCTGGTCGTCGGAGATCCTGGCGAAGGAGCGGCGCAGCACCTCGAAGTCCCCCGTGTCCACCGTCATCCGGTAGATCCACAGGGCGTTGACCACGATCCACATGATCGGGAACAGCCCGAACACGGCGCCCTCGGCGGCCGCGTTGAGGGCCTGGCCGGCGGGCATCCCGTACACGGCGACGGCGATCGCCACGGACGTGGCGAGGGCGGCGAGCCCGGACCAGTGGGCCTTCAGGCGCACCACGCCGAGCAGGACGAAGAACACGATCAGGGGCAGTGTCGCGACGAGAGCCGACCAGGCGAGCGAGCCGCCCAGGGGAGCCGGTTCGGGTCTGAACACGGAAGCCTCCAGGTGCGTCGGGGGGCCGGGGCTCACCAGGGACGGACGCCTCGGATGGCGGCGTCGACGATCTGGACCGGGTGCAGCACGGGCAGGTCGGGGCCGAGGTGCCTGCCGATCTGCAGCAGGCAGCCGGGGTTGGCCGTCACCACCGCCTCGGGCTCGGCGGCCAGGACGTTCTCGGCCTTGCGGCGGCCGAGCCGCTCGGCCGTCTCCGGCTGGACGAGGTTGTAGACGCCGGCGGAACCGCAGCACATGTCGGCCTCGGGGATGTCGACGAGGTCCAGCTCCGGCACGGCGCGCAGCACGGCGCGGGGCTCGTCCCGGACGCCCTGGGCGTGGGCGAGGTGGCACGCGTCGTGGTACGCCACCCGCGCCGGCACCGGGTGGCGGGGCGCCACCGGCGTCAGTTCGGCCAGCAACTCGGAGACGTCCCGCACCTTCGCCGCGAACGCGGCCGCCCGCTCCCGGTAGTCGGGGTCGTCGGCCAGCAGCCGCCCGTACTCCTTGAGGGACGAGCCGCAGCCGGCCACATTGGTCACGATCACGTCGACGTCGAGCGGGTCGAAGGTGTCCACGAGCCTCCGGGCGCGGTCCAGGGCCTCCTCCTCGCGTCCCGCGTGCCCGCTGAGCGCGCCGCAGCACCCCTGCGCGCGGGGCGCCAGGACCTCGCACCCCTCGGCGGTGAGCACACGCACCGTCGCCTCGTTGACGTGCGCGAAGAACACCTGCTGGACGCATCCGGTGACCAGGCCCACGGTGCGCCGGACGGTGCCGAGGGCGGGCGTGCGGTCGGGGAGGCGCCGCAGGGCGGAACGCAGCCGCACGTCGGGCAGCAGCCCCTCCAGGGCACGCAGCCGCGCGGGCAGCCGCGCCAGGACGCCGGTCCCGGCGAGCACGTCGCGTATCCGCAGCCGCTGGTACAGCGCGCCGAACAGGGCGGCGAGACGCAGCCGCCGCGGGTGGGGGAAGAGGCGGAAGATCAGGCCCCGGAAGAGCCGATCGGTCGGTGTGCGGGCCCAGTTGCGGTCGATCTGCGGGCGCACGCGCTCGATGAGCCGGTCGTACCGCACCCCGGACGGGCACGCGGTCACACAGGCCATGCAGCCGAGGCAGGCGTCGAAGTGGCTCACGGCCGCGGCGTTCAGGGGCTCCTGCCCCTCGCCGATCAGCTTGATCTGGTAGATGCGGCCGCGTGGCGAGTTCATCTCCTCGCCGGTCAGCGCGTAGGTGGGGCAGGCCGGCAGGCAGAAGCCGCAGTGGACACAGTCCGAGACGATTTCCGGGGACGGCGGGCGGTGTCCGTCGAAGCCTTCGGGGGACGGTGCGGGCGGGGTGTTCTCCTCGTGTCGATGGGGGGTCACGGATGCTCCTCACGAGAGTGTTCCGGCTCGCGGGGCGGGCCCGGAGCCGGGCGGGGGGAGGGCGTGGCGCGTCAGAACCAGGGAGCGAAGCGGCCGGGCGCGCACCGGTCGGCGGGGTCGAACCGCCGCTTGAGGGCGCGCAGTACGGGAAGGGCGGAGGGGGCGGGGCCCCAGGCGTCGGCGAGCGCGTCGACGCCCTCGCGGCGTCTGCGCAGCGTCACCGTGCCGCCGAGGGCGTGGACGGTCCGGCGCCAGTCGGTGAGGCACGCCGCGTGCGAGGCGGCGTCCCCGCCCCGCAGCCGCACGGTGAGCACCCCGATGGCGACGCTGCCGCACGCGGTGGCCTCGACCCCGTCGCGCCGGGCGCACTCCTCCAGGGACCGCACCAGATCCGGCAGGTGCGCGGGGCGGACACCGGCGCGCAGCACCGTGTCGCCCTCGTCGCCGTTCACGAGCCGGGCCTGCGCGGCCCAGACGTCCGCCTGCTCCGCCTCGTCGCCGATCGGCCGCGCGCCGGCGAGTTCGGGCACCGCGGCGGCGAGCCGCAGCCGGGCCTCGACGCCGCCCGGCGTGCCGTGGAAGCGGAGCAGCAGCCGGTGCGCGCCGTCCCACTCCGCCGCGACGGGCTCCAGCGGCGAGCGCAGCGCGGCACGGGCGGCCGTGAGCGCCCCCTCGGGCCCCGCCACGGGGACGGCCAGGGTCGCGGTCGCCCGTGGGCGGGGATGCACACGCAGCGTCAGCTCGGCCACGAGGCCGAAGGCGCCGAGCGAACCGGCGAACAGCTTCGCCAGGTCGTAGCCCGCCACGTTCTTGATGACCCGTCCGCCCGTGCGGACGACGGACCCGTCCGCCAGGACCAGCGTCGCGCCGATCACCAGATCCCGCAGGCTGCCGAAGGCCGGCTGTCGGGGACCGGCGTCCGCGCACGCCAGCAGTCCGCCCAGGGTCGCGCCCGAGGAGGCCGCCGGCGGGTCGAACGGCAGCCACTGGCGGGAGGGGGCGAGCAGCCGCTGGAGCTCCTCCAGGGACATGCCGGCCTGGACGCGGACCGTCAGGTCGGCGGCGGCGTGGTCGAGCACACGGTTCAGCCCGGTCGTCTCCAGCACGACGTCGGTCCGCCTCGGAGGCGCCCCCCAGGAGAGCGCGGAGCCCGCGCCCGTGAACAGCAGGGCCCGGTCGGCCGCGGCCGCCGCCCGCACGGCGTCGACCGCCTCGGCCAGGCTCTCCGGCCGTACGACCGACCGGACGCCGCCGGACCTCGGGGCCGGGGACGCGCCGGGGCGCACCGCGGCCGAGGAGTCGTCCGCCACCGCCCTCACCACCTCTCGACGACGCCGGCCGTCTCCAGGGGGTGCGGCCGGTACCGGCCCGGCGGCTCACCGCACAGCCGGGGCGTGGGCAGGACCTTGCCGGGGTTGGACAGGCCGTCGGGGTCGAACGCCTTCCGCAGCCGTTCCATGGCGGCGAGGTCGTCCTCGCCGAACATGCGCGGCATCGAGCACGCCTTGTCCAGGCCGATGCCGTGCTCGCCGCTGAGCGATCCGCCCAACTCCACGCACATCTCCGCGATGTCCCGCGACAGGCGCTCCGCGCGCTCGGTCTCACCGGCCTTCTCGTCGAAGAGGACCAGGGGGTGCAGGTTGCCGTCGCCGGCGTGGAAGACGTTGGCCACGCGCAGACCCCGGGCCTTCGACATCTCGGCGATGCGGTCGAGCGCCTCGGCGAGCCGGGTGCGCGGCACGACGCCGTCCTGGACGAAGTAGTCCGGGCTGATCCGTCCCATCGCGGCGAAGGCGGCCTTGCGCCCCTTCCAGACGAGGGCGCGCTCCCGCGCGTCCGCGGCGACGCGGATCTTCGTGGTGCCCTGCCTCCGGCAGACGGCGACGACGTCCCGGAACTGCTCCTCGCACTCCTCGTCGAGGCCGTCGAGCTCCACCACCAGGGCCGCGGCGGTGCCCCGGGTGTAGCCGGCGCCGACGGCGGCCTCGCACGCCTCGATCGCCAACGCGTCCAGCATCTCCACGGCGGCGGGGACGATCCCCGCCGCCATGATCTCGCCGACCGCGTCGCCGGCCTGCCTCGCGGTGGGGAAGTCGGCGACCAGCGTGCGCACGCCCTCGGGGGAGCGCAGCAGCCGCACGGTGATCTCGGTGGCGATGCCCAACGTGCCCTCGGAGCCGATGAACAGGCCGCGCAGGTCGGGTCCGGCGGTCTCCGGCGCGTCCCCGCCGAGACGGACGGTCGAGCCGTCCGGGAGCACCACCCGCAGCGCGTGGACGTGGTGGACGGTGAACCCGTACTTCACGCAGTGCGCGCCGCCGGAGTTCTCCGCGACGTTGCCCCCGATGGTGCACACCACCTGGCTCGACGGGTCCGGCGCGTAGTGGAGGCCGTGCGGTGCCGCCAGCCGGGAGATCTCGGCGTTGGTGACGCCGGGCTCGACGACCGTCCGCCGGTCCTCCGGGTCGAACTCCAGGACCCGCCGCATCCGGGCGAGGGAGACGACGACCCCCTGCGCGACGGGCACCGCGCCACCGGAGAGCCCGGTTCCGGCTCCCCGGGCGACGAAGGGGACGCCCGCCTCGGCGCACAGCGAGACGGCCGCGGCCACCTCCTCGGTGTCGCGGGGCAGGAGGACCAGCGCCGGCACCCGACGGAATCCCGTGAGCCCGTCGCACTCGTACGTGCGGAGTTGCAGGGGGTCGTCGAGCACGGCGTCCGGTCCCAGGGCGGCTTGGAACGCGCGGCGAAGGGCAGTGTCGATCACGGGGCCTCCCCGATCCGTGACGGAACCGCGGTCCCCGACCTGCTTTTCCATGGTTTTTCCATGATTTGGAAATCGGTGACCGCGATACGGAAGCTAGGGGGACTGTGCCTGTGCGTCAATGCTTCGTCACGGTCGGATTCCCCGCGGACCGGGCGAGGAACGGGGAGCGCCGGACGGCACGGACGGAGGCCGGGAGACCGTTCGACGATCCGACGACGGGGTGATGCGTGGAGGAGTCGGTCGACGCCCGCGGGGCCCGGCTCCTTCGGTCCTCGCCATCCCCCCGACGCCTCTTCGACGCGGTGCTCCGTCCCGTCGGCCACGGCATCCCTCCCCGCTCCGCCCGGGCGCCGGACGTGGTTCGACGACCGGGAGTCTCACCGGCGGCGGAGGGGCGACACACCTCTTGTAGGATGGTTGAACAGCCCTTTGTGTTGTGCTTCCAGACGGTTCGGCAGGGTGTGAGAAGGTCGTGTCACGCGACGACCGGCCGCTCCGGTGCCGCCCCGGAGCCCCGCACAACGAACGGATCCCCATGACCGCTCTCGTGATCGACCTCAACGCCGACCTCGGCGAGGGTTTCGGCCGCTGGAGCCTGACCGACGACGAACGCCTGCTGTCCGTGGTCACCAGCGCCAACGTCGCCTGCGGCTTCCACGCCGGCGACCCCTCGACCATGCGCCGGGTGTGCGAACTCGCCGCCGAGCGCGGCGTGCGGATCGGGGCCCAGGTCTCCTACCGGGACCTCGCGGGCTTCGGCCGGCGCTCCATGGACGTGCCGCGACGCGAACTGGCCGACGAGATCGCCTACCAGATCGGGGCGTTGGAGGTCTTCGCGCGGGCCGCCGGCGCGCGGGTGGCCTATGTGAAGCCGCACGGCGCCCTCTACAACCGCACCGTGCACGACGCGGAACAGGCCGCGGCGGTCGTCGAGGGGACGCTCCTGGCGGGCGGCGAACGGCGGCTGCCCGTGCTCGGCCTGCCCGGCTCGCGGCTGCACGAGGCGGCGGCCGCCGCCGGACTCCCCGTGGTGCCCGAGGCGTTCGCCGACCGCGCGTACACCGCGCGGGGCACCCTCGTACCGCGCACCGAGCCCGGAGCGGTCGTGGAGGACCCCGACGAGGTCGTGGCGCGCTCCCTGAGCATGGCGGTCGAGCGCGTCGTCACCGCCGCGACGGGGGAGCGGGTCGCCGTCCCGGCCCGGTCGCTGTGCCTGCACGGCGACACACCGGGCGCGGCCGGACTCGCCGAGCGCGTGCGGCGCGAACTGGTCGCGGCCGGGGTCGCCCTGGAGGCGTTCGCGTGAGGGTGCTGCCCGTGGGCCGGCACGCACTGCTCGTCGAGGTCGACAGCGGCGCCGAGGCGGAGGCGCTCCACGCCGAGGTGCTGCGGCGCCGCGCCGCGGGCACGCTGCCGCCGGTACGGGAGGTCGTGCCCGCCGCGCGGACCGTGCTCCTCGACGGCCTGGCCGACCCGGGCGCGCTCGCCGCGGACCTGGTCCGCTGGGACGTGCCGCCGCTCACCGCGGAGTCGGGCCCCGAACTGCGCGTTCCCGTCCGCTACGACGGGCCCGACCTGGCGGAGGTCGCCGGCATGTGGGGCGTGCGGCCCGAGGAGGTGCCGGACATCGTCGGCGGGATCCGCTTCCGGGTGGCGTTCTGCGGTTTCGCCCCCGGCTTCGGCTATCTGACGGGGTTGCCGGAGCGCTACCGGGTGCCCCGGCGCGCCACGCCCCGCACCGCCGTGCCGGCGGGGTCCGTCGCGCTCGCCGGGGAGTACGCGGGCGTCTACCCGCGCTCCTCGCCGGGCGGCTGGCAGCTCATCGGCCGTACGGACACGGTGCTCTGGGACCCGGCGCGCGAGCCGGCGGCCCTGCTGTCGCCGGGGACGCGGGTCCGCTTCGTCGTGGAGGGTGCCGAGGACGCCGGGGGCGCCGCCGGTGCCGCCCGTTCCGGCGGGGGAGCGGACGCCCGTGAGTGACCGGCTCCGCGTGGAGGTCGTACGGCCCGGCGCGCTGACGACCGTTCAGGACCTCGGCCGCACGGGCCACGCCCACCTCGGCGTGCCCCGCTCCGGCGCGCTCGACGCCCCCGCGCATCGGATGGCGAACCGCCTCGTCGGCAACGCCGCCGAGGCGGCGACCCTGGAGACCACGGTCGACGGCACCGCGCTGCGGCCGCTGTCGCCCGTCACGGTCGCCGTGACGGGCGCGCCCTGCGCCGTGCGCGTGGACGGGCGGCCCGCGGCGTGGGGGGCGCCGGTGCGGGTGCCCGCGGGCGCGGTGCTGGACGTCGGCCGGGCCGCCGCCGGGCTGCGCTCGTACGTGGCCTTCGCCGGCGGCGTGGCGGTGGAGCCCGTGCTCGGCAGCCGCTCGACGGACCTGCTGTCCGGGCTCGGGCCGGCGCCGTTGTCCGTCGGCGACGTCCTCCCGCTCGGCACACCGCGGGGCCGGTCGTGCGGCGCCGACGCCATCCCCTGGCCGGGGCCGCCGGCCGAGCTGGTGCTGCCGGTCGTCCTCGGCCCCCGCCACGACTGGTTCACGCCGCGGGCACGGGCCGCCCTCGGCCGCGGCGTCTACACGGTCTCCACCGCGAGCAACCGGATCGGCCTGCGGACGGAGGGGCCGGCGCTGGAGCGCGCGCGGGCGGACGAGCTGCCCAGCGAGGGCATGGTCCTCGGCTCCGTACAGGTCCCGCCGGACGGCCGGCCCGTCGTCTTCCTGGCCGACCACCCGGTCACCGGGGGCTATCCGGTGATCGGCGTCGTACCGGAGGAGCACCTGTGGGCGGCGGCCCAGGCGGTGCCGGGGACGCGGCTGCGGTTCGTGCCGGCGCGGCGCTGAGCGTCCTTCGGACCGGGCCCGTCCCCCGTCGCGCGGCCGGCGCGGCGGAGGGCCGTCATGCGGAGGTCGTCCAGCGGGGCGCCGTGTCGGCCCACGCCTTCTCCCACCGGTCCAGGGCTCGCCGTTTCAGCACACGGTCGATCGCCGCGTACGCGACCGCACCGGTGAGGACCACCCCCGCGCCGGTCGCGACGGCCCAGGCCGTGGCGCGGTCCCGGACCTGTCCGGCCGTCAGGGGCGGATCGGCGAGACGTCCCTCGTCGTCGCTCCACACCTGGACGGTGGTCCCCGCGGGCAGACCGGGCGGTACCTCGGTGCCGGCGGTGCGCGTCCGTCCGGTGCGGTCGGTGAAGCGGACCGTGGCCGGGTAGCGGACGTGCCGGGCCTCCTCCGAGCCGGGTTCGAGGTGACGGGGAACGTCGTGCAGCAGGACGGCCGTGCCGCGGTGCAGCGATCGGGCCTGCTCGTGGGCGGTCCGCTCCAGCGAGCGGTGTACGGCGTCGCCCACCAGCAGCGCGGCGGTGGGCGCCGCGGCCAGTACGGTCACGGTCAGGGCCAGGGCGGTCCGGACGCGGTGCAGGTCGATGGGGCGGCGCAGGGGATTGCGCCGCCACCGCCACCACCGCGGTGGGCGTGGTGCGGGCGGGGGCTGGGCCCGCGGTGTCCCGTCGGTCATGTCGCCTCTCTTTCCGGTGCCGGGGGAGGGGGAGCCTGGGCGCCCGCCGGGGCGGCGGGGGCCGAGAGTCGTGCCGGTGGCCGCGCGTCGTGGGTCACCGCTGCCGGGGGAGGGCGGCGACGCCGGTGGCCGGAGGACGCCCGTGGGCGGCCTGGAGGAATTGGGCGGCGCCGCGCACGGCGGCGGTGTGGGGCGCGGGGATCGGCTGGATGGGCACGCTCAACCGCTTGGCGAGACGGCGGGGGACCTCGGGACGCAGGGCGCCGCCGCCGGCCAGGAGCACGCCGTGCTGCAGGGCGTCCGTGGCCTGTGGGGTGCGGTCCGGTCCGACCGTGTCGGCCACCATGGCGGCCACCGCCTCGGCGAGTTCGTGGTGGGTGGCGGCGCCGTCGAGGTCGTCGGTGCCCAGCGCGGCGCGGTGGGCGTCCGCGACCGCGCCGTCGACGAGCAGGAAGACCTCGGTGACCTGGGCGCCGACGTCCACGATGACCAGGGGGTGGGACAGGTCGGCGTGGGCGCCCAGCGCGATGGCCTTGGCGGTGGGGACGGTCACGACGGTGCGGGGCCGCAGCACCCGCAGCGCCGCCAGGGCCGCCTCCCGGTAGGGGATGCCGCCCAGGACGGGCGTGGTGAGGGCGAACGGGAGACCTTCGGAGCGGGGGAGGTGACGGCCCAGCAGGTGTTCGAGCATCCGGGCGGTTCCCTCGGGATCGACGATGGCGCCCTGCCGGAGGGGGCGTGAGGCGTCGGGGTCGGAGGAGGTCCGGGTGGGCGCGTCGAGGAGGAGTCCCCAGCCGGGTACCCAGGCCCGGGTCCGCGCGCTGCCGAGGTCGAGCGCGATGCCCGAACGCAGGTGGCGCGCCGACGGCGCGCCGTGTCCTCCGGGCGGGGAGGGGCGGGGGCGGTCCACGGTCACCGTCCGGCCTTCCCGGCCCGCCGGCGGCGGGCGCGGTCCGTTCGGACCGGTGGGAGTTCCGCGGTCCGGCGAGGCGGCTTCCGGCGGAGGCGGTGCTGTTCCCGCGGGCTCCCGCGGAGCGCCGCGAGGGTCTGCGGGGAGGGGGCCGCGGTGCGGGCGTCGGCGGCCTGGTCGTTCACGAGGTGACCCCTTTGACAGGGCTGGGCGGGGCGGGTGGCGGGGGCGGTCCGTCGGCCGTCAGGCGGTGCGGCGCAGGCAGGTGACGCAGCAGCGCGTGTACGGCAGGATCTCCAGCCGCTCGACCGGTATGGGCTTGCCGCACCCCTGGCAGGTTCCGTAGCTGCCGTCGGCCACCCGGTCGAAGGCGGCGTCGATCTCCTTCAACACGTCCAGGACGGCGCTCTTCTGCGCGGCCATGAGGCGGTCGGTCTCCTCGTGGCCGGTCTCCTTGATCGCGTCGAGCTGGGCGAGGCGCGAGGCGCGCTCCTGTCCGAGGCGCTGGCGGGCTTCGTACGCGGTGAGGCGTTCGGCGCGGGACGCCGAGCGGGTCGTGTCGAGCGACATCGAGTGCGGGTCCTTCCGGGGGGCCGTGCGGGACGGGGGCGGGGTTCCGCCGCGTCGCCGCGGCGGGGTGCTCCCACGGCCGCGCGCGGCCCGCCGCGGCGAGCGGAACCACCGGCCCCCACCCTGGTCGGGCCGTGGGGCGGGGGCCATCGGGTGCAGCACCCATTTCCGGCCGGCCCCAGGGTGTAGACGGTTCGGGAAACGGTCCTGATCGGAACCCGGACGGTCGCCGCGCCCCGCCGGGGCGCGTTCCGCGCCCGCGTCCCGGCGACGGGCGCGAGACGGGTCGCCCGGAGGCCCGTCGTCGGCCCGTCGCGGCCCCGTCGGTTCGTCGCGCGGCGCGGGCCGGGGCTTCCGTCACTCCCAGGCGGCGAGTTGCAGCCGCAGGGCGAGGCGCATCCGCGGCGAGGTGAGGTCCACGGGGGCTATGGCGTCGAGTTTGCGCAGCCGGTACCGCAGGGTGTTGGGGTGGACCCGCAGGGCGTGGGCGGCCTGCTGGGGATCGCCGTAGTGGTCCAGCCAGGCCCTGAGGGTGGGCAGGTAGCGGGTGCCGTGGGCCCGGTCATGGGCCTGGAGGGCCGCCAGGGGGCTGCCGGGCAGGGTGGCCGCGGTCGCGACCGCGGCGCGGGCCCGTTCGATCACGATGGCGTCCCAGGCGTCCTCCAGCACGACCAGCCCGTCGGCCCGGGGTTCCGGCGTCACTCGTCCGGCGGCGAGCAGCCGGCCGAGTTCGACGGCCTCGGTCCGCGAGCGCGGCAGTTCGGCCCGGGAGTGCGCGAGCCCGCCGACGGCCGCTCGCGGGCCGGAGCCGTGCGAACGCATCCGGGCGAGCACGTGCCGCAGCCAGGCCAGCGAGCCGGGCTCGTCGGCCGCGCCCGGCGGCCGCCTGTCCGGCGGAGGGTCGGTGACCACGCCGAACAGCAGGCCGTCGAGGGGGGCGAGCAGGGGCTGGTGCCATCCGAACCGCCGCGCGATCGACTCCCACACCTCCAACCGCAGCCGCGCGTCCGCCGTGTCGACGGTGTCCATCAGCCGCACCACGCGCCACGGCCCCGCGGGGAGCACGGGCGCCGTGGCGGTGGGGTCGGCGGGGTCCCGGACACCGCGCAGCACCGCACGCAGGGCCCCGGCCGTCAGCCGCCGCGTGAGGTCGGCCTCCGCCCGCAGGCGGAGCAGGTGGAGGGCGACGACGGACGCGGTGTCGGCGAGTTCGCGGACGCGGTCGGCCGGCACGGGCCCGCGGACCACCACCCAGATGGAGCCGAGCCACTCGCCTCCGGCCCGCACCGGGACGACCAGCCTCGGCAGGGTGCCGTCCGGTCCCGCGGGGGCCAGGACGGGGTCGTCGGAGCGGGCCAGTTCGCGGAAGACCCCGGCCGCGCGGTAGTGGGCGAGGAGGTGCGGGGGCACGCGCCGCCCCACGATGGTCGACATCCGCGCGGCGTCGGTCGCGTCCTGGGGGGTGGAGTAGGCGAGGACCCTGGAGTGCGCGTCCTCGATCGTCACCGGGGCGTCGGCGATCTTCGCCGCGGCGTCGGCCAGCGCGAACAGGTCGCCGTGCATCCCCGGGGTCTCCGGGCCCGGCGCGCCCGGGGCCGACGCGCGGTCGAGGATGCCCCGCAGCAGCCACACCAGATGCGTCCAGGAGGTGTGCGGCTGGAGTTCGACGAGCGCCGGGCCCGCACCGTGGGCGGCGCGCAGGACGTCGGGGTCCGTGGCCAGGGGGTGCTTCACCACGACGCCCGACGCCTTGGACGCCGCCGCCCGCTCCAGCAGGGCGACGGCCGCTTCCGGGCCGGTCAGGCCGGTGCCGAGGACGAGTTCGCCGGGCTGTCCCGTGCCGTCGCCCGGCTCGGCCAGGACGACGTCGTGGACGTCCCCGCCCCGACCCGGGGCGACGATCCGGAGCAGCCCCGCCCCCAGGGACTCCACGAGGTCGACGACGGTGATCACGGCAGGCCCCGGTCGGCTGCCTGGAAGTGGGCGTCGTCCATCGCGGCACGGCCCACCGGGCGGGATGTGGAGGAGATGCGCATGGCCTCATCGTGCCCTGTCCCCGCTGCGCGCGTCCCGTTGTGCGCACCGGACCACCTCCGTCGCCCCGATGGGCCGGCCGGCACAAAGACGGACGGGCCCGCCGGCCACATGATCGGAGGGTCGTGATCGAGAGGAGAGGCTTCCGCCATGGCTTCCTTTGTCTCCGGTGCTCGCCCGGATCGTGTCGCCGTCGTCGGCGCGGGGATGGTCGGACTGTCCACCGCCTGGTTCCTGCAGGACCACGGGGTGGAGGTCACGGTGTACGACCGCGGGGGTGTGGCCGCCGGGGCGTCGCTGGGGAACGCCGGATGGCTGACCCCCGGCCTGGCCACCCCGCTGCCCGAACCCGCCGTGCTCAGGTACGGGCTGCGCGCGGTGTTCAGCCCCGCCTCGCCGGTGTACGTCCCGCCCAGCGCCAACCCGAGCCTGGTCAGGTTCCTGACCGGTTTCGCCCGCCACAGCACCACCGCCCGGTGGCGGAAGGCGATGGGCGCGCTCGTCCCCGTCAACCGGCTGGCCCTGCCGGCGTTCGATCTCCTCGCCCGGGGCGGCGTGGCGACGCCCACCGTCGAGGCCAAGTCCTTCCTGGCGGCGTACCGCACCGCGCGGGAGCGCACCACCCTGCTGGAGGAGCTCGCGCACATCCGTGCCGCGGGCCAGGAGATCGACTTCGACGTCCTCGACGGGGAGGAGGCCCGCGAGGCGGAGCCGGCCCTGTCGCGGAACATCGGCGCGGCGATCCGCCTGCACGGACAGCGCTACATCGACCCCGGCGCGTTCGTGCACGCGCTGGCCGACTCCGTCCGCGCCCGCGGCGGCGAGATCCGCACCGGCGCGAAGGTGGCCGCCGTGCACGACCGTGCCGCCGGCGTGGAGATCGTGCTCTCCGGCGGCGCGTCCGAGCGGTTCGACGCGGTGGTCCTGGCCGGCGGCGTCCGGCTCGGCGAGCTGGGCCGGAAGTTCGGCATCCGCCGCATCGTGCAGGCAGGCCGCGGCTACAGCTTCAGCGTCCCGGTGGAGAAGCCGCCGGCCGGACCGGTCTACTTCCCCGCCCAGCGGGTCGCCTGCACACCGCTGGGCGATCGGCTGCGGGTCGCCGGGATGATGGAGTTCCGCCACCCCGACGCCCCACTGGACGGCCGCAGGATCAAGGCCATCGTCGACGCCGCGCGGCCGCTGCTCCACGGCGCCGACCTGGACGCACGCCGGGACGAGTGGGTCGGCTCCCGTCCCTGCACCGTCGACGGCCTGCCGCTGATCGGCGCCACCCGCTCCCCGCGGGTCTTCGCCGCGGGCGGCCACGGCATGTGGGGCATCACCCTGGGGCCCGTCACGGGCCGGCTGCTCGCGGAGCGGGTGGCCACCGGCCGCGAACCCGCGGAGCTGGCGCCGTTCGACCCGCTGCGGTGACGGTCCTCCGCCGCGGAGCGCGGGTGGCCGCCGGTCGCGCCACCCGCGCTCCGCGGCCGGCCCGGTGGGGACCGGGGCCCATGCGCGAGGCGCCCGTCGGGCCGGCCGCCCGGTCGCGTACATCCCGCGCGCCGGCGGAAATGGGGCCTGCCACCGATGGCCGTGGGCCGGGTGCTCGGCCAAGGTGGGGAGCGACAGCCGGCGGCCCGTCGCGCCGCTGCCCACGCCGGCCCTCCGGACAAGGACCGCATCGATGTCGCTTGACACCACCCGCCCCGGCCCGCGCCCGGGCGGCACGACCGTGCGCGAGGCACGTGAGCGCCCGGAGCACGAGCGTGCCTCCCGCCTCGCCCGGCTCGCGGTGCCGGACGACGCCCTGACGACCGCGCAGAGGGCCGCCGCGCAGCGGGTACGGGAGGACATCGAGGACATCGACGCCGCTTTCGCGCACCCGGACGGCGGCGCCCACGGCAGCACCCGCCGGGGCTGCGCCGGGCCCGTCCCCGCCGAGCGGACGGACACCCCGCCGTACGCGCGCCGCCGCGTCGCCTGCCGACAGCGGCTCGGCTGACCGCCGTCGTCCCACGCCGCAGTACCCCGTGCCAGCCGGAGCCTCCTCACCTCGTGCGCCCTGTGGAGGGTGAAGCCGTGAACCAGCAGGTCGTCCCCGACAACGCGGGCCCGACCCCAGTGGACCCGACCGTGCCGTGCGGGAGCCCGCGCGAGCGGCGCCGGCTCCCCGTCCGACCGGCCGTCTCGGCCCGCACGGTCCTCGACGGCGTGGCGGCCGTCCCGGAGCGGACGGAACGAGACCGCCACCCCGCGCGCCGCCACCGGGTCAGGGAGGCGGAACGGTGACCGACACCGAATCCGTGGCGACCTCCGCCCACCGCTTCCCCACGTGGCCGGCGTGCCGACTGTGCCCGGGCGTCGCCATCGACCTGGGCAGCACCCGCACCCGCGCCTGGACCCAGGGCCGCCGCGGCATCATCGACGTGCCCACCGTGGCCTTCCCCGACAGCAGGGTCACCCACCCCATCCGGCGCGGCACCATCGTCGACGCCGACGGCACCGCCCGGATGGTGGAGCGCCTGCTGGGCGGCCGCATCCCCCGCTTCACCCGCCCCGTGGTCGCCTTCACCACGCCCGTCCTCAGCGACCGGCGCCACCACACCGCCGCGACCGAGGCGCTGGAGGTGTTGCGCCCCCGCACCGTGCTGCCCGTCGAGAGCGCCCGGGCCATCGCCCTGGGCGCCCGGGCCGACCTGTCCCGTCCGCTGCTGGTGGTGGACCTCGGCGCCCACCTCACCGAGGTGGCGCTGTTGGTCGACGGCACGGTGAGCGCGGCTCGCAGGACCGCCCTGGGCACCAGCGACCTCGACACCACCACCCCCCGCGGGCTCGTCGCCGAGATCGCCGCGATGGTCACCGACATGCTGCGCGGCAGCCTCGTGCCGCACCTCGTCGACGCCCTGGAGCGCGGTCCGCTGCTGGGCGGTGGCGGCGCACTGCGCCCGGAGGTGACCTACCAGCTCTCCCTGCGGCTGGACACACCCATCCACCCCGCCCCCCAGCCGCACACCGCGGCACTGCGCGGCGCCGCCGAAGTCCTGCGCTCCGCGCTGCGGCACCCCCGCTGACCACCCACCGCGCCCGGCCCGTCCGTCCACCGGGCGCCCACGGCCCTGACCACCCGTCGGGCCCGACGACGTCGAAGGAGGGCGACGTGACCAATCTGATACCGCAAGCCCAGCCACCGCCCGCCCGGTCCCGGTGGGGATGGCGGTGGCGGCGCAACCCCCTACGCCGGCCCACGGACCTGCTGGAGGCATGGATCGGCCTGATCCTCGCCGTCGCCGTCGCGGCGGCCGCCCCGCCGGCCGCACTGGCGGCCGGCGGGGCCGCGCACCGTTCGCTGGAACACGTCGCCTCCGAGCAGGCCCGCACCGGACGCCAGGTCACGGCCGTGCTGGTCCGCGACGCCGCGGAGCACCCCGCGTCCGACTCCCGCACCGCCGAGGAGGGCCGCCACCCGGCCCTCGTGCGGTACACCGCGCCCGACGGCACCACCCGCACCGCCACCACCGGCGTGCGCTCCGGCCAGGTCGCCGGCGACACCGTCCGGGTGTGGATCGACGGCGCCGGCGACCTCGCCGAGCCCCCGATGACCTCCGACGAAATCCGCAGCAGCGCCACCGGCTGGGCGCTCCTGGCCGCCATCGGCGTCGCCGTCGCGGGCGGGGCCGCCTACGCCCTCGCCCGGCGCGTCCTCGACCGACGCCGCGCGGCGGAGTGGGACGAGGCGTGGGCGAGGACCGCTCCCCGCTGGACCGCCTCGCCCTGACCCCGGGGCCCGGCCGGTTCCGGCCCCCGTGCGAACGGCGGGGCCCGGTGGCGCCGGACGGCACGGACCGAGGCGGGGTGCGCGGCCGGGTGCGCGGAACCGGCGCGCACCCCGCTCCCCGTCTCGCGGGCGGCCTCGGCGACGCCCCCGCTCGGCGGCCGCCGGCATCGTGCCGGTCGCCGCGATCCTCGTGCGCGGCGTGGCCGTCGACGCGGCGGCGCACCGCTTCCCGGAGCTCGGCGGCCCCGAAGGTCGGGCCGCGCCCCCTGATCCGGAACGGTCGACCGAACCGCCGACCGAACCACCGGCTCAACTCGCCCGCCGGTGACCGGTGTTGGCGACCGGTGCCGCGGGAACCCGGTCGATCGGATTCCTTACTCGGGGGTAGCCCGGACGGAACCCTTGATTTACAGTCTGTCTAACAAGCGCGGGGGCGACCCTCCGCGATCCATCGGGCACGAGGGCCGACCGACGGCACCGCAGCCGCCCTCGACCCAACGGCGAACCAGGAACGTCGCACACGCTTCGAGGAGCGCACCATGGCCAGCAGCACCGTTCGGCCGAAGACGCAGGACCGGTCCCAGGAACACGATGTCGCCCGACGGCTGCTCGACTCGGCCGCGAAGCTGGCGTACGACCCGGCCACGGAGGTGGACTGGGAGACGCCGCTGGACAAGGACTTCCACGGCGCGAGCCCGGAGTGGAGCACCCTCTACGGCACGGCGTACTGGAACGAGATGACCGAGGAGCAGCGCAAGGAACTGACGCGGCAGGAGGCCGCCTCGGTGGCCAGTACCGGCATCTGGTTCGAGATGATCCTCCAACAGATGGTGCTGCGCGACATCTACACGAAGAACCCCACCGACCCCGAGTTCCAGTGGGCCCTGACGGAGATCGCCGAGGAGTGCCGGCACTCGATCATGTTCGCCCGCGGTGCCGCGAAGCTGGAGGCCCCCCACTACCGGCCGCACCGGATCGCGCTGGAACTCGGCCGGGCCTTCAAGACGCTCGCGTTCGGCGAGGTGGCGTACGCGGCGATCCTGGTGGCGGAGGAGGTCCTCGACGTCATGCAGCGCGACTGGATGCGCGACGAGCGGGTCGTGCCGTTCGTCCGCACCATCAACAACATCCACGTCGTCGAGGAGTCCCGGCACATGAAGTTCGCCCGTGACGAGACGCGCAAGCGCCTCGCGGGCGCCGGGTTCCTCCGCCGCCAGGTCAACGCCTTCGTGATCGCGGTCGCGTCCTACGTCATCGTCACCAGCATGGTGAACAGGAAGGTCTACTCCAGGGCCGGGCTCGACGAGAAGCGCGCCGTCCGGGAGGCGAGGGCCAACGAGCACCACAAGGCCATGATGCGGTCGAGCTGTTCGGGCCTCATGGAGTTCCTGGCCTCCGCCCGTCTGCTCACCAAGCCGGCGCTCGTGTTCTACAAGCGCGCCAACCTGATCTGACCCCGGGCGAGCGCGACATGGCCTACGTCATCACCCAGAACTGCTGCGGCGACGCCACCTGCGTCGCCGCCTGCCCGGTCAACTGCATCCACCCGACCCCGGAGGAACGGGACTTCGGCAGCACGGAGATGCTGTACATCGACCCGAGGTCCTGCATCGACTGCGGGGCCTGCGCCGACGCCTGCCCGGTGGACGCGATCCTCCCGGCGGACGGCCTCTCCGAGGCACAGCGGGAGTACGCCGCCCTCAACGCCGCGTACTTCGAGGACAAGGAGCCCGAACCGGTCGGCGACGGACCGAACTTCCACGCGTGGGGGAAGCCGACGTTCGAGCGCACCCTGCCGTCCGACTTCGCGCCGCTGAGGATCGCCGTCGTCGGCACCGGCCCGGCCGGCATGTACACCGCCGAAGACCTGCTGCTGCACACCAACGCCGAGGTGACGCTCGTCGACCGGGTACCGGCGGCCGGCGGCCTCGTACGGTACGGCGTGGCGCCGGACCACCCCGCGACCAGGAAGGTCGGGGACACCTTCGCCCGGTTGCACGTGCACCCGCGGGTGCGGATGTACCTCGGTCTGGAGGTGGGCGAGGACATCACCCCGGAGGAACTCGCCGCACACCACGACGCGGTCGTCTACGCCGTCGGGGCCCCCGCCGACCGCCGCCTCGGCATCCCGGGCGAGGACCTGCCCGGGAGCGTCTCCGCCGCCACGTTCGTCGCCTGGTACAACGCCCACCCGGAGGTCGCGCCGGACGCGGTCGACCCGTCCGCCGAGCGGGTGGTCGTGGTCGGCAACGGCAACGTCGCCCTCGACGTCGCCCGGATCCTGGTCACCGACCCGGAGGCGCTGGCCGGCACCGACATCGCCGACCACGCGCTCCGGGCGCTGCACGCCGGCAGGGTGCGCGAGGTGGTGGTCCTCGGGCGCCGCGGCCCCGAGGACGCGGCGTACACCAGACCCGAACTGCTCGCCCTCACCCACCTGTCCGGCGTGCGGGTGGTCGTGGACGACCACGATCCCCGCACCGGGGCGAGCATCGACGCCGCCGGGCCCAAGGACAAGGCCGCGGTGCTGCGGGGCGTCGCCCGCGAGCGGGTGGACTGGACGCGCCCGCCCGCGCCGGGGCGGCGCATCGTGCTCCGCTTCCACTCCGCGCCCGTGGAGCTGCTCGGCGACGAGGGCGTCCGCGCCGTACGCACGACGGGAGCCGCGGGGGAGACGGAGATACCGGCCGGCATGGTGCTGCGGGCGGTCGGTCACCGCGGCGTGCCGGTCGCCGGGCTGCCCTTCGACGAGGCCACCGGCACCGTCCCGCACGAGGCCGGCCGTGTGACCGGCCGGCCGGGAACGTACGTCGTCGGCTGGATCAAGCGCGGGCCCTCGGGCGGCATCGGCGCCAACCGCGTCTGCGCCGCCGAGACGGTCGGCACGCTGCTCCGCGACGCCCTCGACGGCGCCCTGCCCGCGCCGACGGGTGGGGCGCGGGCCTTCCACCGGCTCGCGCGGCGCCGCAGCCGCCGGCTGGTCGACGCCCGCGGCCTGGCCGCGATCGACCGGACCGAGGTGGCCCGAGGCCGCCGGGAGGGCCGGCCGCGGGTCAAACTGGCCACGAGCCGGGAGCTGGTGGCGGCGGCCAAGGGCGGCCGTCGGTGGCTGCCGCGCTGAAATCGCCCGCTCCGAGCCGGCGGCTCGGCCCGGGTCCCGCGGGGGAGCGTCGTCACCGCCTCCCCGATCGCACGGAATCCGCGCGGGCGGGGCCGGTGCCGCGCCTCGTGGTGGCGCCCGGTCCGCGGTGCCCCTGGGGCGGTGTGACCACCGTCCCCCGTGCCGTACGGAGGCGGGGTGGGTTT
>NZ_BAAASZ010000007.1:50363-73225 GCF_039533145.1 Streptomyces macrosporus
GAAAGCCACCCTGGCGGAACGTCAGGATTCCGCCGCTGCTCCCACGGCGGTGAGCAGCGCGAGGGGGGTCGCGGCCGCCCAGGCCTGGGGGGAGCAGGAATGGGGGTAGGGAACGGGTCCCTCGCCGTGGCGTCGCGGATATCCGGCCATGACCTCCGGGAGCCGGTGGTCGTGGTGCGCGGCGGCGTCGGCCAGCGCCCGCGCCAGCACGGCGGCCTCCTCGTGGAGGCCGTAGCGGGCGAGCCCGAGGGCGATGACGGCGTTGTCGTGGGGCCAGATGCTGCCGCGGTGGTAGGAGAGCGGATGGTAGGGGCGCTGTCCCGAGGCGAGCGTCCTGACGCCCCAGCCGGAGAAGAAGTCGGGCTCCAGGAGCCGTCGGCCGGTGGCACGGCCGCGCTCGGGGTCCAGGATGCCCGACCACAGGAGGTGCCCGGCGTCGGAGGCGAGGGCGTCGACCCGACGCCGGTCGCCGTCGAGGGCCAGCGCCGGGAACGCCTGCTCGGGCATCCAGAACTCCGCCGTGAAGCGGTCGCGGAGGTCCCGCGCCGCGGCCTCCAGTTCGGCGGCCCACGCGGGGTCGTCCCAGACGTCGCGGGCCAGGGCCGCGGTCCGGCGCAGGGCGTCGTAGGCGTAGCCCTGGACTTCGGCGACGGCCGTGTCGCCCGTCGCCTGGGTGCCGTCGGCGAAGCAGACGGCGCCTTCCGAGTCCTTCCAGTTCTGGTTGAGCAGCCCGTGCTCGTCGGCGCGGTAGGTGAGGTACCCGTGCTCGTTCAGGCCGCCGTGCTCGAACATCCAGCCCACGGCGGCGCGGGCGTGGGGTTCGAGGCGCCCGGCGAGGGTGTGGTCCCCGGTTCGCTCGGCGTGGGCGTGCAGCAGGACGAGGAAGAGGGGGGTGCTGTCGACGGAGCCGTAGTAGCGCCCGTACGGCACCTGCCGGAAGTGGGCCAGCTCGCCGTGGCGGATCTCGTGGACGATCTTCCCGGGCTGGGCGACGCGCGCGGGGTCGTGCGCGGTGGCCTGGGTGGCGGCGAGGGCCGACAGGGTGGCCTCGGCCTGTTCGGGGCGGTAGGGCAGGGCGAAGCAGGAGGTGAGCAGGGAGTCGCGGCCGAAGAGGGTGAGGAACCAGGGGACGCCGGCCGCCGGGACCCGTACCGTCTCGCCGTCGGGGCCCACCGCCGGGACGCGGAGCGCGGCCAGGTCGGCCAGGCCCTGGCGGCAGGCGCGGACGAGTCCGTCGTGGCCGGCGGGGACGGGCAGGGGGACGTCGGCGAACGCGGCCCGCTCCTCGCGCGCCCGCCGCGCGATCGCCGCGGGGTCGGCCGGCGGTGCCGGCGTGGCGGGGGCGCCGTGCGGCTCGGCGGTGACCCGCAGGGTGATGTCGGCGCTGCCGTGGGCGGGCAGTTCGACGTGCCAGACGAGTGCGGCGGTGCCCGCGGCGCCCCGGGGGGTGGCGACCCGGGGAGCCGGGCGGGCGGTGACGGTGGTGCTCGCGCGCCAGTCGTCGCGGCGGTAGTGGAACGCGACCCCGTCGGGCAGCTCGTCGAGGGTGCGGCGCGCTCCGGGCTTGTCGTACCGCCGGTGGTCGCTGCGGAGTTCGAACTGGTCGGCGAAGTCGGCGTCGACGTCGAGACGGACGGTCAGGGCGGTGTCGTGGCCGGTGTTGGCGGTGATGCGGAGGTGTTCGACGAGCCGGCCGTGGCGGAGCGCCTGGCGGCGGAACATCGTCCAGGCGGGCGGTTCGTCACGGGTGCCGGCGGCGGTGAGGACGGCGGTGTCCTCCGCCTCCCGCGCGGGGACGAGGACGGTGGGGGCCTGCCCGTCGACGGTGAGGGTCCATGCGCTGAGGTGGCGGGTGTCCCGGGTGAACAGCCCGTCGGGGGAGGTCCCGCGGACGCCGGTGATGTCGCCGCCGGGGCCGGTGGCGGCGAAGGAACCGGCGTGCAGCAGCAGTCGGCGCTCGCTCATCGCCTCTCCCGACGGTCCTGGTCCCGGCCGTGGTCCTGGTTCCGGTCCCGATCCTGGTCCCGGTCGTGGGCGTGCCGGGCGAGGAGGTCGATCGCGACGGCCGCGGTCCACCCGAAGTCGGTCGCGCCCCGGCCCCGGCCGGTGTGGGGATCGACGTACTCGGCGAACCGCGACGCTCCCGCGGCGTCGAGGACGGCGCGCCGCAGCGCGTCCGCCTCCGCCGTGGCGCCGTGGAGGCGCAGCCCGCGCTCGACGACCCAGTTGATGTTGAACCAGGCGGGGCCGCACCAGTAGCGGGAGGGGTCGAAGGCGTCGCCCCGCAGGTCGTAGCTGGGGACGAGGGCGGTGGTGGACCCGAGCCCGAAGTGCTCGCCCCGTGCCGTGCGCGACAGGGCCGAGGCGACGTGGTCGGGGAGCGAGGGCGCGACGAGGGGCAGCAGCCCGGTGACGCTCTTCTCCTCGATGACGCGGTCGGCGCGCACGTCGCGGCAGAGGAACATCCCGGCGTGCGGCTGCCAGAGGTGGCGGACCAGGGAGTCGGTCAGCGCCTCGGCCCGCGCGCGGTGCGGGCGCGGGTCGCGGCCGAGGGCGGCGGCGATGCCGGCCAGCGCGTGTTCCGAGGCGATGAGGAGGGCGTTGAAGCCCGGGTCCTCGACGGCGAAGGCGTGGGGGGTGCCCGCGTCGCGGTAGCCGTGGCCGCGGTAGTCGGCGGCCAGGCGCACGTACCGTCCGTAGTCGAGGTCGGTGGGCCGGTCGGCGGGGTCGCTGTGGACGAGGTCCGCGCGGCGGAAGGACACGGCCGGGACGGGGACCACCTTCCGCAGGGGACCGTTCCAGCAGGGGCTGTTGTCCATCCCCGACTCCCACGGGTGCACGATCGAGGCGAGCCCGTGGCCGGTGAAGTCGCGCTCGCGCAGCAGGTAGGCGTGCCAGGCGACCAGCCGCGGATAGACCCGCTCCAGGAAGCCGCGGCGCCGGGAGCACTCCGGATCGCGCTCGTGCACCAGGGCGGCGGCCAGCGCGTGGACCGGGGGCTGGACGATGCCGGAGGTCTCCACGCCCGAGGGCGCGCCGGCCGCGCGACCGGCGGTGCTGGACTGCCAGAAGTCGGGGCTGGGGAAGTAGGCGCCGAGCGGCACGGCGGGGTTGAACACGATGTGGGGAACGCGCCCGTCGGCCCACTGGGCGCCGAGGAGCGTCTCCAGTTCGCGCTGCGCGCGGCGGGGGGAGAGGTGGCGGAGGCCGATCGCGATGAACGCGGAGTCCCAACTCCACTGGTGCGGGTAGAGCGTGCGGGAGGGGACGGTGGACGTGCCGGTCCAGTTGGTCAGCAGGACGCGCGCCGCCTCGCGGCGCAGTGCCGCGCGGTCGTGGGCGGGGAGGCCGGTGGGGGTCGCCGTGGTCGCCGTCATGCGCCGGCCCTGCGCAGGAAGCCGGGGACGGAGCGGACGGCGGCGACGGGGTCGCCGGTGAGGCGGCACTCGACGGCGAGGTGGCCGTCGTAGCCGGCGGCGTGCAGGGCGGCCAGCCAGGCGGGCCAGTCCAGGTGACCGGCGCCCGGCTGGAAGCGGTTGGAGTCGCTGACCTGGGCGTGCCCGATGTACGGGGCGGCGGCGAGGACGGCCGCCGCGGGGTCGGCCTCCTCGATGTTCATGTGGTAGCTGTCGATGCCGATCCGCACGGAGTCCAGGCCGACGGCGCGGATGAGGTCCACGGCCTGTTCGAGGCGGTTGACCATGTGGTCCTCGTACCGGTTGAGGGGTTCGAGGTAGAGGTGGACGCCCTCTCTGCGGGCGTGCTCGCCCAGTTCGGTCAACCCCTCGACGAGGATGGCGCGTTCCTCCTCCTCGCCGCGCGGGGGCTCGAAGGGCGGGAGGCGGCGGGAGAACATGCCGTAGGAGGCGGGGGTCTGGGCACCACGGCCGCCGATCTCGGCGATGACGGACAGTTGGGACTTCATCTGCGCGATGGCGTCACGGCGCTGGTCGGCGTCGAACGCCCCGAAGAAGTGGAGCATGTCGACGCAGACGGTGGGCATGACGACGCCGTCCTTCAGGGCGGCCTTCAGCTCGGGGAGGCGCCGCTCGAAGTGGAAGTCCCCCTTGCCGCGCAGTTCGATGGCGTCGTAGCCGGCGTCCAGCGCGAAGTCCCACTTCTCCTGGAGGGTGTCCCCGGGCAGCAGCTGTTCCTGGCAGGCGATCTTGAACATCGAGGGCCTCTCAGAATTCCAGGACGACCTGGAGGGCGTCGGCGGGACGCTCGTCCAGGAGCGTGTAGGCGTCGGCGGCGTCTTCGGCGCGGACGACGTGGCTGACGAGGGACGTCACGTCGACGACTCCGTCGGCGACCAGGGCGAGGAAGGTCCGCTGGAGGCGCTCGACCGTCCAGCGTCCGGCGAGCTGCTGCGGAACGCCGCCGATCTGAGAGCAGATCAGCTGGACGCGGTTGTGGTGGAACTCGTCCCCCAGGCGCAGTCCGACGCCGTCGCCCTGGTAGAAGCCGGAGGCGACGACACGGCCGCCGACGGCGACGGAGCGCAGCGCCTCGTGGAGGGCCGGGTAGGCACCGCTGATCTCGATCGCGACGTCGGCGCCGCGGCCGTCGGTGGCCTCCCTGACGCGTTCGGCGACGGCGTCGGTGCGGGCGTTGAGCGTGGTGGCGGCCCCGTAGGCGCGCGCGGTCGCCAGCCGGCCGTCGAGGGCGTCGACGGCGGTGACCCGGGCCCCGTTGAGCCGGGCGAGGCGCGTGGTCAACAGGCCGATGACGCCCTGGCCGAAGACGGCGACGTCCTCTCCGAGGTGGATGTCGGAGGCCAGGACGGCGTTGTAGGCGATGGCGCCGACGCGCGCGAAGGCGCCGGCGAGGGGGTCGAGCCCGGCGGGGAGCACGTGGCCGATCATCCGCTCGGCCGGGACGATGCCCTCGCTGCGGTGGCCCCAGATGCCCCAGACGGTGTCGCCGGGGACGGGCAGGCCCGGAGTGCCGACGAGTTCGGGGGAGACCTCCGTGACTTCGCCCACCTCGGAGTACCCCCAGCCGGCCACCGGGTACTCGATGCCGGCGGCGCCCTCCCGGAAGAGCCGGGCGTCGGGGTCCCACGTGCGCGTCAGATAGGGATTGGTTCCGCGATAGGCGGTCAGTTCCGTACCTGCCGATATGCCGGAATAGCGGGTGCGGACGCGCAGATGACCCGGCGGCAGGGGCGCTCTCTCGTGCTCGGCTACTTCGACCTGCCGGGGGCCGGTGAACTGGACGACGCGTTCCACGTGGGACTCCGAGGGTTGTGCTCAGGACTTGGGATGAAGATATCTCAGGGTTATGCCTTGTCAAGAAGCAAAAGTGATGCTGAAATGCCTCCGCATCCAGCGAAAGCACTGTGAGGACAAGCCATGCGCAAGTGGATCCGGCGGTCGAGGAGGACCGCGGCGGGCCTGGTGGCGTTGGCGAGCATCGGCGTGCTCGTCGGCTGCTCCACCGGAGAGGACCCTGCCGTACCGGACAACAGGATCACCGTCTGGTCGCAGGAGAACCTTCCACCGCGAATGGCCGCGACGAACGAGGTCGTCGACCGTTTCGAGAAGGAGACGGGCATCGAGGTCGAACTCGTCGGGGTGGACGAGGGCCAGCTGCCGCAGCTGATCATGTCCGCCGCGGCCGCGGGCAGGCTGCCCGACGTCATCGGCGCGGTCCCCATGGGCCAGGTGTGGCAGATGTACGGCAACGGACTGCTCGACACCCGCGTCGGTGAGAAGGTCGTCGAAGACCTGGGCAGGGAGACGTTCGACGCCAACGCCCTGCGGCTGACCGCCGACGACGGCACCCGGCTCGCCGTCCCGTCCGACGCGTGGCTGCAACTGCTGGTGTACCGCAAGGACCGGCTCCGGCAGGAGGGGCTGCCCGTCCCCGACACCTACGACAGGCTCCTGAAGGCCGCGGCCGCCCTCGACGGCGACGGACGCGACGGCATATCCGTGGCCACCGACCCCGGAGACGTCTTCACCCAGCAGAGCTTCGAGAACATCGCCCTCGCCAACGGCTGCCGCCTCGTCGACGAGAGCGGCGACGTCCGACTCGACTCCCCCGCGTGCCGGAGGGCCTTCACCGCCTACGACAGACTCGCCCGCCTCCACGGCGCCCCGGGCACCCAGTCCGTCGACTCCACCCGCGCCACCTACTTCTCCGGCGAGTCGTCGATGATCGTGTGGTCCTCGTTCCTCCTCGACGAGCTCGCCGGACTGCGCGACGACGCGCTCCCCAGCTGCGCCGAGTGCGAGGCGGACAAGGAGTTCCTGTCCCGCAACAGCGGCATCGTGACCGCGCTGTCCGGGCCGGACGGCGCGGAACCCGCCCAGTTCGGCGAGGTGACCTCCTGGGCCGTGACCAAGACCGCCGAGAAGGCGGCCGCCGAGAAGTTCATCGAGTACATGATGAGCGACGGCTACGAGGAGTGGTTCGGCATGGCCCCCGAGGGCAAGATCCCCGTCCGCGCCGGCACCGTCGACGACCCGCAGCGCTACCTGCGCGCCTGGCGCGCCAGCGAAGCCGGCGTCGACACCCGCAAGCCGATGAACCAGGTCTACCCGGACGCCCTGCTCGACCAACTCGCCGAAGGGGTCGGCGACATGAAGCGCTGGGGCATCACCGAGGGCCAGGGGGTCCTGGTCGGCGCCACCAACGGCGAACTCCCGGTACCGAAGGCGATCGGCGCCATGACCAGCGGTCAGATCACGCCCGACGAGGCCGCCCGCGAGGCGGACGAGGAAGTCGCCGCCCTCCAGAAGTCCCTCCAGTAGCGTCCGGCCCCGTCGAGGAAGTCACATGAGCACTGCGTCCGGCGGCGCGCGGAAGCGTCGCCCTCTCACCGCCGGCCAACGCGAGAACCGCGCCGGCCTGGCCTTCGTCTCGCCCACCTTCCTGGTGGTGCTGGTGGTCGTCGTCATCCCGATCCTGTGGACCGTCCTGCTGGCGTTCCAGGACGCCAAACTGGTCGACATCCAGGGCATGGGCCTGCTCGGCGACTGGACCCTGGAGAACTTCGCCATGGTCTTCGGCTCCACCGGATTCTGGTCCAGCCTCGGCACCACGCTGGTCTACACCGTCGGCTCCACCGTCGGATCGGTCGCCCTCGGCCTGATCGCGGCGCTCGCCCTGCGCCGGCCCTTCCGGGGACGCGGTCTGCTGCGCGGCTCGATGCTCCTGCCCTACGTCGCGCCGGTCGTCGCCGTCGCCTTCGCCTGGGAAGTGGCCCTCAGCCCCCAGTACGGCATCGTCAACGAATGGGGCGCCAGGGTCCTCGGCTGGGACGACCCCATCGCCTTCCTCTCCACCCGCTCCCACGAAGTCGACCTGGCGGGCCTCCACGTCGAGATCCCGCTCGCCCTGCTCACCGTCATCGCCTTCGAGATATGGCGGTACTTCCCCTTCGCGTTCCTCTTCCTGCTGGCCCGGCTCCAGGCGGTGCCCGAGGCACTGGAGGAGGCCGCCCGGGTCGACGGCGCCACCCCCACCCAGCGCTTCCGCCACATCCTGCTGCCGCAGTTGATGCCGGTGATCGCGCTGCTGTGCGTGCTGCGCTTCATCATGACGTTCAACAAGTTCGACGACGTCTACCTGCTGACCGGCGGCGGCTCGGGCACCGACGTCGTCGCGGTGCGGGTCTACGACTTCCTCACCGCCCGCTACGACGTCGGCGCGGCCGCCGCCCAGGCACTGGTGCTGGCCGCCGTCCTGACCGTGCTGCTCGGCGTCTACTTCACGTTCTTCGCCCGGAAGGTCCAGGAGGAGGCGCGATGACCCGCACCCAATTCGAGGAACGCCTCTTCGGCGCGCTGCGATGGGCGACGATCGCCTTCCTGGCCCTCATCACCATCGCGCCCTTCTACTACATGCTGATGCTGTCGGTGAAGCCGATCGACGCCCTGCTGCTCGATCCGGGCTCCCTGTGGGTGTCCGCCAATGACTTCACGCTCGACACCTACCGCAGCGTGCTCAGGCCCACCGCCGAGGGCGGCCAGGGCTTCCTGCGGCTGCTCCTCAACTCCGCGGTCGTCGCGCTCGGCACGGTCGTGCTGACGCTGGCCGCCGCGGTCCCCGGCGCCTACGCCGTCGGCCGGCTGAAGTTCTTCGGCGGACGCCAGGTCAGCGCCCTGTTCCTCGCGGTCTACCTCTTCCCCGCGACCCTGCTGGCCGTGCCGCTGTTCGTCATGTTCGCCAAGATCGGCCTCTCCGGAAGCCTCGTCGGCCTCGCCGTCGTCTACATCGCGCAGACCGTGCCCGTGTCGATCTACATGATGAAGAACTACTTCGTCACCATCCCGTACAGCATCGAGGAGGCGGCGGCCCTCGACGGCTGCACCCGGCTCCAGGCCGTCCGCAAGGTCGTCCTGCCGCTGGCCCTGCCCTCCCTCATGGCCACGAGCCTGTACGTGTTCATGATCGCGTGGAACGAGTTCCTCTTCGCGCTCCTCTTCCTCGCCGCGGACCCCGACGCGTGGACCGTCTCCCTCGGACTCCAGCAACTGGCCAACGGGATCGAGGTGCCCAAGACCGTTCTCATGGCAGGCTCGGTGGTCCTGACCATCCCCGTGGTACTGCTGTTCTTCGCCGCCGAACGTCTGTTGACGGAGGGGCTCACCAGCGGCGCCGACAAGAGCTAGGAGCACGAACACGCCATGCCGACGAACCAGGCGAGCGCGGGGCACCTGCTGAAGCTGATCCGCAGCGGGCAGGCCACCACCCGCGGCGAACTGCAGGCCGCCACCGGGCTCTCGCGCTCGACCGTCGGCCACCGTCTCGGCCGGCTGTTCGACGCCGGATGGCTGCGGGACACCACCGGCACCTCGACCGGCGGACGGCCCTCCGCGCGCCTGGAGTTCGACACCGGACACGCCGTGGTGCTGACGGTCGACCTGGAGACCACGCACGGACGGGCGGCGGTCACCGACCTCGCCGGCGCGGTCCTGGCCGAGCACGGCCGGCCGCTGCTCGTCTCGGACGGCCCCGACAAGGTGCTGGACACCGTCGCCGCGTGGTTCCCGGACCTCCTCCGGGCCGCCGGCGTGGACGCCGCCGCCGTGTGCGGGATCGGACTGTCCGTTCCGGGGCCGGTGGACTGGGAGACCGGCACGGTCGTGCAGCCGCCCATCATGCCCGGCTGGGACGGCTGCCCGGTGCGGTCCGCGATGCGGTCGGCGTGGACCCGGCACATGGGTCCCGCCCCGGCGCCGCCCGTCCTGGTCGACAACGACGCCAACCTCATGGCGTACGGCGAGCAGCGCCACCACCACCCGGACTGCTCGGCGTTCGTCCTGGTGAAGGTGTCCGCCGGCATCGGCGCCGGCGTCGTCGTGGGCGGCGAGCCGTACCGGGGCATCGACGGCGGCGCCGGCGACATCGGGCACATCCGCCTCCACGACCGGCCCGACGCGCTGTGCATGTGCGGCTCGTACGGCTGCCTCGCCGCGGTCGCCAGCGGTCGCGCGATCGCCGAGCAGTTGTCGGCGCTGGCGATTCCGACGGCCTCGGCCGCCGAGGTGCGCGAACACCTCACCGCCGGGCAGCCCGACGCGATCAGGCTCGCCCGCGAGGCGGGCCGGCGGGTCGGCGAGGTCCTCGTCACCGTGGTCACGCTGCTCAACCCCGGGGTCCTCGTGATCGCCGGAGACCTGGCGTGCACCCCGTTCCTCACCGGCGTCCGCGAACTGCTCTACCAGCGGGCCATGCCCCGCACCACCGCCCATCTCACGGTGACGACCTCCGAACTCGGCGACCGGGCCGCCCTGACCGGCGCGGCCGCCATGGTCGTGGAGCACCTGTACTCACCGGAGGTCGCCGACGCCCGACTGGCCGCCGTCGGCCCGTGACCCGACCACGACGTCCGCACCGGAGCACACGTGACGCACCACCCCCGCCCCCTGGCGACGGCCCGTTCCCACGACCCCCGACCGATCCGCGTCGGACTGGTGGGCGCCGGCCCCTGGGCCAGGACCATGCACGCCCGCATGCTCGCCGCCGGCCCCGAGACCGAGCTCGCCGCGGTGTGGGCGCGCCGGACGGAGGCCGCGGCGGAGGTGGCGGCCCCGTACGGCGCCCGGGTGGCGGGTTCGTTCGAGGAACTCCTCGACCTCTGCGAGGCCGTCGCCTTCGCCGTGCCACCCGCGGTCCAGGCCGAGTTGGCCGTGCACGCGGCGGAGGCCGGGAAGCCGATGCTGCTGGAGAAGCCGCTCGGCTCCGACCTGCCGTCGGCCCGCAAGGTCGCCGAGGCGGTGGCCGAGCACGGGGTCGTCACCCAACTCGTCCTCACCAAGCGCTACCACCCGGCGACGCGGGAGTTCCTCCGCCGCGCCGGCCGGGCCACCGTGGTCGGCGCGCGCTCCTGCTACCTCCACGGTGCCTTCCTCGGCGGCGACTTCGCCACACCGTGGCGGCTGGAACAGGGCGCGCTCCTCGACCTCGGCCCCCACCTCGTGGACCTGCTCGACGCGGCGGTCGGACCGATCGCCACCGTCCGCGGCACCGGAGACCCCCGCCGGTGGATCGAGTTGACCTGCGAGCACACCAACGGCGCGGTCAGCCAGGCATCGCTGTCGGGCTCGGTGAGGCTGCCCCGCGCCCGTACCCGCGTCGAGCTGTTCGGCCCCGACGAGGAACTCGTCTACGACACCGCGGAGCTGGACCACGAGGAGTGCTGGCCGGTCCTGCGCCGGGAGTTCGCCGAGGCCGTGCGCTCCGGACGGGGCAACGGGATCGACGCGCAGCGGGGTCTTCGTCTCCAGGAACTGCTCGACAGGGCGATGGCCTGAGGCCGGGGCGGTGCCCGCCCACCCGGGACGGCCCACCGGAGAGCGGACCGGGCCGTCCGCACGCGTGGGTGGACGGGGACCGGACGGGAAGCCCCACGGGAAACCCCACGGGAATCGCACGAGGAGGGAACGCGCCCCGGAAGCGTGACGCTCGCGCGAACGGCTTCCGTCGGACGGCCCGGTGCAGCAGACTCGTCCCGCGGCCTCCGGCCGGCGATGTGCGTCCCCGCTCGGAGCACACGATCGGTCGGGGCCGCCCATGCGTGCGGCGAGCGCCGGCGCGAACGATCGGGCACGGCGGGTAGGGGAAGCCCTCCGCGGTCGGTACGGCTACTCGAACCGCGAGGTGTCGCCCGCCCCGTGGCGCAGGATCTCGGCCTCGCCGCCGGAGAAGTCGACGACCGTGGTCGGCTCGGTGCCGCAGTCGCCCGAGTCCACCACGGCGTCCACCACGTGGTCGAGCCGTTCCTTGATCTCCCAGCCCTGCGTCATCGGCTCGTCCTCGTCGGGAAGGAGCAGGGTGCTGGAGAGCAGCGGCTCGCCGAGTTCGGCGAGCAGGGCCTGGGTGACGACATGGTCGGGAATCCGGACCCCGACCGTCTTCTTCTTCGGGTGCATCAGTTGGCGCGGCACCTCCTTCGTCGCGGGGAGGATGAAGGTGTAGCTTCCGGGCGTTGCCGCCTTGATCGCGCGGAACACGTCGTTGTCGAGGCGCACGAAACGACTCAGCTGCGTGAAGTTCTGGCACACGAGGGTGAAGTGGTGACGGTCGTCGAGGTTCCGGATCGACCGGATCCGGGCGATGCCGTCACGGTTGCCCAACCGGCATCCCAACGCGAAACAGGAGTCCGTCGGGTACGCGACGAGCGCGCCGGAGCGGATGCTCTCGGCCACGTTGCCGATGGTGCGCGGCTGAGGATTGTCGGGGTGCACGTCGAAGTACTTCGCCATCCGTCGACCCTACGCGATCAGGGCACCCGCGGTCAGGTGACCGGAGCGGGGCCGTCGACGGGGAGCCGGCGGGGGAGGGCGGGAAGGCGGACGTGCGCCCCGACGAGCGGGGCGCACGCGGGGCCTACTCGGCCCCGAGGGAGAACAGCAGGTAGAGGAAGAACGCGAAGACGTGGCCCGCCACGACGTAGGCGAACAGGCGGAGGACGAGTCCGCGGGGGAAACGACCGTCCCCGCGTTCGACGCCGGTGTCTTCTCTCGGCATGGGTGTCACCTTCCGAGGGGTTCGTGTGCCGCTGGGCACCTTACGGAATCGGACGGTCCCCGCCGCCCAGGCACAGATCGCCGGTGGGGCTCTGCAACAGCGTGTGAACGAAGAGCAGGTCGGTGCCCTCCGGTGGTACGGCGGTGATCCGGTGGGGAGTCAGGCTGTCGTAGTGAGCCGAGTCGCCCGGATCGAGGACGTGCTCGTCCCCTCCCAGGACGAGCCTGAGACGGCCGGTGAGGACGTACAGCCACTCCTCGCCGCCGTGGGCGCGGACCAGGTCGTTCTGGGCGCCCGGGGGCACGTGCACGCGCAGCGCCTGCATGGCCCGCCTCGATCCCCCGGCCTGCCGGTACACCCAGCCGCCGGCCTCGACCGGCTCCACGTGCCCGCCCCTGATGACCGGATCCCGTTCGGGCGGCGCCTCGCCCAGCAGGTCCGAGACCGTGGTGCCGTAGGTGCGGGCGAGCGCCAGCAGCAGGGGCAGCGACGGCTGACGCCGTCCGGTCTCCAGACGGGACAGGTGCGCGGGGGACATGTCGAGCCGCCGGGCGGCGGCCTCCAGGGTGAGGCCGCCGCGTCTGCGCAGATCGCGGAGGCGCGACGCGACACCGGACAGGTCCACGCCCGTGTCGGGGGGTTCTTGGCCCATGCGGCCATTGAGCCATGTATGTGTCTCTCAGGCAAATTTATTGCCTGAAAGGCAAAAAATGGAGGGAGCGCCGTCCGCCTCCGCTTCGCCACCGGAAAGTATGGAGCATTCCGGTCTTATGGGAGGTGGGATGCGCGGAGGCCGCCGGCGGGCCCGTGGAAGAAGGGCGCGCCCGGTCCCGTGTCGGCCCGCGGGGGACCGTGGTGGGAGGTCCCGTTCCGGCGGGCGGACCCCGACGACCTGGAGGAACACCGGCCGGAAATTGTTCAGCGGCCCGATCCACAGACGAACAACGGGCGCGTCGCTACCTTGCTCGCATCGGACACGGCACGGAAGGGCGTGGGCGACCACGGACGGGCTGACGGGGGACGAGCATTGATCGATGTCACGGTGGCGGGGCTGCGGGAGGTCGCCGGGACGGAGCTGTACCGGCGCAACGCGTTCCGTGTCACCGGGCTGCCGACCGACGCCGACCGCCGCGCCGTGCGGCGGCGCCAACAGCAGGTGCTCACCGCGCTTCAGGTCGGCGCCGACCTCGATCTCGGCACGCCGGGAGGACCGCCCGCCGACCTCGACACCGTGCGCAACGCCTTCGACCGTCTGCTCGGCGATCCGCGCCGTCGGCTCGTCGACGAGTTCTTCTGGCTCTGGGGCACCCCGGCCGAGGCCGGCTGCGGCTGCCCGCCCGCCCTCCACCGTGACCACGACGCCGCCGTCCGCGCCCACAGCGCCGCGCTGGACCGGGAGCCGGCCGCCGACGACCGCACCGACGAGGAATCGAACGAGGTGGAGGCCCTGTGGGCCGAGGCGGCGCACGCGTGGGAGCGGACCCTGCGCAGGGCCGCCTGCTGGGACCACGTCCGGCACCGCATCGCCGTGCTGGACGACCGGCAGCTGGACGAGTCGGTGATCGACGCCCTCCGCGACGAGGTGCCCCTCACGCTGCTGAAGCCGCTCACCGATCTGATCACCGCCCGGCCGCAGGACCAGGGTCGGCTCGCCGACCGGGCCCGCGACTGGCCCGCGCCCCGGGCCGCCGTCCACGACCGGCTGGAGGAGGCCGCCGAGCCGCGCTACCGGGCGGTGCGGGAGGCGACCGACACGGCGAGCGAGATGCTGGACGGCGGCAACTGCGCCGGCGCCGCGCGGCGGGTGTACGAGGCGGTGCTCCCGGAGCTGGAGAAGCTGGAGGAGATCGTCCCGGGCACGGAGCACCGCCGCACGGCGTCCGCCGCGAACACCGCCGCCGTGCTGCTCAACAACTGCGCCGGCGCGCTGATCGACCTGGAGGGCTCGCGCGCGGAGCGGCGGGTGAAGGAGTGGCTCGCCACCGCGCGGAAGCTGGCGACCGATCCGCGCACCGTGGAGACGATCGACGGCAACCGGACGGCGATGGACCAACTCGTGGCGGCCATGGCCGACATCCGACGGCAGGTCGACCAACTGGTGGCGATGGGCCGCCCGGAGGTCGCGGCGAGCATCCTGCGCGACCTGCTGCGCAGGGTGGGCGGTGCGGCGGGGTCCGCCGAGATCCGGCGCATGCTGGAGGAGCTGCCGGTGGGCTCGCGCACGCGATTCGCCCCGACCCCGGGACCGGCACGGGGGCGGGCCACGCGCCCCGGCCGGGCGACGCTCCCGACGCCGTACGCCCCCCACACCCCCGCGCGGCCACGGAGCGGTGCCCGGAAACAGGGCGGACTGCTGCTGTTCGCGGTGCTGGCCTTGATCGTCTGGGCGCTGCTGAGCCGGTGCGACGTGCCGGGCGACGAGGAGACCGCGACCCTGTTCGCCCAGGCGATCCGGGACAACGCCCCGGCGGGCACCTGCGTCGCCACCCTGGAGGGCTGGGAGGGCGACAAGACCCGCGTGCCGGTCGTCGACTGCGGCGACGCCCACTGGGGCGAGGTGCTGGGCTACCCGACGATCGGCGAGGACCCGTCCGCCTATCCCGGCGACGACGAGGCCGCCTCGCGGAGCCGGTTCCGCTGCGAGGAGCTGCGCGAGGCACAGGGACTGCCGTCCGACACGTACGCGACGGCCTTCACCTGGCCCGACGAGAAGTCGTGGAACGACGGCGCCGAGGACGTGGGCGACAACTACGCGACGTGCGTCGTCCACCGCCTGGACGGCGACTTGCCGGGCGAGCGGGTGAGCGAACCGGAGCGCGAGCCCGACGGCGTGGTGTTGCGGATGGACCTCTTCGGCCGGGAGACATGGGCCAACCCCCCGCCGGGCCTCGCCTGCGTCCAGCGGCGGATGGGCGCCGGCGAGTCGCCGCACGACGTGCCCGTCGTCGACTGCGACGAGAAGCACTGGGCCCGGATCGTGGGCTATCCCGTGTTGTACGAGCCGGACACGCCCTACCCCGGCGAGGACGCGGTGCGCGCGAAGACCGAGAAGGAGTGCCGGGCACTGGCGGAGAGCCGCGGACTGTCGGCCGGGCACACCCTGCACATGCGTTTCCCGGACCGGAGCTGGTGGCCGCTGGGCCCGTTCTACGCCGTGTGCCTGGCCGTTCCGGAAGACGGTGGGGGAGGCGCGTCGTGACGCTGCTGGACCGCGGCGACCGGGTCGGCGACCGGCTCGTCGTCGACCGGCCGCTCGGCGAGGGCGCGTTCGCCGAGGTGTACCGGGTGCGGCACGACTTCCTGGGCCGGCAGGCGATGAAGCTGTTCAAGCGCGTGACCTCGTGGGAGGAGACGCACGAACTGCTCGGCGAGGCACGGCTGTTGACCACGCTGGGCCACCCGAACATCATCCGCGTCTTCGACGCGGGCACGGTGGAGACGCCGCGGGGACTGCGCGGCTTCTTCACCATGGAGTACGTCGCCGGAGGCAGCCTGGAACGGCTCGTCGCCGCGTACCGGCCCGCCGTGCCGACCGCGCCGGCGGTGGAGGTGACGGAGCAGATCGCGAGCGGGCTCGCCGTCGCGCACGCGCACGACCCGCCCATCGTCCACCGCGACCTCACGCTCGCCAACGTCCTCGTCGGCTACGACGGCGACGGCATGCGGGTGCGCATCGGCGACTTCGGACTCGCCAAGCACGTCGACCCGTTCACCCGGCGGGCCGGCGCGCAGGGGACGTACGCGTTCATGGCGCCCGAGGTGCTGCGCGGCGGTGGCTCCTCGTGCGCGAGCGACGTCTGGGCGGTCGGCGTGATCGGCTACCTGCTGCTCACCAACCACTTCCCCTACCACGACGGCGGCCCGTTCGTACCCCACTCCACGGCCCGCTTCCGCACCCGGCTGCCGCCGCCGAGCCATTACAACGACGACGTCGACGCCGAACTGGACCGGATCGTGCTGGCCGCGTTGGAACCGGACCCCGACCGCCGCACGGCCACCGCCGGGCTGCTCGCCGAGGCCCTGCGCGAGCGCCGCGCGGCGCGCGCGGCCGATCCGACCCGTGCGCGCCGCGCGCCGCGCGACGACGGGCCCGAACGCGTCGTGCGCCCACCCTCCGACCGCGCCCGGCGGCTCGTCGACCAGGCGCTGGCCCTCAGCCGCGTACCGGGCGACCTGTACCGGGCCGCCGACCTCCTGGAGGAAGCCGTCAACCTCTCACCGACCCTGCGCCACGCCCACCTGCACCGGCTGACCCTCTGGCGACGGGGGGTGACGATGTGACCGAATGGCCCTCACGGCTGCGGGCGGAGTGGCGCCAGCGACGCCACCACCGCGCGTTCCGCGTCGAGCCGCCGTGGGACGACGCGGCGCTCGCCGAAGTCGAGCGCCTGGTGGCGGAGTTCTCCGCGCCGGCGTTCTCCGCGCCGGCCGCACCACACGCCGCGGACGCGGCGCCACGCCCCGAGCGGGGCGAGCCGACGCCGGACGGACCCGCTCCGGACCGGCCCGCGCCCGACGAGAAGGCGCCCGACGAGAAGACGCTCGACGAGAAGGCGCTCGCCGAGGCCGCGACCAACCTGTGGCGCGCCCGACGCCGCCTCGCCCAGGACGGCGAGGCGCCGTCCGCCCGCAGCCGGCAGACCGGCCGCTACCTGCGCGCCTGCGCCGACGCGCTGGCGAACGCCGGGGTGGTCGTGCAGGACCACGACGGAGATCCGCACCACCCCGGCCGCTCCGTCGAAGTGCTCGTCTTCCAGGACGACCCCGACCTGACCACCGAGACCGTCCTGCAGACCGTGCGGCCCTCGGTCTACCTCGGCGACCGGCGCATCCAGATGGGACAGGTCATCGTCGGCTGCCCCGTCACCCCCGCCGACGCCCCGCCCCACCCCGACCCGGCGAGCGACGAACAGGTGAGGAACGACCATGCGTGACACGATCGACTTCGGCATCGACCTCGGTACGACGAACAGCGCCATCGCCGTCGTCGAGGACGGCGAGAGCGTCGTCATCAAGAACATCCACGGGTCGGACACCACGCCCTCGGCGGTTTGGATGCCCAAGGCGGGCACCGTCCACGTCGGCCTGAACGCCAAGAACCACGTCGAGAAGGACCCGGACAACGCCGTGGCCGAGTTCAAGCAGGAGATGGGACTGGCGGACGCGCGCCGGACGTTCGCCAGGGCCGGGGTGTCGCTGACACCGCAGGAGCTCTCGGCCGAGGTGCTCAAGTCGCTGCGCGCGGACGCCGCCCACAAGTACCAGGGCGTCGCGCCGGACGCGGCGGTGATCACCGTGCCCGCCGCGTTCGCGCTGAACCAGAACAAGGCCACCTCCCAGGCCGCCGCGCTCGCCGGGTTCAGCCCCGACTGCCCCCTGGTGCAGGAGCCGACGGCCGCCGCCTTCGCCTACGGCTTCCAGGACCACGGCGACCGCGCCTACTGGATGGTCTTCGACTTCGGCGGCGGCACCTTCGACGCCGCCGTCGTCAGCAAGCGCGACGGCGACCTGCGCGTGCTCAACCACGCCGGCGACTCCTACCTGGGCGGCAAGCTCATCGACTGGGCCCTGGTCGAACGCGTCCTGGCGCCCGCCGTCGGCCGGGAGCTCGGCCGGCGCGACTTCCGCCGCGACAACCCCGCCTGGCGGGCGGCCTTCGCCGCGCTGAAGGCCGCGGCCGAGGAGGCGAAGATCAACCTGTCCCGGCTCGAACGGGTGGACATCACCGTCGAGTTGATCGGAGAGAACCGGGAGGTGGAGATCTTCGAGTACGGCCTGACCCGCGGCGAACTGGACGCCGTGGCCGCGCCCTTCTACACCCGGGCGGTGAACCTGTGCCGCACGGCGCTGGAGGAGGCGTCGCTGCGCCCGGACGACATCGACCGGCTGCTCCTCGTCGGCGGCATCACCCTCTCGCCCGGACTGCGGGAACGGCTCGCGGACCCGCGGCACGGCATGGGCATCCCACTGGAGACGCGGATCGATCCGACGACCGTCGTCGCCCGGGGCGCGGCCCTCTTCGCGAGCACGGTGCGGCGCCCGCGCTCGGCCCTGCCCACGGCGGCGCCCGGCGCGTTCACCGCCGAACTGGCCTACGAGCCCAGCGTCACCACCACCACGGCCACCGTCGCGGGACGGCTGAGCGGCCCGTCCCCCGTGGAGTGGACCGGCTACAGCGTCACGCTGAGCAACCCGGAGGGACGGCCGCCGTTCCACTCCGGGCGCATCCCGCTGGGCGCGAACGGCGCCTTCGTCGCCGAGGTCGACCTCGATCCGCAGCGCACGTCCCGGTTCACCGTCGAGTTGACCGACGCCACGGGCACGCCGCGCCCGCTGACCCCCGACACCGTCTCGATCACGCACCGGGACGTGGAGTTCGGCGGCGCCCGACTCCAGCACTCCCTGGGCATCCAGCTCGCCGACCGGGCCTTCGCGCCACTGGTGCGCAAAGGCACCACCCTGCCCACACGGGTGCGCGAGGTCTTCCACACCTCCAGCGCCCTGCTGCGCGCCGAGGACGACGCCGTGCTCCGCATCCCCATCGTCCAGGGCGAACACGACCGGGCCGACCGCAACCGCCAGGTGGGGATGTTGGAGATCCGGCCCCGGGACGTACGGATCGACCTGCCGCCCGGCACCGAGGTCGAGGTCACCTTCGAGGTGGACACCTCCAGCCTGGTGGCGGTGGTCGCCGACGTCCCCCTGGTGCAGACCCAGTTCGAGGCCGAGATCGACCTGGACGACGTCCGCACCCCGGACGCGGACGCGCTCCGGGCCGCCCTGGACGAGGCGGAGGAGCGGTTGGCGTCCCTGCGCGGCACCGCCGCCTCCGGCGACTCCCCGGACGCCCGGCGACGGCTGGACCGGCTGGAGGAGGAGGACGCGCTCACGACCGTCCGCGAGCAGGTCCGCGCCGCGTCGGTGGACGCGGGCGCCGCCGTCACGGCCGAGGAACGCCTGCGGGACCTCTACGCCGAACTGGACGACATCGAGGCCGCCGCGGAACTGCCGGTCCTCGTCGGCGAGTTGCGCCGACTGCTGGACGAGGCGTCCGCGCTCGTCGACGCCGCCGGGACGGCCGCCGACCGCCGGGAGCTGACCGACCTGCGCGAGCGGACCCGGGACGCCGCCGCCGCGGAGGACGCCGCGGCGGTCCGGCGCCTCACGGAACGGGCCGGCACCCTGCTGCTGGAGCTGGAACGGCGCGGCCCGGACTGGCCCGTGAAGCTGTTCCACGCCCTGCGCGAGGCGGTTCCGCCCTCGCGTCAGGTCGACTCCCTGGTCGGCGAGGGCATGCGGGCCATCGCCGCCGGCGACCGGCACGGCCTGGACGGGGTGAACCAGCGCCTGATCCGGCTGCTGCCGCGCGACGCGCAGGACCGGATCATCGGCTTGGTCAAGCAGTGAGCGCCGCGTCCTCGCTCGACGCGCTGCTGACCGTCCAACGGGCGCGGGCGGCGGCCCGCGCGGGCGACCTGGAGCGGGCCGCCGCACTGCTGGACGGACTCGACACCCCGGACGCCGTCGCCGTGCCCGCGCTGGACCTGCGGGCCAGGGTGCACGCCCAGCGCGGCGAGTCGGCGGAGGCCGACGCGTGCTGGGCGCGGGTGTTGGAGCTGAGCCCCGGGCACGCGGGCGCGCTGGCGGGCCGCCGTACGCTCGCGGAGGTGCGCGCGGGCCGGCGTCGGCCCCGTCCGCGCACCTCCGTGACCTGGGCCGCCGTCGCCGCCGTGGTCGCGGTGAGCGTGCCGGCCGCCGGGGCGGTGTACGTCGCGGCCGACACCGACGACCGCGCCGCGCGGCCCGCGGCCGACGCCGACCGGCGGCGCGCGGACGCCCTCGCGGAACGCCTGGCCGCGCTGGAAACGGACCGCACGAGGGCGGCCGACCGCCGCGCACGCGCCCTCGAAGCCGTCGCCGACGCCCTCACGCTGCCCGGCGTGCGCGTCCAGCGGCGCGCCCGGGACGTCCGGCTGCTGTTCGAGGACGGCCTGTTCCCGTACGGCACGCACCTCGACCCCGCGGGCGCGGAACTGCTGACGCGGGTGGGCCGCGTACTGGCCGACCTGGACGCGGACGTGACGATCGTGGGGCACTCCGTCGTCGTGCCCGGCGGTCGGCCCGGCGGCGGCTCCCCGATGGCCCTGGCCCGCGCCCAGGTCGGCGCTCGTCACCTCGCGGAGGCCGGCGGCCTGCCCCTGACCGCGTTCGCCCTCCGCACCGCCGACCAACGCCACGGTCCCCACCCCGACCCGTCCGACAACCGCACCCTGACGCTCCTCGTCGCCCCGCGCTCCTGAGCCGGCGCCCCGACCGACGTCCCCGCATACGGCAGCCGGGGGCCGCCGCCGCTGCCGGCCGCCGCTCCGTCGGGACACGATCCCGGACGAGGCCGCGCCGAGTCGGCCCTCGAGCGGCCGGGCCGGAGCCCGTGCCCGAGGGGACGGGCGGTCTTGTCGGTGGCTTCGGATACGGTGCGCAGTGCCGGGCCGGACGGAGATCGTGAGGGACTCGCGGCCATGGGGGGCGGGTGTGGAAGGTCCCCGGCACCCGGCTCGGGACTGGAACGGTATCCGTGTCCCCGCCCCCCACCCGCGCCTCCCCGCCGCTCTCCCGCGACGTTCCGGCCCCGGAGCGGAGACGCACCGGTGTCGCGCACGACGTCCGTCACCTACCGCGCAGGGGCTGACGGGCAGGGGCGGACCCTCGCTTCCCCACGACCTCGCCTTCGGAACGTCCCGGAACCGGCTCCGGCCGCCGGTGCGCCACCGGGGCGTCAGCCCGCGCCACGCGCGCCGGACGGCGACCACCCGAACCCTGACGGATCAACGGGCGCGGCGGACCGGGCGGACGGCCGCCGGCCCCTCGAGCCGTCAAAGGCGGACGCCCCCCGACCACTTGTCAGAGGAGGAATATACGATGCGTGCGACATTCATTGATTCTTCACAAAAGGATGTACGCCTCATGGCACTCCGTACCCCGTCCCGTCCCCTGCGGGGCATATCCGCCGCCGTCGCCCTGCTCGCAGTCGGCGCGGCGGGGTGCGCGGATCTCGTCGACAGCGCCAAGGACGGCGCGAAGAAGGCGGCCCGCCAGAGATCGGTCTTCTCGCTCGAGCCGGGGGACTGCTACAACCCGAACAGCGAGGCGGTCGAGGGCGAAGCGCTCGCCATCGAGGTCGTGCCGTGCGACGAGCCGCACCGTGGCCAGGTCGTCGGCGAGTTCACCCTCGACGAGGAGGGGAAGTTCCCCGGCGACGAGGCGATCTGGGCGATCGCCGACCAGCGGTGCCCGGTGGAGGCGGGGAAGTTCGCCCCGGACACCTGGGCGCTCCCCAAGGGGGTCGGCATTCTCTACTACACCCCGACCAAGGAGAGTTGGGCCACGGGCGACCGTGCGGTGAGCTGCACCTACACCAAGGAATCGGGCACGTTCACCGGCTCGCTGAAGGTCGGTGCGGACTCCTTGGAGCCGGCGCAGAGGACGTACCTGCAGGGCGCGAACGCCGTCTACGACGCCCTGTGGACGAACCAGCCCGACACGGACGTCGAAGAGGACCTGGAGGGCTACAAGGCGCAGGCCGAGGCCGTCGCGACCGCCCTCGACGCGCACCTGAAGGGCCTGCGGGGCATCGAGGGCGCGGAGACGGGCAAGCTCCGCGCGCAGTTGGAGAAGACGGCCGGCCACTGGAAGAAGGCCGCGGACGCCGGTGACGTCGACGCGTTCTACCTCGCCTACGACCCGGCCTTCACCGGTCTCGACCCGAACAAGACCGTCCCCGCCCGCAAGGAACTCGGCCTGGCCACCACCGTCCCGGCCGACGATGCCGAGGCCTGGGCGGGCTGACCCCTCGGGCGGAGCGGGGCCGTGCTCCCCGGCGAGCACGGCCCCGCCTCCTCCGTCGTCGACCACGCGGGCCCCGGGGCGTACCGCGTGCCGCGGGGCATTCCGTGGAGCGCCGCGGGGAGCGGTCCGGCGGTGGCCGGACCGCTCCCCGCGGCCGTCGGCATGCGGTGGACGGACCGAAGGAGCGACCGAAGAGACGGGGCCGGGAGGGCCTGCCGCACGACGGCGGCGACCGCGCCGATTGACGGATTGGCGTCCGCTCCCGGTGGGCAGGGAGCCTGAGGTGTGTCATGCGCACGCCTACCTTCCCCCCACAAGGAGGTCGACCATGCACGTCCGCACGCTCCTGCGCGGCCTCGCCGTCGCCCTGACGGTGTCCTTCGCCCTGGCCGGCGGCCACGCCTCCGCCGCCCCCACCACCGCCGAGGACAGCGCCCTCGCACCACGGGTCCTCACCTACGACGCGAGCGCGTCCGCGGAGTTCAAGGCCGCCGTCGACCGGGGCGCGGCGATCTGGAACGAGAGTGTCGACGGCGTCGAACTGCGGCCGGTCGCGGCCGGGCAGCGCGCCAACATACGGATCCTGGCCGACAACGGCTGGCCCCGCGCCCTGACCACCACGCTGGGCAACGGAACCGTCTACATCGGCCGGCAGGCCGTCGTCCAGGGCTATGACACGGTCCGGATCTCCGCGCACGAACTCGGCCACATCCTGGGCCTGCCGGACCGCAAGCCCGGCCCCTGCTCGAGCCTGATGTCCGGTTCCAGCGCCGGAACCGCCTGCAAGAACCCCTACCCGAACGCGGCGGAGAAGGCGGAGGTCGAGGAGAACTTCGGCGGCGTGTTCGTCGGCCCGGCGGTGGCACCGCGCAACGTGGTGACCGTGGACTGACGCGCCGGGGCGCCGGGGACGCCGTGTCCCCGCACACGGCCACGGCGGACGCCACCCGGACACGGTGGCGAGGAACGGGGCGGAACCTCCCGTTCGGGCGCTTCGCCTCCCACCACTGACGGTGTCGGGCCCCGGGCTCGTG
>NZ_BAAASZ010000007.1:73278-102591 GCF_039533145.1 Streptomyces macrosporus
GGGCCCGACACCGCGCGGGGCGCCGGACGGGCACGGGGTCGCCGTCGGCGGCCGGTGCGGCGCCCGTGCGTCGAGGACCGTGGAAGGAGAACGGGTCCGCCGTTGTTACGTGCGTAAGCGTGTCCGTGGAAGGGCCGACCCGTGTCAGAGCAACTCTCCGAGCCCGACCGCTCCCCGCAGGAGCGGGCCGCACTCGACTCGTACTCCAGGATCGTCACCTCGGTCGCCGCCGAGCTCACCCCGAAGGTCGCGGCGCTGAACGTCGCGCACCGACATCCCGGCGGGCGGTTCGTGGCCGCCGCCGGCTCCGGCGTGGTGTTCACCGACGACGGCTTCCTGCTCACCAACGCGCATGTCGTCGGACATGCCGACGCCGGCACGGTGGAGTTCGGCGAGGGCGGCTCCACCCCGTTCCACGTCATCGGCGCCGACCCGCTGTCCGACCTCGCGGTGGTCCGCGCCGACGGGCCCACCCCGCCCCCGGTGCGCCTCGGCGACGCCGCCCGGCTGCGCGTCGGCCAGCTCGTGGTCGCGGTCGGCAACCCGCTCGGACTGGCCGGCACCGTCACCGCGGGCGTGGTCAGCGCCCTGGGCCGGTCGCTGCCGACCTGGGCCGGTGTCGCCGGCCGCGTGATCGACGACGTCATACAGACCGACGCCGCGCTCAACCGCGGCAACTCGGGCGGAGCGCTCGCCACCGCCGGCGGCGAGGTCGTCGGCATCAACACCGCGGTCGCCGGAATCGGGCTCGGCCTCGCCGTCCCGATCAACGAAACCAGCCGGCAGATCATCGCGACGCTGCTCACCGACGGACGGGTGCGCCGGGCCTACCTCGGGCTCGCCACCACCCCCGCGCCGCTGCCCGCCGGGCTCCGCGCGAGGACCGGCCGGCGCAGCGGACTGCGCGTCGTCGAGGTGGTGCCGGGTGCCCCCGCCGACCGCGCCGGCCTGCGCCCCGGCGACCTGCTGCTCACCGTCGGCGGCGAACCGGTGACGAGCGCCCGGGAACTGCAACGGCTCATGCTGGCGGAGACCATCGGGCGGCCGCTCCCGCTCACGGCGCTGCGCGCCGACGCTCTCGTCGACGTCATCGCCACGCCGGTCGAACTGGTCACGGACGACTGAGCGCTCGGCCGAGCGCGGGACCGGGCGCACGGCCGAGCGCCGGGACACCGCTCGAAGGCGACCGCGCCACGCCCTCGTCCCCGCCCGGGTCCCTCGCCCCCGACGTCCGCCCGCCTCTCGGAAACGGCCGACGGGCGAGTGTCAGTGGCGGGTGTCAGGCTGATGCGTAGAGGAGTCCGCGAAGGGACATCGTCATGATCACCACAGACTTCGTTCCCGGCTCGCCGTGCTGGCTCGACCTGGGCGCGCCGGACGTCGAGGCCGCCGCCCGGTTCTACGGTTCCGTGTTCGGCTGGGAGTTCCGGCCCTACGAGGAGGGCACGGGCGGATACGGCGTGCTGCGGAAGGACGGCAGGACCGTCGGGGCGATCGGGGCGCTGACCGAGGAGGGCGCCCGTTCGGCCTGGATGATCTACTTCGACACCCGGGACGCCGACGCCACCACCCAAGCCGTGAAGAGGCTGGGCGGCACCGTACGGGTCGTGCCGCTCGACGCCGACGGAGAAGGGCGGATGGCCCAGTTCACCGACCCGCAGGGCGCTCAGTTCGCCGTCTGGCAGCCGGGGAAGACCCGGGGCCTGGAGGTCGTGGACGAGCCGGGCAGCCTGTGCTGGATCGAGCTGTACACCACCGACGCGGCCGCCGCGAAGGAGTTCTACGGCGAGCTCTTCGGCTGGACGACCCAGGACATGGCGCTGCCCGGCGGGGAAACGTACTCGCTCATCGCCCCGTCCGGCATGGGCCGGGAGCGCATGCACGGCGGCCTGATGGAGATGCCGGCGGACCAACTCGCGCCGACCGGCGGCCGGCCGTACTGGCACCCGGTGTTCGCCGTCGAGGACTGCGACGCCACGGTCGCCGGGGTCGCCGAGAACGGCGGCACCGTGCAGATGGGGCCGGAGGACGAGGAGGGCGTCGGACGGCTCGCGCTCTGTCTCGACCCGTCCGGGGCGGACTTCGTGGTGCTCACCCCGGCCGAGATGTGACCGCCGGGCCGCGGCGCCGTCCCGGGAACGCCGCCCGGAGAATCCGGAGAACACCGTCCCGAGAACGCCGTGGGGGGCGGCGGAGCCGATCGGCTCCGCCGCCCCCCACATGGGTCCGGCACCGCGGGCGCGCGGCGGTCCGGCCGTGACGGAGGCCCGCCGCGGCGACCGAGGCGGGCCTCCGTCACGGGTAGAAGTGCGTCAGCGACTCGGCGACGCAGGCGGGCTTCTCCGAGCCCTCCAGTTCGAACGTGAAGCTCCGGGTCATGGCGACCCCGCCCCGCTTCACCGGCTCCACGGAGGCGACGACGGCGTGCAGCCGCACGCGGCTGCCGACCGGCACGGGCGCCGGAAAGCGGACCTTGTTGACGCCGTAGTTCAGTGCCATGCCCACGCCCGTCACCTGGAGCAGCTCCGCGAACATCGGGATGCCCCAGCCGAGGACCATGTAGCCGTGGGCGATGGTCCTGCCGTACGGCCCCCGGGCGGCGCGCTCGGTGTCGGTGTGGATCCACTGGTGGTCGCCGGAGACGGCGGCGAACCTGTCGATCAGGTCCTGGGTGACCTCCCGGTAGCGGGAGCGGCCGAGGTCGCGGCCGGCCAGTTCCGCGATGTCGGAGATGCCGTGGACGGTGACGGTCATGGGGGTGCTCCTTCCTCAGCCGGCCGTGGTGACGGTGGTGGCGGCGTTGGCGGTCGGACGGTCGGCCGGGGCGGTCGCCTCGTCCCCCTCGCCCGCGGTCTCGTCGTGGTCGGGGCGACGCAGGATGAGGATCATGCAGCCGAGGGTCAGCACGACCTGGAAGACGGCGTAGCAGATGACGGCCGTGATGGAGCCCGTCCAGTTCAGCAGCGACTGGCCGACGATCGGGGTGGTGCCGCCGAGGATCGTGCCGCACAGCTGGTAGCAGAGCGAGATGCCGGTGTAGCGGACGTTCGCGGGGAAGCGACTGGCGAGCATGCCGGCCAGGGCCGCGTAGTACAGGCAGTGCGGGACGGTGGCGACGGCGACGCCGATCATGGCCAGGGCGTAGTTCTCGGTGCTGATGAGGATGAACATCAGCGGCATGAGGACCACTTCGGGGAGCAGCATCACGCAGACGGCCCGGGTCATGGACTTCATGCGCGTGGCGAGGACGGCGCCGAAGGGCTGGACGCAGACCTGGAGGACGTTGGCGACCAGGATGATCGTCAGGAAGGAGCTGCGGTCGAAGTCCAGGCTGGTGGTCGCCCAGGAGAGGGCGAAGGTGGACTTGAAGTACGTGGCCGACAGGCCGATGGTGCAGGCGCCGATGCCGAGCACGATGAGCATCGGCTGGGTGCGCAGCACCTCGGTGAGCGGCAGCTTGGAGACCTTCCTGGTCTCGATCGCCTTGGCCATGGCCGGCGACTCGGTGACCTTCATCCGCACGAAGAGGCCGACGAAGACGAGGACCGCGGAGGCCAGGAAGGGGATGCGCCAGCCCCAGGAGACGAAGTCGTCGTCGGGCAGCCGGCTGATGACCAGGAAGCTCACCGTGCTGAGCGTGTTGCCGACCGGCGAGCCCTGCTGGGCGAAGGCGCCGTAGAGGATCGACTTGCCCTTCGGCGCGTGCTCGGAGGCGATGAGGACGGAGCCGCCCCATTCGCCGCCGAGGCCGATGCCCTGGACCATGCGGATGGCGACCAGGATGATCGGCGCGGCCACGCCGATGGTGGCGTAGCCGGGCAGCAGGCCGATGAGGGTGGTGGAGATGCCCATCATCAGCAGGGTGATCACCAGGGTCTTCTTGCGGCCGAGGCGGTCGCCGAAGTGGCCGAAGACGATGCCGCCGAGCGGGCGGGCGAGGAAGCCGACCCAGAAGGTCGCGAAGGCGACGAGGGTGCCCACGGGACCCTCGAGCTCGGGGAAGAACACCTCGTCGAAGACCAGGGCGGAGGCGGTCCCGTAGATGTAGAAGTCGAACCACTCGATGGTGGAGCCGATGAAGGCTCCCAGACCCGCACGCTTGGCGGTTCTCTTCTGCTCGTGTGCGGTGGACGCACTCATGCGGCGGCTCCCGTGGGCGGCTGTGGATCGGGGGTGCGGGAGGAGGGGCGCGTCCCGGCGCGGCGGTTCCCGCTGTGATGGATGGGCGTAACGGTGCCATCAGGGACCGATAAGGGTCCAATACTGAATCACTGCCGCAGTGAGAGCGACCGCGTATCAGTTGGGCGGGGAGGCGGGCCGGGCGCCATAGGTGCGGAATGTGCTGTTCCGGGGGAGCGGGTCCCACGGGAGGCGGCGAGCGGTCACACGGCGAGCCTCGGGCGGAGACGGACGCGCGGCTGCGGCCGGTCGCGGGCGCACCGCCCCGCGACCGGCCGCCGGCGTGCCGGAGCGGAGGGCGTCAGCCCGTGACGCGCTCGAAGACGGCGGCCAGCCCCTGGCCGCCGCCGATGCACATGGTCTCCAGGCCGTACCGGGCCTCGCGGCGGCGCATCTCGCGGGCGAGGGTGGCCAGGATGCGGCCACCGGTGGCGCCGACGGGGTGGCCGAGGGAGATGCCGGAACCGTTGACGTTGATGCGCTCGTGGTCGGCGTCGGTGAGGCCCAGTTCGCGGGTGCAGGCGAGGACCTGCGAGGCGAAGGCCTCGTTGAGTTCGATGAGGTCCAGGTCGGCCAGGGTCAGCCCGGCCTTCTCCAGGGCGGCGCGGGTGGCCGGCACCGGGCCGATGCCCATGGTCCGAGCGGGGACGCCGGCCTTGGCGAAGGAGACGAGGCGGACCAGCGGGGTCAGTCCCAGGCGTTCGGCGGTTCCGGCGCTGGTGACGATGCAGGCCGCGGCGGCGTCGTTCTGGCCGCTGGCGTTGCCGGCCGTGACCGTCGCCTCCGGATCGGACTTGATCATCATGGGCTTCAGCGCGGCGAGCTTCTCGGCCGTGGTGTCCGGACGCGGGTGCTCGTCGGCGGAGACGGTGATCTCGCCCTTGCGGGTGCGCACCGGCACCGGCACGATCTCCTCGTCGAACAGCCCGGCCTCGATGGCCTTGGCCGCCCGCCGCTGGGAGCGGAGCGCCAGGGCGTCCTGGTCCTCGCGGCTGATCTTGTACTCGCGCCGGAGGTTCTCGGCCGTCTCGATCATGCCGCCGGGCACCGGGTGGTTGACGCCGCCGGCGGTGACGCGACCGCGGGCGAGGGAGTCGTGCAGTTCCAGCCCCGGGCCCTTGATGCCCCAGCGGGCGTCGTGCGTGTAGAAGGGGGCCGCGCTCATCACCTCGACGCCGCCCGCGATCACGACCTCGCTGAAGCCGGCGCGGACCTGCATCGCGGCGTCCAGGACGGCCTGCAGGCCCGAGCCGCAGCGCCGGTCGAGCTGGACACCGGTGACGGAGATCGGCAGCCCGGCGTCCAACGCCGCCACCCGGCCGATCGCCGGGGCGTCCGAGGTGGGGTAGACGTGGCCGAGGATCACCTCGTCCACGGCCTCGGGGTCGATGCCGGTCCGGCGTACGAGCTCCGCGATCACGTGGGCGGCGAGGCCGGCGGGACGCAGCGACGACAGCGCTCCGCCGAACCGGCCGATGGGGGTGCGCAGCGGTTCGCAGATGACGACATCGGACTGACCGGGCATGTCGGGGCCTTTCCGGGGTGTGGGTACACGGACGCGACCGACCTTTCCACCGGTCGCTCACCCGGTCCAATATGTGATCGGCGACGGATTGAGACGCGGGGGCACTCAATCGGGGCCGGGCCCGGTCACCCCACGGCCTTCGCCGCCTCCGCGACCGTCCCGCTTCCCGCCTCGTACCCCGGCGGTGTCGGCAGGGCCTCCGCCGCCACCTTCAGGACGCTGCGGAGGGCGGCCGACGGGTTGTCGCGGCGCCAGGCCAGGGCGGCCTGGAGACGGATCGGCGGGCCTTCCAAGGGGCGGTGGACGAGGCCGGTCTGCTGGATGTGGAGACAGGAGGAGAGGGTGAGGGTCACCCCGACGCCGGCCGCGACCAGCGCCAGGATCGTGTACGAGTCCGGGGCCTCCTGCACCACCCGGGGCCGGAAGCCGGCCTCCTCGCAGGCGCGGAAGGAAGCCTCGCGGAGCGAGGAGCCGGCGTTGGCGGGGAAGGTGACGAAGGGCTCGCCCTCCAGGTCCGCGAGGGCGATCCGCTCGCGTTCGGCGAGGGGGTGGTCCTGCGGCAGCGCGCACAGCAGCTCCTCCTCGTCGATCACGCGGGTCTCGACCCCCGGCAGGCCGGCCGGGAGCCGGACGAAACCGAGGTCCAGGGAGCCGTCCGCGACCTTCGCGAGGGCCACGTTGGCGTAGGTCTGCCCCTGCATCACCAGCTCCAGGCCGGGGTGGGCGGCGCGTACCGCGCGGGTCAGCAGCGGCAGGGTGTCGTGCGAGGAGGCGCCGGCGAAGCCGACGGTGACGCGGCCGTACTCGCCCTGGCCGGCGGCCCTGGCGGCCCGTACGGCGATGTCCAGGTCGTCCAGCACCCGGCGCGCCGGCTTGAGGAAGGACTCGCCGGCGCTGGTGAGCCGCACCGAGCGGGTGTTGCGCTCGAAGAGCTGGACGCCCAGCTCCTTCTCCAGCTGGCGGATCTGCTGGCTGAGCGGCGGCTGCGCCATCTGCAGCCGCTTGGCGGCGCGGCCGAAGTGGAGCTCCTCGGCCACCGCGATGAAGGAGGTCAGATGGCGCAGTTCCACGGCCGTCCCCGAGTTCTCGTGCGATCGACGCCCTCTATTTCGTCAGGCGTCTCAATGCGAACCTAATTCAGTATTGGACTGTAATCAATGTCTCCGGCAGCGTATGCGCCGTGGACAAGACCATGACGATGAAGGACGCCATCGCCACCTACGTGCGCGACGGCGACACGGTGTCCCTCGAGGGCTTCACACACCTCATCCCCACGGCCGCCGGCCACGAGATCATCCGACAGGGCCGCAGGAACCTCACCGTGGTCCGGATGACGGCGGACATCGTGGTGGACCAGATGCTCGCGGGAGGCTGCATCACCAAGTTGGTCTCCTCCTTCGTGGGCAACTCCTCCGCCGGCTCCCTGGGCGAACTGCGCCGCCGCGTCGAGCACGCCGACCCCGAGCCGCTGGAGTTCGAGGAGTACTCCCACTACGGCATGATCTGCCGCTACCTCGCGGGCGCCCAGCGGCTCCCCTTCTACCCGCTGCGCTCGTACGCCGGCAGCGACCTGCCCTCGGTCACCCCCGGCATCCGCAAGGTCGTCTCGCCCTACCCCGGCCCCGACGGCGGCACCGAGGAGATCCACGTCGTCCCGCCGATCAACCCGGACGTGACGATCATTCACGCCCAGCGCGCCGACCGCTCCGGCAACACCCAGGTGTGGGGCCTCACCGGCGTCCAGGCCGAGGCCGTCTACGCCGCCGACAAGGCCGTCGTCGTGGTCGAGGAGATCGTCGAGGACGAGGTCGTGCGCTCCGACCCCAACCGCACGATCATCCCCGCCCACGCCGTCGACGCCGTCGTCGTCTGCCCCCGCGGCGCCCACCCCTCCTTCGCGCAGGGCTACTACGACCGCGACAACGCCTTCTACCGGGCCTGGTCGCACATCAGCAAGGACCCCGCCCGGCTCGGGGAGTGGATGGCCGAGTGGGTGTACGGCACCGCGGACCACGCCGAGTACGTCGCCAAGCAGGGCGAGGAACTCTGGTCCGGCCTCGCCGTCGGCGACGCCCCGAGCCTGCCGGTGAACTACGGGCGGCGGCTGTGAACGAGACCCCCACCACCCCCGCCCCACGGACCGACGGAGAGAAGGACATGCCCACCGACGCCCCGACCGGCGGCGCGATCCCGAGCGCGGCCGGCACGGCCGGCGCGCCCGACGCCGCCCCCACCTCCTCCGAACTGCTGTCCGTCGTCGCCTCCCGCGAACTCGCCGGGCGCCGCACCGTCTTCGCGGGGATCGGGCTGCCCACGCTCGCCGCCTCCCTGGCACACCTGACCGTGGCCCCCGGACTGGAGATCGTCTACGAGTCCGGGGTGTGCGGCGCGCACCCCTCCCACCTCCCCGAGACCATCGCCGACGCCGTCCTCATCACCGGCGCCGAGGCCGTCCTCTCCATGCCCGCCCTCTTCGGCTACGTCCTCCAGGGCGGCCACATCGACGTCGGCTTCCTGGGCGCCGCCCAGATCGACCGGTACGGCAACCTCAACTCCTCCGTCATCGGCGACTGGCGGTCCCCACGGGTCCGGCTCCCCGGCTCCGGCGGCGCCGTGGAGGTCATGGCCAACTCCCGCGAGGTGTTCGTGGTGATGCGCCGCCACGACCCGCGCTCCTTCGTCGCCGAACTGGACTTCTGCACCTCTCCCGGACCCGACCGGGCCCTCGCCGAGGGCATCGCGCCGCGCGGCGCCGGCGTCACCCGCGTCATCACCGACCTGGGCATCCTCGCCCGCTCCGGCCCCGGCGAGGAGCTGGCGCTCGTCGCCGTCCACCCCGGCGTCACGGTCGAACAGGTGCGCGCCGCCACCGGCTGGGACCTGCGGACCGCCGCGGAGGTGGCCGTCATCGAACCGCCCTCCGAGGCCGAACTCCGGCTCCTGCGCGAAGACGTCGACCCCGGTCGCGTCTACCTGCGCTGAGCACGCGCCGCGACCGTCCGCGGGCGACCGTACGCATCGACAACCAGGGACGAGGAACCGAATGCGCATCAGGATCGTGGGAGCCGGCACGATGGGCCGCGGCATCGCCCAGTGGGCCGCGACCGCCGGCCACACCGTCGAACTGGCCGACGCCCGGCAGGAGTCCGTGGACGAGGCCGTCGGCTTCATCGCCGGAATGCTCGGCCGCGCCGTGGAGAAGGGCCGCATCGGCGCCGAGGAGGCGGCCGACGCCGTGGAGCGGCTGGTGCCCCTGGAGTCGCCCCTGGAACCGGGCGACGACGTCGCGTTGGTGATCGAGGCGGTCCTGGAGGACCTCGCCGTCAAGGCGGAGCTGTTCACGAGCCTGGAGAAGGTGCTGCCCGCCTCGGCCGTCTTCGCCACCAACACCTCCTCGCTGTCGGTGACCCGGATCGGCGCCCGCCTGGCCGACCCCACGCGCCTGGCCGGCCTGCACTTCTTCAACCCCGTGCCGCTGATGCGCATCGCCGAGGTGGTCCCCGGAGCCGCGACCCGGCCCGACATCCCGCCGTTCCTCGTCGACTTCGTGGAGAGGACCGGACACCGCGCGGTCGTCGTCGCCGACACCCCCGGCTTCCTCGTCAACCACGCCGGGCGCGGCCTGATCACCGAGGCGCTGGCGCTGCTGGAGGAGGACGTCTGCGACGTCGCCGGCATCGACCGGATCGCCCGCGACGTCCTCGGCCTGCGCATGGGCCCCTTCGAACTCACCGACCTGACCGGCCTCGACGTCACCGCCTCGGTCATCGACACCGTCTGGCAGGGCTTCCGCCACTCCGACCGGCTCCGACCCTCCTACCTCACCCCCAACCGGGTCGCCGCCGGGCTGCTCGGCCGCAAGACCGGACGCGGCTTCTACGACCACGGAACCGACGCGCCCGGTGCCCCCGCCGAGACGCCCGTGACCGGCGACGCCGGCCGCCCCGTCCACGTGCCCGGCGACGGCGAGCGGGCCGAGGAACTGCGCCGCGCGCTCGACGCCGCCGGCGCCGTCCTCGACCCGGGGCCGCGCCCCGCCGCCGACGCCCTGGTGCTGCTGCCCGTCTGGGGCACCACCGTCGCCTCCGCCGTCGCCGAGCACGGCCTGCCCGCCGCCCGGACCTTCGGCGTCGACCCGCTGTCCCTGCCGGCCCGCCGCCGGGTGCTGTCCATGACCCCGGCCGCCGACCCGGCCGCCGTCGAGGACGCCCGTGCCGTGCTCGCCCGGCCCGAGGGCGACGACCGGGCCCGGGCCGTCACCGTCGTCCGCGACACCGCCGGCTCCGTCGCCCAGCGCATCCTCGCCTCGATCGTCCAGGTCTCGGCCTCCATCGCCGAGCGCGCGATCGCCGCGCCCGCCGACATCGACCTCGCCGTCACCACCGGCCTCGGCTATCCGCACGGACCGCTGGCCTGGGGCGACACCGTCGGCGCCGCCCGGATGCTGGAACTGCACCGGGCGCTGTACGAGACCACCGGCGACCCGCGCTACCGGCCCACCCGCTGGGTCGCCGAGCGCGCCGCGCTCGGCCTGGCGCTCACCGACCCGGGCACCCCGCCCCCGCACCGGGCCGGCTGACCCGCCGTCACCCCCGCACGCCGTGCTCGTACGGACGGCCGGCGACCCGCACCGCACCACCACGCCGCCCCGGCGTCACCACCCAAGGAGCAGACCAGTGTTCTCACGCGACTTCGGGCTCACCGAGACCCAGCGCGACATCCGGGCCATGGCCGCCGAATTCGTCGACGCGGAGATCGTGCCGTACGCCCGCGAGTGGGACCGGCGGGAGCAGGTCGACCCGGGCATCGTCAAGCGCCTGGGCGAGCTGGGCTTCCTCGGCCTGACGGTCCCCGAGGAGTACGGCGGCGTGGACGCCGACATGCTCTCCTACGTCCTCGTCACCGAGGAGCTGGGCCGCGGCGACTCCGCCGTGCGCGGCATCGTCTCCGTCTCCCTCGGATTGGTCGCCAAGACCATCGCCGCGCACGGCACCGAGGAGCAGAAGGGGGAGTGGCTGCCGCGGCTCACCGGCGGCGAGGCGCTCGGCTGCTTCGCCCTCACCGAGCCCGGCACCGGCTCCGACGCGGGCTCCCTGGCCACGCGCGCCGTCCGCGACGGCGACGACTGGGTGATCGACGGCGGCAAGATGTTCATCACCAACGGCACGGTCGCCGCCGTCGCCCTGACCTTCGCCCGCACCGAGAAGGGCATCACCGCCTTCCTCGTGCCGACCGACACCCCCGGGTTCACCGCCCGCGAGGTCCACGGCAAGCTCGGTCTGCGCGGCCAGGCCACCGCGGAGATCACCTACGAGGGCGTCAGGGTCCCCGACTCCGCCCGCCTGGGCGTCGAGGGCAAGGGTCTGGGCATCGCCCTCGGCGCGCTCTCGCGCGGCCGCGTCTCCGTGGCGGCCGGTGCCGTCGGCGTCGGCCAGGGCGCGCTGGACGCCGCCGTCCGCTACTCCACCGAGCGCACCCAGTTCGGCAAGCCGGTCGCCTCGTTCCAGCTCGTACAGGAGCTGCTCGCGGACTCCGCCGTGGACGTCATGGCGTCCCGGCTGCTCACCCACCAGGTGGCCCGCATGATCGACGCGGGCGCCGGCCCCAAGGAGTACGCGACCGACGCCTCGGTGGCCAAGTACCACGCCAGTGAGACGGCCGTGCGCGTGAGCAACAACTGCCTCCAGGTCTTCGGCGGCTACGGCTACATCGACGAGTACCCGGTCGGCAAGTACCTGCGCGACGCCCGCGTGCTCACCCTGTACGAGGGCACCAGCCAGGTCCAGAAGCTGATCATCGGGCGCGACCTGACGGGCGTCGACGCGATGGCGTGACGGAGGCCCGCCCTCCGCCCCGCCCCGTGGCCCGGAGCGCGTTCCACGTCGCGCTCGCGCGGGGCGGGTTCGCCGCACCAGGGCGGAAGGCATCACTCCGCAAAAGGTGCGAACGATCACATCGGACGTACAACCATCCACCCCGCCCAAAGGTCTCGATGAGTGGCTTCAGCAACACCATGGGGAGGCCGACCGACCTTACGGATCGAGGTGCCATGAAGCGTTCGACACGTGCCGCGGGGGCGGCACTGATCGCCGTCGCGACCGTCGGGGCAGGGCTGCTGGCGACGGCTCCCGCCGCCACCGCCGCGACCACCGGTGCGACGGCCGCGTACAACGGAGTCTGTGGCTCCGGCTACAAGGTGGTGAACTCCATGCCCGTCGCCGACGTGGGGACCGTGTACCTCACGTACAACTCGTCGACCGGCAAGAACTGTGTGGTCACCATCCGCAACACCTCCGGCTCGCCGACGTACATGGTGGCCTACCTGCGCAACGTCGAGAGCGACCACGCCGCGTACGACGAGGGCGAGTACCGCTCGTACGCGGGTCCCGTGTACACGTACGCGCGCGGCGTGTGCGTGGAGTGGGGCGGTGTCATCGACACCTGGCAGTCCTGGAACTACGGCTCCAACTGCGGGACGTTCGCGGCCAAGGGCAACGACAAGGACTGGTTCGCCGGCGAGCGCTGACGCCTGAGCGAGCGCGACGGGGGCTCCGCCGGACGGCGGGGCCCCTCCGGCGTGCGCCCGAACTCGCCTCCCCGACACGCCCTTCGAGGAACCGCTCGGAGGGATTGTTCACACCCCGCGCGGTGATTGCCGAACAATCCCACGGCCGCTTGGGTGCCGGTACAGGGTCCGACCACCGCGAGGAGACACCATGCACCTGCACGCTGCGGCCACGACGACGCCCCGAGGTCCCGTCCCCGCCCGGCGGCACGGCCCGGGAACCGCCGTCGCGGTGTGCCTCATGGTCCTGTCGGCAGGGTGCGGGTCCTCGGACGGCGCCGGCGGCGTGGACGACGGTGCGAAGAAGCCGCGCACGTCGCCGGCCGCGTCCGCCGCGCCGAGCCGTTCGGCGTCGCCGACGCCGTCGCCGACGCCGACCCCCACGACCTCCTCGCCCTCGCCGACGTACACGGCGACGGAAGACCTGAGCACCTGTCACGACGGCGAGTGCACGGTCGAGGTCCAGGCGGGCGACACCATCCGCTTCGGCGGCCGGGTCAGGGTCGAGCCCCCGATCGACAGCCTCTTGGTGGTGGACGTGAACACCGACGGACCCACCCTCATGCTGTCCTCGGGGATGACGACGACGGCGTACGGCACGATCGAGATCAACGACGGGCTCCGCGTCGAGACCCTGCACAGCGACGGGACCAGCGCGACGATCAGGATCGACCGCGTGGCATGAGAGGCCTCCCGACGCCGAGCCGGCCGTCGGCGCGGTCCGGACGCGCGTACACGCGGGACGTCCCCACGGTCGGGCGGACGGCGGTGTGGTTCATTCCGCCGGGGCCGGGAGCCCCATCGGGTTGGGGAACCGCAGCGCCGTGGCGCACGCACGGGCCGGTGGGACGAGCAGCCGGCACAGCCGGTCCGCCGTGGCGGGGGCAAGGGCCTGCCAGGGACGCGCGGCGGCCCGGTCGGTCGCCTCCTCCACCGCGCGGTGCGCCTGACGTCCCTCCGGCGTCGCCGTCCCGTCGAGCCCCAGCCACCCGCGGGCGGTCAGCCGGTCCCGGGCGGCCTGCCACTGGTCGTCGCTCCACCCCCGGTGGGGCTGGAGTTCGGCGCGCGGCAGGTCGATGCCGGCCCGCAGCACCAGGGCCTCGCAGCCGTCCAGCCCCGCCGCGACCAAGGCCGCGACATGGCCGTCGCCGCGGTGCTCCCGCAGGACGGTCGCCGCGTGCCACAGACGGTCGACGGCGCCTTCCGGAACCGGGAGGGCCCGGTTGGCGGCGGCCAGCACACGCCCGGCGCAGTCCAGCTCCTCGACCACGGGCACCAGGAGGGCGGCGGCCTCCTCCACCAGGCGGTCGTACCCGGAGAGCAGAGGCTCCAGGGCCGCGCGGGCGCCGGTCCGCCGGGCCTCCAGAGCGCGTTCGGGCGTCGCCATCGCCCAGACGCCGGGCAGCGCCCGCGCGACCATGGTCGGGGCGAAGCCGAAGAACGCGGCCGTGACCGGCCCCGGGCCGACCTCCCCCAGCGGCGCGGCGCGTCCGGCGAAGTACCCTCGCCAGAAACCGCGCAGCCCCGCCTCCTCGAAAGCGGCTCGGGCCCGCGGCGCGAAATAGGTCACCGCGTGCACCGGCTCGATCAGGGTCCACAGCCTGCGCGCCGTCCGCTCGGCGTCCCCCACGCCCCACCTCCTCGTCGGGCCTCCGACCGGCCGGAGGCACCTCCTGGTGCTGCCCGCGGCGGGGCGGCCGGGAAACCTCGGCCGACTCGCGCGCCGCACGGACCCGGACCGAGGCGAGCGCGGACCGCACGCCCGGGCAGGCCGGGACGGGGGGGTCAGCGCGCCGGCGGGACGAACTCGGGCTGGTCGAGCAGGCGCAGCCAACTCCCGTCGGGCTGGCGGCGGACGACCTGCGCGCGGGCACCGGCCCCGTCCTTCGGAGGGGTGGAGGTGAGGGCGATGTCACCGCTGACCAGCGTGGGCAGCGGCTGTTCCGGCTCGAAGCGGGGACGGTGGGCGAGCACCTTCTCCCACAGCGCGCGGATCGCCTCCCGGCCCACGGTCTGCTCGCCGGGCGGATAGGCCATCACCGCGTTCTCCTCGTAGAGCGCGGCCACCCCGACCGCGTCCCCGGCGTTGGACCGCTCGACGAACAGGCGGGTGATGTCCTCGGGCCGCATGGCCTTCTCGTAGTCCTCGTACTTCGGCATGGATTCCTCCTCGTCGCGGGCTCGTGTCGGACTCGTCTCGGGCTCCGCACGGTCCAGCCTGGTCGACCGCGAGGAAGAAGTCCAAGAGATGATTGTTCTGGGCACCAGAAGCGACGGTTATGAACAGGACGCGCTCGGCGTCCCGTGCGGGGCCGGACCGGAGAGGCCCACCGACCGCGACGGGGGTCTCGCACGGGCGCCGCGCGAGACCCCCGCCACCGCTACGACAGCAACTCGACCTCCGCGAGCGTGCCGCCGGAACCGTCCAGCACCAGCCGGTACTTCCGGTGGGCGCCGGGGCTGTCCACCGTGAACACCCGGGTCTGCCGGTCCCAGGCGAACGACTGGCCGGTGCGCCGGTCCAGGTCCGTCCACTCGGTGCCGTCCGACGAGCCCTGCAACACCCAGCCGGAGGGCGCCGTGGCGCGGTCCGCGGAGGTCAGCGTGTACTGCACCGCCTTCACCTCCCCGTCCACGGGAAGCTCGACCGTCCCGACGGCCGCGGTGGTCGCCGAGGAGTCGTCGAACAGCGGACCGGAGCCGGTCAGGGCGTCGTCGCGGGGGGCCGGGACCTCGTCGCCCCGGGTGATGGAGACCGGGCCCGCGTTCTCGCCGGTGCCCCACGCGGAGGGCCTGGGGCCCATCTCGAACTCCAGCACGCCGCCCCTGGCGAGCACCGCGTGGTCGATCGCCGTGGACGACCAGCGCTTGCCGTTGACCTTCAGCCCCTGCACGTAGATGTTCTTCGCGCTGTTCTTCGGGGCCTTGACCACCAGCGTGCGGCCGTTGTCCATGCGCACGGTCGCCTTGGTGAACAGCGGCGAGCCGATCGTGTACTCCCCGCTGCCCATGACCAGCGGGTAGAAGCCGAGCGCGGAGAACAGGTACCAGGCAGACTGCTCGCCGTTGTCCTCGTCGCCGTGGTAGCCCTGCCCGATCTCGCTGCCGATGTACAGCCGGGAGAGCACCTCGCGGACCTTCTCCTGCGTCTTCCAGGGCTGCCCGGCCGCGTTGTACATGTACGTCACGTGGTGGGCGACCTGGTTGCTGTGCCCGTACATGCCCATCCGCACGTCCCGGGCCTCGGTCATCTCGTGGATGACGCCGCCGTAGGAGCCGACGAACTCGGGGGAGGCGGTCTCCGGGGTGGCGAAGTAGGTGTCCAGCTTCTCGGCCAGCCCCTTGCGTCCGCCGTACAGGTTGGCCAGGCCGCGGGAGTCCTGCGGCGCGGTGAAGGCGTAGCCCCAGCCGTTGGTCTCCGTGTAGTCGTAGCCCCACACCCGCGGGTCGTACTTCTCGGAGTCCACCCGCCAGGCGCCCTTCGGGTCGCGGCCCTGGAAGAAGCCGGCCTCGGAGTCGAACAGCCTGGTGTAGTTCAGGGCCCGGTTGCGGAAGTACTCGGCCTCCTCGGCGTACCGCTTCTTGCCGGTCCTCTTGTACAGCGCCTTCGCCATCTCGGAGATGCCGTAGTCGTTGAGGTAGCCCTCCAGCGACCAGGACAGACCCTCGTGGGTGGCGGTGGAGGCGTAGCCGAGGAACGTCGAGGTCTCCATGCCCTTGCGGCCGACGCCCGAGGACGGCGGCACCACGGTGGCGTTCTTCAGGGCCGCCTCGTAGGCCGCCTCCGCGTCGAAGTCGACGCCCTTGACGTACGCGTCGGCGAACGCGACGTCCGAGGAGGTGCCGGTCATCAGGTCGGCGTAGCCGGGGGAGGACCAGCGGGAGATCCAGCCGCCGTCCTTGTACTGCTGGACGAATCCGTCGACCAGTTCGCCGGCCTTCTTCGGGGTCAGGAAGGAGTACGCCGGCCAGGTGGTCCGGTAGGTGTCCCAGAAGCCGTTGTTGACGTAGACCTTGCCCTCGACGATCTTCGCGCCGGTGTGCGTCGGCGTGTCCGGACCGGTCTGCGGCGAGAACGGGCTGGCGTACTTGTGGGTCCCGTCCACCTTCTCGAAACCGGAGTTCGGGTACAGGTACAGCCGGTACAGGTTGGAGTAGAGCGTGGTCAGCTGGTCGTGGTCGGCGCCCTCGACCGTCACCCGCGACAGCAGCGAGTCCCACTGGGCGCGGGCGTCCCTCATCACCTCGCCGAAGGAGGTCCCGGCCGGGATCTCCTGCTCCAGGTTCTTCCGGGCCTGCTCCACGCTGATCAGCGAGGTGGCCAGACGCAGCTCCACCGTCCGGTCCTCGCCCGCGTCGAAGCGCAGGTGGCCGCGGGGCCCGGAGGAGTCGCCGGAGAGCACCGGGGCGTCGAAGACGCCGTGGACGAACAGGCGGGTGGCGCCCGTCGACAGGCCGCTCTTGACGTCCGAGTAGCCGGTCACCACCCCGTTCTCCTGGTCCAGGGTGAGTCCGGCCGCGGTGTCGGAGACGTTGTCGAAGACGACGCTCGCGTCGTCGCCCGGGTAGGTGAAGCGCAGCAGGGCGGCGTGGTCGGTCGGCGCCATCTCGGCCTTCAGGCCGTTCTCGAACGTCACGCCGTAGTAGTGCGGTCTGGCGGTCTCGTTCTCGTGCCGGAAGGCCAGCGCCCGGCCCTCGCGCGAGGTGTCCGGCGTGCCCTCGGCCGCGGACGGCATGACCTGGAAGGTCTGCCGGTCGCCCATCCACGGGCTCGGCTCGTGGCTGGCGCTGAACGCCTGGATCTCGGGCAGGTTGTCGTCGTTGTTGGCGCGCGCGTAGTCGTAGAGCCAGCTCGTGGAGGCGGCGTTGGTGACCGGCGTCCAGAAGTTGAAGCCGTGCGGGACGGCCGTGGCCGGGAAGGTGTTGCCCCGGGAGAAGGCGCCGCTGGAGTTGGTGCCGCGGGTGGTGTCCGCGTAGTCCGACACGTGGGCGAGCCGTTTCGGCGGGGCCTTCGGGGCGATCGACACGTCGTCGATCCAGCCGCGGAACGTCGCCGGGCCCTTGGGCGCGTCGTAGGCGACCAGGATCCGGTCGACGGTCTTGCCCGCGGCCACCGAGCCGATCCGGGACTCCTTGTGGTTCCACTGGTTGACGTACAGCGTCTTGGAGGCGGCCTGGCCCTGCGGGGTGAGGAGCGCGCCGTGCTGGTCGACGGCCTTCAGGTCGCTCAGGTACGTGCCGTCGGTGAACGCCAGGTCCACGGCGACGTGCGTGGCCGGGTAGTCGAGGTCCGTCTCCGGCATCGACGGGAAGACCCGGTAGGACAGCACGGTGTTCGGCCCGACCGCCGTGTCGACGTCGAAGACCTTGTTGTACGAGTAGGCGCGTCCCTCGCTCTCGTGGGTGCCGGAGTAGCGCAGGGCCCGGGTGCCGGTGAAGCCGGCGTTCGCCTTGGCGGTGGGGGAGCCCGTCGGGCCGCGGTCGACCTGACTGCGCATGTCGTCGGGGACGGGCTCGGAGGTGTTCCCGTCGGAGAACTGGACCTCGGCGAGCTGGGTCAGTCCCGCGCCGGAATTGGCGGTGATCTCCAACCGGTAGTGGCGGAACGCCGCACCGCCGGAGAGGTCGTACGTCCTGGTCTGGAGACGGTCGGGGAAGTCCTGGTTCTCGCGGCTGTCGAGCGTTCTCCAGTCCTTCCCGTCCGCGGAACCCTTCAGCGTCCAGTTCTTCGGGTCCCGCTCTTCCGCGTCGTTGGCGGAGGTGAGCGCGTAGGTCACCACCGTGACGGGTTCGTCGAAGTCGAATTCGAGCCAGGCGGTGGGCTCGAAAGCGAGCCATTTCGTCGTCTTCTCGCCGTCGACGAGGTTCTCCTTGACCTCGCCGGCGGCGGGGTACTCCGCGCTCGCCCGGACGTCGGTGACCCGGTCGGTCACATTGCCCGGGATGCCGCCGGCGTAGCCGCCGTTGACGCCGGAGGCGCGCTTGGTGCCGTCCGGGCCGGTCTCGACGGTGTTGCGCCAGTCGGGCTGTGGCTCGTCGTTCTCGAAGGAGGAGGCGAACTCCCGGTCGGGGGAGGCCGGTTGGGCCGGTAGGGCGACGGCCGAGCCGGGGACGGCGACCACCAGGGCGAGGGCCGCGGCCACGACGGCCGCGGTCCCCTGTCTGTCCCGGAAACCGCGTCGGGGCCTGCGCTGCGTACGGGGCATGCGAAGGGGCCTCCCTTGAATGCGGACAACGTTGTCATATCGCATTTCGCACAGAACAGTAGGGAGTCAACGCACGGAGATGTCAAGGGTGTTGCCGGAGTGGCCCGCACCGCGGGCCGCCGTATGACCCGTCTGCCGGGATCGACTCCACCGGGTCGCGGTGCGGCGAATCGCCGGCCTCCGCGTCGTGTCCGACAAAGGCGACGCCCCGTCGGCCCGTGCCGACGGGACCGACGCCAGATCCGACGCCAGGGACCGACGAAATCGGTTTCCATGGGACCGAAACGGGGCGATGCCGGCCCTGATCGACGAAGTGGAGCGGGGGCGAGTGGGGAACGGGGGAACGGGGGAATTGGGTCCCACCTCCTCTCCTCCGTCCCTCTCCCGTGTTCCGCTCGCGCGGCGCGCGGTGTTCCGGACATCGCGACACGGCAGGCCCCGCGACGCCGCGGCACATGGGTGAGCGCTTCCCGTACGGGTGCCCGGGGCCGGGACCACTCGATCCGGTGACCACTCCCGGAACGCCACCGTTCCGGGCGGACCGGTCGTGACACTCGCCGCGTGGTGGACACGACATCGAACACACCGGACCCGCTCGGCCCCGCCGCACAGGGCCCTCCGACCGAGGAGACCTCGGCCGGGAGGAGGCGGGTGCGGTTCCCGCTGGCGCACTGGGTGCTCGCACCGCGCACGACCTGGCGGGCCCGCCGTATCGCGGCCACGTCCGGACTGGACATGGACGCCCGTACCGCCTGGGTGGTGGCACGGCTGACCCGCCGCTCGGAGGAATACCCCTACGCGATGCGCCGTCCGGACGGCGAGGACCTCGACGAAACCGGGCCCGGTTCGCGCTGAAGCCCCGTGCCGTCCGTCACCGCCCTCCACGCCGTCCGCGTCCGACCCGGCACGGCCGGACCAGCGGTGGCGGCGGCCGCGACGGAGGCCGGTGCCGGACGGTGGCGGGACGGACGTCCACGCCTCCGCCCCCGATCGGGCCGAGGTGGTGAGACGCTGGGAGAAGAGAGGGAACGCGCACGTACCGCCGCGAGCCGACATGTCGAGGAGGACGCTGTGGAAGCCGAATCCCGCCCCGCCGCATCGTCGAGGCCGGTCGTGGCCATCACCACCGTCGGCGACGACCGCGCCGTGCTCACCTTCTCCGGTGATCTGGACGCCGACAAGCTCCGTGAGCTGGAGGAGCGGCTTCTGGATCCGCGACTGCGCGATGCCCGTGAGTGGGTGCTGGAGATGAGCGACCTCGCCCATCTCGACCTGGCGTGCGCCTACGCCCTGCTGCGCGCGGCCACCCGGCCGGAGGGCGTCGCGCTCACCGTTCGCGGAGCCAGGCGCAGCGTGCAGCGGACGCTGCGCCACGCCGACGTGGACGCGGTCGCGGTGATCGAGGAGTAGCGGGAGCCGGCCACTCGGAAGCCCGTGTGCCGACCGGCACCCCGTGCGGCCCGGCACCCACCCGACGCCGCGAGCGCGGCAGCCGACGACGCCGGAGTGAAGCCGGAAGAGAACTCGACGCGCCTCCCGCGGCACGGGAAGGTAGCTATAAATAGTGTGCCAAGCGGAGACGTTCGAGGTGGTCGGGAGAGCGCGAGGGAAGGGGCGATGGTGTCGGACGGCACACCGTCTTCAGCCGGCGCCGGTAGCCGGTAGGAGAGCGCCTCCACGACCAGCCGCACCGGCCGTGCCGGCGCCATCGGGGCCGCCGGTCCGCCGGCGGCCCCGATGTCTCCCGCCGCCGTCACGGAGGACCGGGGCGGGTGGGGTGGTCACCAGGTGGGCTTGCGGACCGCTCCGTAGCCGCCGCCGTGGGGCCGGTCCTCGAAGTGCAGGTGCGGGCCGGTGGCATTGCCCGTGGAGCCCACCTTGCCGATCTCCTGACCGGCCTTGACCCTCTTCCCGGCCGATACCGAGCGACTGGACAGGTGGCAGTAGACGTACGTGCGGCCGTTGCCGGCGCGCAGGCCGATCCACTGGCCGTACGAGCCGCCGTTGCCGTTGGACCACTCGATGGTCCCGTCCCGGACGGCCACGACCTTCTTGCCCGAGGGGGCCGCGTAGTCCTCTCCCGTGTGGTAACCGGCCTTGTACCAGGGGCGACGGACGCCGTAGGGGAAGCTGACGGGGTATCCGGGAACGGGGGAGGGCACTCGGCCGCTTCCGCCGTTTCCGGAGTGTTGCGGGCTGTGGGCGAGGCCGAGCTCGGCGAAGGTCCGAGGTCCGGGCAGACCGTCCGCGTCGGAGCCGGCCCAGCCCTGTTTCCTCTGGAACGAGGCGACGGCGGCCTTGGTCTGGTCCCCGTAGTACCCGGTCGCCCCGTCCGCGATCTTGTGTCCCTTGGCGATCAGGGCCTTCTGGAAGGTCCGGACGCAGGAATCCTTCCTGCCGAATGCGACGTGCGAGTAGTTGATTGTGGTTGCCATGACTACGCCACCTTGAGATCAAGGCGTTTGCAGGTTTCGACCCCCGGAATGCCGTCCGCGTCGGAGCCGGTCCAGCCTTGTTTCCTCTGGAAGGAGGCGACGGCGGCCTTGGTCTGGTCCCCGTAGTGCCCGGTCGCCCCGGCGGGTATTTTCTCTCCGTGCTCGATGAGGGCCCTTTGGAGATCGGCGACGTCTCCGTTGGTTTTCCCGTACCGCAGATTCTCCAGTTTCACGGTGGGACGGGCCGGCGTGGGTGTGTTTCCGAGGGCTTCCAGGAACCTGGGGAACACCGTGTCGGTGAACTGCTTGGCGCGCGCGTCTCCAGGGCATTCCGTCCCGTCGACGGACCACTTCCTGAACATGCGGTGGATGCCGAATCCGGGATCGGTGTCGGAACGGCAGATGCGTGCCGGAATTCCGTGGGTCCGGTGCGCCCAGACCATGATTTCGACCAGGGTGTCGATCTGGTCGGGAGTCCAGGGGTCGCTGTTCCTGGTGTCGGCCGCGCTCTCGACCGAGATGGCGCGGTTGTTGGCGGACGCGTTGGCGTCGGCACGGACATTGGTGTCCATGAACTGTCCGACTGCCCCGTCGTACCCGACGCCGAAGTGGCTCTCGGTGACGACGCCGTTCTCGTTCCAGAAATCCCGTAGGCGTTGCGGTGACCACGGCGCGGCGGCGCTGTGCAGGATGAGCTGCGTCGGGGTGATGCGGGTTTGGGTGGTGTTCTCGGGTATGGGAAGCCACGTGGCTCCGCGGTACCTGGCCATCGCCATCCTCCTCTCGTCTGTTGTCTTTCGTCGGTGGACGTCATGCGCGGCGCCGAGTCCGCCGGGCGGCGCCGTCGACGGTCCCCGTCCGGGGTCCATGGGGGAGGGGCGCGACGCGTGCGGGAACGGAAGAGTCGGCGAGCGGCCGGGGCCTCGTCGGGCGACCGCCGATGATCGCGGTGCCGCGGATCGCCGTGGGGGCGCGCCCGCGCGTTCGGGGGCCCGCCGCGGGCCAAGCCGCGCACATGCCTCGCGCGACCGCCGTCCGGCCGGAGCCCGGGTCGTTTGCGCGGCCCGCGTCGGCCGGATTCCGGACCCGCGCCGACGGATCGGCGGTTCGGGCCGTCTCCGCTTGCTTCGTCTGCTTCCGGCGCTCTGCCGGGGCCACCGTGTCATCCCGGTGAGTCAGGCGCCGGGGCTCCGCGCGGCTTTTCCCGGCGTGCCGCGAGTCCGGTCGGTGGCTTCCGTCGGCGTCGGAACCGCAATGTCCACCATGACCATCACCGCCGAATCGCGGATGGGTTCTCATTCCACCTTACGCGGACTCCGAGGTCGGTGGATGTCCGGCGGAACCCGAAGGGCGGAATTCTCGTGTGCCCTCCTTCGGTTTTCCCTCGTCGTCGACGATCGAGCGGCATAATCGTTCATTTGTCAACCACGTAAGGGGCGGATGACCGGACCATCGCGTTTTTCGGCCGCCGTGGAGCGGGGCGCGGGCGGTGTGTTTCCGTGTCCGGCGGGGTGTTTTCCGCGGTTCGGCTGTTTCCTTCCACGGTGAGTGTCCGCCCGACGGGATCGGCACGGTCACGGGGGCGACGCTCGTCCGCGAGCCGCCCGGGATCGGCCGGGAGGTCCGCCACCACCACGCCACCGCACCGTCGACCGGTGCTCGTGGCCGGTGGCGCCGGGCCTTCCGGTGGAGGTCGGAGCGGGTGGGCTCCGGTGCCGCGGGCGCGGCCCCCGAGCGTTCGGGGCCGCGGGTGGTCCACGAGACGGCCCGTCAGGGCCACTGCCTTCGAGGACGAGGAGAGCTGCGCCGGGGGTGGTCCACGCCCCGTCGAGGCGGAGGGCCGAGCCGTGCCCGGCCCGCGTCGTCATCCGCGCCGACCGCCTCCGCGGATCGCCCCGGGACGATCGTCACCACCCTTTGCGGGGCGGCTACAGGGCGATGTCGTCGTGGGACTCCAGGAGGGTCCAGCGCCGGGCGGCGCGGACGTCGGAGGGCAGCAGGTCGGCTTCCGGGAGCGGCCCCAGGTCGAGACCCGTGATCTCGGCGACGTCGGCGACGGGAACCTGAAAGGTGCGGAAGGCGCCCAGCGGAGGGGGGTTCCCGGCCCTCGCCGCCTCGGCCAGCGCCCTGTCGGCCGCGTCCCGGGAGAGGTCGGGGCTCTGGTCCAGGACGTAGGCGGTCGACGCCAGTTCGCCGTCCTGCACGAACGCGGCGACCTTCCAGAAGCGCAGCGGCACCTTGATGCCTCGGTACGGCGGATCGGAGTCCTCCAGGACCGGGCCGGTGAACACCGTCAGTTTGCGGTCGAACCGCTCGGCGTGGTCCAGGAGGAAGTCCTCGAGGCCCAGCCACAGCCGCTTGCCCTGGTTGAAGACGTTCATCTGGGGGGCCGCGTTCGTGTAGTGGAACGTGTCGGCGTTGGCCCGGTCCGCCTCTTCGCGCGTCCCCCACACCGGATCCAGACGACGGACGAGGTGCCCCTTGTCCAGGGGGTTGTCCCGGTAGATCTCGTGGCCCGCCTGTAGATCCTCGGGGAGGCGGGGATCGAGGCGCCACTCGTCGTCGCGCGGCACGTCGACCAGCCTCATGCCGTCGATCGTGACGGCCGTCGCCGCGGCCAGTCGCCGGTCGGGGCGGAAGACCACGCTGAAGTGCGTATAGGGCAGGACGACCGTCTCGATGCGCGGATTCGTGGGGGGCGGCAGCGGCAGGGTCGGCCCGAGGAAACGCGGGTCGTACCCCGTGCGGTTCGCCAGTGCCCCACGGGCGGTGGTGTCGATGGCTGTCTCTGGGGAGTCCGAAGAACCGGGCATGGGGCACTGGGTACCGCGCCACACGCCTCATATGACCATGTGCTTTCCGTGTCACCCGAACGGCCTAATGTCACCTTTTGTTGGGTCAAATGGATGACTAGTCTGGAAACTGAGGTTCCACCTGCGGGGCAGCGCTTCCGTCCGCGCGGAAGGAGACACCTCATGGCACACGGCATGTCCCTCCACATCGGGTTGAACAGGGTCGACCCCGACCGGTACGACGGCTGGGACGGCAAGCTCATCGCCTGTGAGAACGACGCCCACGACATGGAGCGGGTGGCGACGGAGACGGGTTTCACCGACCGTACCGTGCTCCTCACCGAGGACGCGACGGTCGACAACGTCACCGCCGGGCTGCGCAAGGCGGCCAGGGTGCTCGCGCCCGGAGACATCCTGCTCCTCACCTACTCCGGCCACGGTGGCCAGGTGCCCGACACCAACGGTCCCGAGGACGAGGTGGACCGCCTCGACGAGACCCTGGTCCTCTACGACCGGGAGTACGTCGACGACGAGCTGTACAAGGAACTCGACGGCTTCGCCGAGGGGGTCAGGGTCCTCGCCCTCCTCGACTGCTGCCACAGCGGCAGCGGCATCAGGGTGCGGGAGATCCTCAACGCCGAGGCCATGGAGGAACAGTTCCAGACCACCGACCCCAACGAGGTCGAGAGGACGTCCAGGCTGATGCCCCTGGACCGGCAGGCTCGGATCTACGAGCGGGACAAGGACTTCTACGACTCCATCCAGCGTGAACTGAACGCCAGGGACAACCGGGAACTCGGCGCGACCGCCCTGCTGATCTCCGCCTGCCAGGACAACCAGCTGGCGGCCGACGGCCTGCGCAACGGCCTGTTCACCGGGACCCTCCTGGAGGTGTGGAACGGGGGCAAGTTCACGGGTGGGTACAAGGCGTTCCACCGCGAGATCCTCAAGAAGATGCCGCCCAGCCAGAGCCCGAACCACTTCGTGACCGGACGCCGCAGCAACCGGTTCCTCAGGCAGCGACCCTTCACGATCTGAACCTTCGCGGCCCTCACGGCCGGCTCGTCTCGGCGACCCGGCGTCCGGTGGACGAGCGGTCGGACCGGTGCTCGGGCGAGCGCTCGACGCTCTCCGGATTCCGGGTTCCGGCGGCTCTCCCCGCCGCCCCGACCGACGCGCCCGCCGCGCATCCGCCCCTCCCGGCCACACGGAGGAAGGACGACTTCGTCATGGACGTGTACGACAGGACGAGGGAGGGAGGACGGCGCCACGCCGTGGCGGCGGCCCGGCGGTACCGCGACAGCAGGGCCGAGCGCGAGGAAATAGAGCGGCGGCGGCGCGACGGGGCCGCCTTCCCCGACGCGGGGGAGATGCTCGAGGCCCGGGCCGCCCGTCTGATCGACCGGAACGCCGTCCCCGCCGCGGCGGTGGTCGAGGGCATTCGCGGGGAACCGTTGGAGAAATCGGTCGCCTGGGAGCGCATCATCGGCATCTCCAAGGACCTCCAGGCGTGGAGCTTCCTGCCCCGGGGCGCCCGGGCCGCCAGGACGGTCGCCCGCGTCGCGGTGCGGGAGAACGGTCGGGAGCTGCCGATAGGGACGGGGTTCCTGGTCTCGCCGCGGCTGCTGCTCACCAACCACCACGTACTGCCCGACGAGGAAGCCGCACGGCAGTGCTTCGTGGAGTTCGACGCCCAGGTCACCATCGACAACGTCCCCGGGACCGCCACACGGCTCGACCTCGCCCCCGATGTCTTCTTCACCGCCCACGAGCCCCTCGACTACGCCCTGGCACTGGTCGCCTCGGGCGGTGACGGCCGGCCTCCGGGCGAGACGTTCGGATGGAACAGGCTCAGCGGCGAGCCGGGCAAGCTGGTCATCGACGAGCCGGTCGACATCGTCGGTCACCCGATGGGGCGCCTGAAGGAGATCGCTCTCCGCGACAACGCGCTCCAGACGCGGCTGGAGGACTTCCTGCACTACAGGACCGACACCGAACCGGGCAGTTCCGGCTCGCCGGTGTTCAACGACCAGTGGGAGGTCGTGGCGCTGCATCACAGCGGAGTGCCCCGCACCGACGCCCAGGGGCGCATCCTCCGCCGTGACGGCCGGGTCTGGCAGCGCGGCGACGGCGACGACGCCATCGACTGGATCTCCAACGAAGGCGTGCGCATCGACTCCATCCTCGATCACCTGGCCACGCTCCGTCTCGACGACGCGAGGCGGGCACTTCTGGCGGAGGTGGGAGTCGAGCCGGGGCCGGTGGAAACGGCGGCGCCGAGCGTGGGGACGCGGCCGTCCGCGGCGGCTCCCGTGGCCCCGATCGGCGCACGGCGGCCCGAGGAGGCGGCCACCGCGGACGCGGGCGTCGCCGCGCGGCCCACCGCCTTCGGCGGCAGCCGGCATCTGGTTTTCCTGCACGGTCGCAGCCAGCAGGGACGCGACCCCGTGCGCCTCCGGCGCTCCTGGACCGCCGGGCTGAACCACGGGCTCACCGAAGCCGGGCTCGCGCCCGTCGACCCGGCGGACGTCTGGTTCCCCTTCTACGGTGATGTGCTCGCCCGCGCCCTGGAGGCCCGCGAGGGGACGCCCCGCGCGATCGACCGGATGGTCGGCGAGCCGGCCGAGATGCTCGCACCCACGGCCTCTTCCCCCCGGACGGCCTACGAGGAGATCCTCGACGAGGCGGCGCGCAGGTCCGGCCTGCCCCCGGACGGCTCGCGGACCGCCGAACGATTCTCCTGGTCGGACGCGGTCGGCCGGCTCCAGCGTCGGCTGGGCTGGTTGGCCGCCAGGACGGACGTCGACGAATGGACCATCGCCGGGGTCTTCCGGGACGTCGCCGCGTACCTGGAGGACCAGCGGGTCCGTGACGAGGTCATCGACAGCGTCCTCGGCTGCATGCCCGGTTCCGGGGAGGTCGTCCTCGTCGGCCACAGCCTGGGCACGGTCGTGGCCATGGACGTGATCTCACGGCTCGCTCCCGAACCCGATGTCACCCTGCTCGTCACCGCCGGGAGCCCGTTGGGCATGGACAGCGTTCACGGGCGGCTGCTCAGCAAGGGGCCCGAACGTCCCGCCCGGGTGGTCCGGTGGCTCAACGTCTGGTGCCCCACCGACGCGATCACCATCGGATGCCCGCTGGGCGACGGGTGGAAGGACGAGTTGACGGACCGTGCGGTGACCAACGCCCGGGGCCGCGCCCACAGCATCCAGGAGTACCTCTCGCACCCGGACGTGGCCGAGGTGATCGGCGCCCGGCTCGCTCCCTGACGCCGCGTCCCCCGCTCCCCGTCCCGCGCGGTGTCCGCGCCGTCCGTGCCCGGTCCACGGTGGGTGGGATCACCCGAACAGGGGCGGCAGGCCGTAGGCCGGTCCCCTGCGAAGATCCCGCGCCCCCGTCGAACAGGCCGCCGCCCCCGCACGGCCCGGCGACCGCCGCGCAGGCTCCGCCGCCCCACGGCCCGGAGCACCGACCTCGTCCGATCCCGCCCTCCGTCCGGCGGGCTCGGGCCGAGGACGGAAAAGGCTCGATATTCCGGTGGGGCCGTTCCCTTTCGTTCCGGATGATTCTCGATCGTTGTGAACGGAGGCGAGTCGGCGGCTCCGGAAGTCCGCGTCCGGTGTCTCTCCGCGTGCACGGCAACGACAGGGGACGTCGAACGGCACGACCGATTGGGTGCAAAAAAGAGTGTCCGTGCGTCCGGGCCACAGGACCGGGTACATCGTTTCGGCTTCTGGTTTGTTCGCCGCGCGTCCGGAAGAGGAAAGGCATGCATGATCAGCCGGGAACCGCCGCTCGCGTACGGTCGGTGGCCGTCTTCGGTCTGAAGGGAATGCTGGTCGTCGCCCTCCTGGCCGCCGCGGTGGGCTGCGGAGACGACGAACCCTCGCCCGAAGGGGGCACGTCGTCGCCGAGGGACGCGGGGACCGCGACCCTCTTTCCGGGGGCCGTCGCCGAGGGCGAGCAGGAGAGCATCGACTTTCCCCAGGTGGACGTGGGCGAGACCGCCCGGTTCGACGTCGAAGTGCGCAATGACACGGACGAGGCGCTCGGCATGGAAGACGCGCGCGTCGTCGGCCAGAACTCCGATTCCGCACCGGGATCGGGACCCGTACGGGCTCGGGGTGCCGGAGAAGAAGCGGGGGTCGAGATCCTGAAGAACGAATGCGAGGGGAGGACTCTGCAGCCGGGGGAGGCGTGCAGCATTCGGATGCTGGTCCACGAGACGATCGCCCGGACCGATTGGGTCGAGCTGGAGGTCGAGACGGACAAGGGGCCGATCCGGGTTTCGGTGTCCGGGAAGACAGGGAGCCCGAACTCTCCCGTGCCCACGCGAACCCCGGGAACCGAGACGCCGGAAGGACCCCCCGGCGTCCCCTCTCCCGGGGATTCGGAGCCGGAGGGGCCGACGGGACCGACGGGACCCACGGGACCCACCGAGCCGCCGGTGTCCCCGGACGCTCCTCCGGACGTCCCGGACGGGCCGAACCCGCCTCCTCCCGCCGAACCGACGTAGCCGCGTCCCCGAAGAGAACACCGAAAACGTCGGACACCTGCCGAGAACTTCCACGGGGAGGACGTCGTCGCAGCGGATGAAAGGCGGTGCCGCCGTCTCGTGGAGGCTGCCAGGGCGCAAGAGATGATCGTGTGCGATTCGAGTCACCCGGGATGCATCGAAGATGACCAGTAAACGGACCGAGCGGTTGGCGACGCAGTCTCCCAAGGGAAAGACGTTCATCGAGAAGGCCGCTTACGTGGTGACGCCCGGAACGGTCGTCTTCGGCTTGCTCTATTATTTCGGCAACATGTACTACAACGCCTACTACTCGTACTTCGGAATTCATGCGAGTGATCTGGCGCTTACCACGCAGGATCGGCTGGTCGGCAGCCCTCCGGCGATCTTCCTGCCGCTCTGGGCCATGCTTGCCGTGGGGTTCGCGGTATTTCTCGTCTTCCCTCTGGTGAAACACCGGATTTTTTACGCGAAAGCGCTCTCGAAGCAGCGTCGCGCGCAATGGATCATTGCCTTGCTGGGTGCTTTCCTGGTGTTGCTGAGCTTTCCGATCTACATGAGAGCGGGGTGGTGGATGGCTTTCACTTCGAGATTCCTTCCGAGGACATGGCTCAAGGATCTCGTCCCGCTCTCCCTGGTGGCCGCCGGTGCCCTGCTCCTGCTGTTGGTCCTCTACCTGAAACGCGGTGCAGGACAGAGAGGGGATCGTTCCTGGCGAATCGCCGAGGGGTGCATCATCGCCATGGTGGCGATGGTCGTGTTCTATGCCACCACGCAGTACGCCGGCGGAGCAGGGCGTTCCAAGGCCGCCTCCATCGCCCGAAGCGACTATGTGGGGCTGACCCCCGTTCTGATCCACTCGAAAACGCCGATCTTCCCCTCGTCGCCCGCCGCGCAGTGTGAGGATCGCGGCGCCGCCTACATGCCCTACCGTTTCAGATGCAAGGGTTTCCGTGTCCTGGCGAAGTCGAGTACACGGTTCTTTCTCGTTCCCTGGCAGCGGCCACGAGACGGCGACATCACCTTGGTCCTCCGCGACGACGACACCATTCGGGTCGAGGTTCTCGGCAGGAGCAGGAGGTTCTTGTGACGGAA
>NZ_BAAASZ010000007.1:102598-123385 GCF_039533145.1 Streptomyces macrosporus
GACCCGACGCAGGCGGGTCGCCCGATCACAGGGCCGTCCGGAGTTGCCGGTGCTTCGGTGGGCTCCGCCGTGGCCGTCGACGCCGGTACTGCTTCCGGCTCGCTAGGGCTGTCGAGGGCCGGGGGAAATCGTCGGCGTCTCCGGGTTCTGTGTCCAAGCGGGTGAGGAGGGGCTCGATTTGCCCGTGTCGCCGTACAGCGCGACCCAGAACGGGCCTTTGTCCGTGTCGACTTCCAGTCCGAGCCGGTCGGCGCTCGTGATCGGCTCGCGGATCAGCATCTCGATACGGCATTGCTCCTCCGGCTGCAGAGTCTTCCCTTCGCAGTCGTTCTCGGAGATGTCGATCCCCGGGTCCTCCTCGGTGGCCCGGGGTCGGGCAGGATGCGAGGCGGGCTTGGAGTCCCCGTTCCATGTGACGATACGTGCTTTTTCCATGGCGAGCGCCTCGTCCGTGTCATTGCGCACTTCGACGTCGAACCGGGCGGTCTCGCCCACGTCCACCTGGGGAAAGTCGATGCTCTCCTGCTCGCCCTCGGCGACGGCCCCCGGAAAGAGGGTCGCGGTCCCCGCGTCCCTCGGCGACGACGTGCCCCCCTCGGGCGAGGGTTCGTCGTCTCCGCAGCCCACCGCGGCGGCCAGGAGGGCGACGACCAGCATTCCCTTCAGACCGAAGACGGCCACCGACCGCGCTCGCGCACCAGCTACCGAATGACCAAACATCCTCGCCTCTTCCGGTCGCATGACGGAGACATCAGGGGTTGAGCCGGTGTACCCGATACCGTGGCCCGAACGCGCAAGCGTCCGGGTTTGCACCCGATCGGCCGCTCAGCCTTGTTATCCCGGATTTCGCCGTACGGCCGGGCCGATACTCCGGTCCTGTCGATCCGTCAGCCGCGCACCGGATGCGGCGCTTTCACGCTGTGGGGCCGAGGAATCCCTCATGTCCGTCGAGGTCGGATTCACGGTGTCGTGGCCGCGGCCGAGCGGGTCCGACGGAGCGGAGCATCGCCCGTCCGAAGGGCCGGCGCTCACCGCGCCGCTCCCACGTCGGCAGGCGGCGGCCCGCCGACGTGGTCTTTGTTCTCGGGTCGGCTTCCTCCCGAGGGCGCGAGGTTGTCGGAGCGGTGGGACCGCCGGTCGCCCCGGGGGGTCACGGGTTGCCGGGCCCGAAGTCGGGCGGTGCGGTGAACGTGACGGCGCTGATGTGCCGGGCCACCTCTCGGGGCAGCGCATCGAGACCGAGTGGTGCCTCTTGTCGAGGATCGCCGCCACGGAGGCGGAAGGTCTCCTGGAACAGGGAACGCGGCCCGGTGAGCGCGAAGGAGATGCCGACGGCTTCGTCGACGTCGAAGCCGCGCGACGCGAACCATGCGGCGACCGTCCGGACCACGTCCGGTGAGGGGAGGAAGCGGTGGACACGGTCGGCGATGAGGTGGTCCAGGGCGGGTCCTTCCCCGGTGGGACGCAGGACGACGAGCGCCGACAGGATCGGGTCGCGGCCCCCGGGCACAGTGGTCATGGTGGGGACGTCCTCCTTTGCGTACGGGGCGGGGGAGTGCCCGGGGGCCGCCACCGGTGATCGCTCGGACGGCTTCTACGACCGGCCGGCGGCGACGACGGCCGCGTGGGCGTCGACGAGACCGGTGCCGGTGGCCAGGTCGGGGCCCGGGGCCGCCGGGTGTCCCATGTCGGGCTGGTCGAAGCAGTGGCCCGCTGCCACGTCGCGGGCGGTGCCGCGCAGGATGTCGCGGACCTGTGCCGGGGTCAGCCGCGGGTTGACCTGTTTGATCAGGGCGCACGCGCCGGCGATCTGGGGAGCGGCGGCGGAGGTGCCGCTGATCGCCGCCCAGCCGTCGTCGGCCGAGGTCTCGTCGCCGTCGGGGTGGCGGCTCCCGGCGAGATCGCGGTCGATGTCGTCGTGGGGCTGCACCGGCAGCATGATGTAGGCCGCCCGGGGGCGCATGCCCACCAGCCCGCACAGGTCGGGGGAGTTGCGACCGGGGAAGATCCGGCTGGCGAAGCCGCTGGAGTAGTCCGACGCGCGCATGGTCCCGTCGGGCGAGAGGAAGACGCCGCCCGCGGAGATGACGTCGGGGTGCTGACCCGGGAAGCCGAACTGGCCGTTGCCCGCGGAGAACACCACGGTGATGCCGCGTGCGACGGCGACCGCGACCGCGGCGGCCAGGGCCTGGTCCGCCGCGCTGAACTCGCTCGGGCGCCGCTTGCTCGATCCCCAACTGTTGCTGATGACGTGCGGGTTCAGGGCGACCGCTTTGTTGAACGCGGCGATGGTGTTGAAGAAGCTCATCTTGACCATCGTGAAGTCGACGTCCGGGGCGATCGCGAAGATGTTCGCGGATTCGGCGGTGCCGTGGCCGCTCTCGTCGTCGGCCGGCGCGGTGGCGCCCGGACCCAGCACCACGGGCCCCACCTTGTAGCCGCGTGCGGAGAAGAACGGGTGCACGAAGTGACCCGAGTCGGTCATGACGACTTTGACGCCCGTGCCGGTGACGCCCATGCGGTGGGCCCTGTCGGCGTTGCAGCCCAAGGACACGTCGCCCGGAACGTCCAGATGCCAGTAGGCGGTGGGCGGGGCCAGTGCGGTGGCGAAGAAGAAGCGGGGCTCTTCGAGGGCCACTCCTTCGAGGACGTCGGCGAAATCGGTGTCCGCCGTGTCGATGAAGCCCGGCATGTCGGTCTGGGGGCATTCCACGAAGGTGGCGAGGTCTTCTTGCTGGTTCTCCTTGAGCACCGGCCGTTCCTGGGGTTCGAGCGAGCAGTGGAAGGCGCGCTCGTAGAGGTCGGGAGGTCCGGATATGTTGAGCGTCGCCTGGGGCGCGAGGTCGTGTGAGCCGCGGTCGTGCGGGGCGTCCTGGAAGACGGTGAAGCCGGCGTCGCGCAGTCGCTGTGCGGCTTGGTCGACGATACGGGTCTCGGACTGCACCGCCTGGGCCGTCCGCGCGGTGACGGCACCGGTCTCGAACAGTGACGTGCCGCCGATCGAGCGGGGCGAGACCTGGGCGTAGACGATGCTGGGCAGGCCGTTGGCGAGTTTCGGCATCTTGGGCTTGCTGAGGACCCTGGGGTTCCCGTCCGGGTAGGACATGGTCATGTTCGCCACCTCGTTTCACCGGGGGTTCTCGTGCGGGAACGGGGATCGGGACGGGTGCGGGCCGATCGGCTCCGCTCCCCACCGCACATGTCGCGAGCGGCGAGTTCCTCGCGAGGGACGCCGATATCGCCGTGGACGGGCAATTCGACCGTTTGGGTCATGCGAGTGGCGGATGGCGCTTCCTTCCCCGACCATGTCCCGCGAGCGGGCACACCGGCCATCCGGACCGGCGGACGCGCGTCCGGGGGCAAGGAGGGCGAGTGTCGGGAGGCCGCGCCGCCGGGACCGGAGTCGGAGTCGCCCGGCACCAGCCGCCGTGCCGTCTGCGCGACCGGCCGCGGTCCCCCTGTGAGCGCGATCAGGACCGTGGTCCTCGTCGACGCGGACGGAGGTCCGCCGTTCCTCGGGAGTCACGGCCCGATGGCCGCCCGGACGTCGCGCAAGACCCGCCGGGCGGACCGGTGGTCGTCCTGGCGAGCGGCACCGCTCGCGAGGAGAACCCGCCGGAAGACCTCGACCGAGGAACCGGCGTGGCCTCACTCGGCGCCACGGCTCCGCGAACTTCTCGCCGGCGTCGTCCGGGCCATTGCCGTCCGTCCTTTTCCGCGACAGGACGCTGCCGTCCCGGCCGGACGGGCGGCACGGGCATGCGGTCCGGCCGTGACGCGGGTGACGACGTACCACGGCCGACCACGCACGGAATCGTTGGCCGGGGCCGCCGTGGGCTGGCGGCACCTCGGCCGCTCGGGAGGCCCGGGTATGACGTTTCGCCGAGGACGGTTCCCGAGTCTCCATGGCCCGTTCCGTTCCCTTGTGTCACCGGCCCGAGACGCAGGCGTCCTGAGTTGCGAGCGGTCGTCACTCAATGTCCACTTGCCGTATGAGGGTTCGCAGGACGAGAACCGGATTCGGTGTGTCCGCCCATCCCAAGCCTGTTCCCGACGATTCCACGGAACCGATGAGTCGAGATCGCGACGTGGCGGCGAACAACAGAACGGGATCCTGGCGTCAGCGGCAGTCGGCGCACATCGCAGAGCTTCAGGCGCAGCTCGACAGGCTCAAAGCCGAAAACCTGGACAAACACGAAAAGGCCCTGGCGAGAAAAGCGGACCGGATGCTGGAAGCCGCGCGAAGTGCGGTGGAGTATCGGAAGTTCCGGCCCTTGCGCGAGGGCGACTTCTTGCACTGGTGGTCCGGAAGTGCCGTGGATCGCGTGCAGGCCAACATCCACGAAGCGGAGCTGCTGATCCACCAGTTGAGTCCGGCCGACAGGCTCCGCTGGCTGGGCTCCGTCATCCTTGCGCGAGGCATCCAGCACCTGGGCGGCCAGGACCCGCGGTTGCGGATCCTCGAAGAGCAGCTGCGCCGGAACCGCAACGTCCTTGGCGAAGAATGCAAGGAGTTGGCTCTCGGCGTTCTCCATGCCGCGAACCAGGTCGAGGAGTCCGAGATAGCCCGACTCCGTAGTTTCCGCAACGTACTCCTGGCCACGTTCATCGCCACGAGCGTCATCACGTTGCTTTTCATCCTGTCGGGGTTCTGGCACCCCGACGCGTTGGCGGACAAGCTGTGCTTCGAGAAACCCGACCCCACGTACGGTAGTCCTCTCCGTACCGAGCATGTTTGTCCGGTGGGGATGCCCAGGGGTGGCGATGACGTGGCCAAGGGCGGGGATGTCCTGCTGGTGGCCTCCCTCGGCATGACTGCCGCCACGCTGACGGGCGCGATCTCGGTGCGGCACGTCCAGGGAAGCGCCTCCCCCTACATGATTCCCGTCGGATTGCTGCTTCTGAGGCTTCCCATCGGGGCTCTGTCCGCGCTGCTCGGTCTGGTTCTCGTCCATGGCGAGTTCATCCCGGGTCTTTCGTCCCTGGACTCCAGTGCCCAAATCGCCGCCTGGGCGGTCGCGTTCGGTATCGGGCAGGAGGGTCTGACGCGGTTGATCGACAAGCAGGGCGACAAGATCCTGGAAAACGTCCACGGGGCATCGCGAGGATTCGGCGAGCCGCCTGCCGAGCCCAAGCCGCTGGAATTCGACATACCCGCACCCGGAAGCCTCCCGGAGCCCTCGCCGGCGGCGGCCGGGTCCGCCGAGCCGCGTCCGCGGCCCGATCGCCGATCGCGCCGGCTGATCCGCCGGCTGGTACGCCGGGGGAGGAGTGCTTCGCGCTGATGGCTTCCGCTGCCCGACGTCGGGCCGACCGGTCTTCCCGGCGTTCCGGGAGCGGCACGGAGAGCGGACGGCCGAGGGCGAGGCGTCGGGCACGGGCAACCGTCCGGCAGCGGCACGCTTCCCCCGCACCCGATGACAAGGACGTGGTCCCGTCCCACCCGTGGCCGTGACACCCACCCGCCGGCCCGGCGGCCGGCGGATGGACCGGCCACGGGTGGGGAGCAAGAAGAGGGCGCACCGTCGGACCACGGGAGGGGCGGGAGCGGACGGGGACAGTGCTGGTGGTGGCGCTGGTGATGGCGTCGGCCGTCGGGCTCGTCGGTGCCGTCGTCGCGGGCCTGGTCCGCGCCGGGCGGCGCGAGGCGGCGGCGGAGAGAACGCGGCCGGCCGACGAGGCACGGCGGCAGGCCCGCCGGTCACTGGACGCGGTCCGGGCGATGGACGACCGCGAGTTCGAGGAGTACGTCGCGCGGTTGTGCCGCCGGGACGGTTGCACCGAGGTGCGACGCGTCGGCGGCGCCGGTGATCTGGGAGCCGACGTCATCGGCCGCCTGCCCGACGGCAGGAAGCTCGTCGTCCAGTGCGAGCGGTACGCCGAACACCGCTCGGTGGGCAGCCGCGACCTCCAGACCTTCAACGGCACCGCCCGCGCCGAGCACGGCGCCGACGTCCCCGTCTTCGTCGCCTCTTGTGTCCTCACCGCACCGGCCCGCACGTTCGCGGCCCGGCAGAACCTGGTCCTGATCGACGTCGACCTGCTCGGCTTCTGGAACAGCGGCACACCGCTGACCTCGTTCCCGGACCTGGACATCGGCCGATCCGGCACCGACCGCAGGCTCTCCCCGGGCCACGACTGAGCCGAGCGCCGAACGCCGATCGCCCCGAACGACCGTGCCGGCGGCGTGCCTCGTGCGGGGGGGCACGCGCGAGGGACGCGGCGTGTCCGCCGCAGGGGGGACGAGGCCGTGGGGTCGTCTGCATCCTTCGATGTACGGCAGGATCGCCTTCGCTCACGAGGATTCCGCCCGGTGCCTCCGTGACGATGAAGGCATGACGGACACAGGCACGAAACCCCTGCGGGCCCCGGCGTCCCCACCCACCGGACGACGACTGGTCCTGCTCGACGTCCTCCGCGGGGTGGCCATCCTCGGCACGCTCATGACCAACGTGTGGATCTTCACCGGCCCGGGCGCGGAGTGGGGAGTCCTGCAGTCCGGTACGGCCGAGGTCTCCTTCGGGTCGTTCCCGGAGGCCGCCCGGAGCGTGTTCGTCCTGCTTGCGAACGGCAAGTTCCTGGCGCTGCTGACGATCCTGTTCGGGGTCGGGTTGGCCATCCAGTACGACTCGGCGGCACGCCGCGGGCAGCCATGGCCGGGGCGCTACCGGTGGCGGGCGCTCTTCCTGTTCGCGGAGGGCACGCTGCACTTCGTGCTGGTCTTCGCATGGGACGTGCTGATGGGGTACGCGGTCACCGCGCTGCTCGTGGCCTGGCTGCTGACCCGTTCGCGGCGGGCGCGGCGGCGGGTGATGTGGTGGGCGGCGGGGGCGCATCTGACGGTGATCGGCCTGCTGACGGCGGCGCTGGTCCTGGACGACACGGAGGGCGGCGGCACGGTCTCCCGGGAGGTCGTCGACCTGTACGCGCACGGCGGCTACCTGGATCAGATCGCCTTCCGCCTGGAGAACGCGGTCGCGCTGCGCATGGAACCGGTGCTGACCTTCTTCCTGTTGGTGTTCCTCTTCCTGCTGGGCGTACGGCTGTTCCGAGCGGGGGCCTTCGGGGCGGACGAGGCGGGGCGCCGTCTGCGGTCCCGCATGGCGGCCTGGGGGCTGGGGCTCGGACTGCCCCTCAACGTGGCGACGGCGCTGGGCGGTCCGGACCTGTTCCTGCTGGACCGGTACGGTGCCGCCCCGTTGCTGGCCGTCGGGTACATCGGACTGATCGGCACGCTGGTGGACCGGGTGCGGCGGCCGGGCCCGCTGATGACGGGACTCGTGTCCGTCGGCCGGACGGCACTGTCCGGATACGTCCTCCAGAACGTGCTGTGCGTGCTCGCCTCGTACGGCATCGGACTGGGCCTGGCGGAACGGCTCGGCGACACGGGGCGGCCGTGGTGGGTGATGGGGCTGTGGGCCGCGGTGTGCGCGGTGCTGATGGCGGGCTCCACCCTGTGGCTGCGGCGGTTCTCGGCGGGGCCGCTGGAGGCGTTCCAGAAGTGGGCCCTGCGCCGCTGAGGCGTCACGCCGGCGCGACGCGCGGGACGAACGCGGCGACCGGCCTGGTGCCGCGGCGGTGTCCGTACCGCCGGGGATGTCGTCGAGGACGCCGAGGCGCTGCCGCTCGTCCGACGGTCAGGCGCCCCGGGGGCCGGAGGCTCGGGAGAGGTCGCGGTGTCGGACGTGGAAGAGGCGGCAGGAGAGGGGATCGCTCTCCTCGGGCGCGTCGAGCACGTCGATCCGGTGGACGACGAGCCCGTGGTCGCCGAGCAGGCTCTCCCACACGTCGGGGGCGAGGACCCACATCCGCACGGTGAGCCGGCCGCCGCCGGCCAGGGGCAGGATCTCCGGTCGGGGGGCGACGGTGGTCGAGGGGCCACGGCCGTCGGAGGTGGTGTGCAGGACGGAGAAGACCAGGCGCCCGCCGGGGCGCAGCGCGGCGGCGAGGGCGGGCAGGAGCCGGTGGGGGTCGATGTAGGCGAGGCCGTGGACGGAGTAGATCACCTCGTACGGTGCGGCCCGTTCGAGGTGGTCGACGGCGTCGGCGAGTACGAGGGTCAGGCCGGGCAGCCGGCCGTACCGGGCCGTGGCGCGCCGGTGCTGGGTGGGAGAGGCGTCGACGGCGTCGACCAGGGCGCCGTGTTCGCGGACGAGGTGGGCGGCGTGCCTGCCCAGCCCGGAGCCGAGGTCGAGGACACGGCGACCGGCGAGGTCGCCGAGTACCTCGGCGCCGGGGCCGGTCGGCCGGAATCCCCAGGTGAAGCGGTCGACCTCGGGGACGGCGGTGGCGCGTTCGAGGTGGTGGGAGCCGTACGCCGTCCAGGCGCGGGAGTTCGTCGTCTCTGCGTCCACGGTGCTCCTGTGCGTCGTCGAGGAAAGAGGGCCGGGCGGGGGCGTCGGCGGTGCCGGGAGAGGGCGTGGAGCTCGCCCGGAGGGCGTCCGTCGGTGGCGACGAGGTCCTCGCAGCGGCCTCCCCCCGGATCCTCCCCGGCCCGTGCGGTGGGTGACGATGACGGTGATCCTGCCCGGTGCCGTCGTCCTCGATGCGCGGACGACGGTGTGCGCGCCGGGCGGCCGTCTCACCGGCCGGCGGGACGGTGGCGCGCGGCGGGAAAAGGGCCTGCCGGAAGCCGTCCAATCACCCCTGGTTCGACCGTCTCCGGCGGCGGGAATGCGATTGAGGACTTTGGACGTAGGTCTGCCGCGAGGTGTGTTCGACGACGTGTGCGGAAGGCCGAACGCGGTTCGAAAGAGGATCGGCACAGAAGACCGGCACAGAAGACCGACGAGGCCCCCGCGCATGCCGGCGGACGAGATCGCCGGTACGACGCTCGGGAGCCTCGTCCCGTTACTCCCCGCCCACCGACCGCCACCGTCTGCGCGCGGATTGAGCGAGGTCTGCCGGGCGTGTGTTTCGAACACCACCGTTTTTGATTACGTGTCCATGGCTATTTTCGAGGATGTGGCGGAACGGGCCGGGCCGCGTCGACCGCGCGGGGTGCCGGTCCGTCCTGCGCCGCCGCGGCCCGCCCGCCGCCACGGCGCTCCCGCGCGGCCCCGACGAGGACCGGGCGGAGATCGGGGCCGAGGCGTACGTCCGGTGGCGGGGCTCGGGACGCGCGGAGGGCAGGGCGGCGTCACCCCCGTCGCGCGAACGCGGCCCGGAGCGCGGCGGCCTGGTCCTCGCGGGCGCGCCGGGTGACGGCCGCTTCCGGGGCGGCCAGTTCGAAACCGTGGAACGCCTTGGCGTAGCAGTGGAGTTCGACCGGCACGCCGTCCCGCATCATGCGGCAGGCGTAGTCGATCCCCTCGTCGCGCAGCGCGTCCACCTCCGCCACCAGCAGGTAGGCCGGAGCCACTCCGCGGAAGTCGGCGCACCGGGCGGGGGCGGCGTGCGCGGGCGGTTCCTGCGCGTGTTCACCGAGGTAGTGGCGCCACATGTGCGGGCTGTCCTCGACGTCCCATCCCGAGGCGCGGCGGAAGCGGCGGAACGAGTCCGACTCCAGTCGGTCGTCCAGGGCCGGGTAGAGCAGCATCTGCAGGACGAGGGGCGGGCCGCCCCGGTCCCGGGACATCAGGGCGACCGCCGCGGCGAGGTTGCCTCCCGCGCTGCTGCCGCCGACGGCCAGCCGGTCGGCGTCCCACCCGTTCTCCCCGGCGGTGCGGGCCACCTCGCGGAGGGCCGCGTAGCAGTCCTCCGCCGGGGCCGGGAAGGGGTGTTCGGGAGGGCGCCGGTAATCGACGGAGACCACGGCGCACCGGGCGTCCTTGGAAAACCGGAGACAGCGGTCGTGTTCGGTGTCCAGGTCGCCGGCGGCGAAAGCTCCGCCATGGAAGTAGAGAAGCACCGGAAAAGGGCGGGAGCGCTGTGGGGAAATCGGTTCGTAGATGCGCACGGATATCTCGCGCCCATCGTCGTCCGCGCGGAACGAGCTGTCTTTGAATTCGACATCGGAAAGTTCCGGAACGGGTCCCCGAAGTGCCCGGGAGAGGGCGACCGCGCGCCGGAAATTGCGCCGTGCCTTCAGCGGGTCGGCGAACGAGACGAACGGCTGTCTCCGTTCGGAGTCGACCAGTTCGCTGTCAAGCAGGGCTGACACGCCTTCTTCTGAGTCCATGTCGGAGACTGTACCGCTGCCGCTCGGACAGGGGACGAGTCACCACAGTGCACCTTTTGCGAGCTATGGCGTGAATGCGGTGCTTCTGCGTCTATGAACTCCTGTGTTGGTTTCTGAACTGTCGCGGAGGTGAAATGCCGCGGGCGGTCCGTAATCTGCTGGTCAAAATGACGAGAGCGGGTTGACTGCGTGTTCGGGCCGTCGGTAGTTTCGCGACGAAGCGTTGGCGGGGGCATTTTCGACAAGCTATTAAGGCTACTCTCTGTAACTTCCGTGCGGTTCCTTCGGGCCCGCACGGTTGCACGTGCGCCTATCGGTGTGATGCGGCGGATTCGCCGGCATCCTGTTGCTCAGGGGGGACGTTCCCATGGAACCGTCCGTGCAACTTCTTGTGGACACGTTGTTAGTCCTGGGGTTCGGAATACAGCATTCCGGACTCGCCACTCTGCGCGTCAAACGCGTGGTCAAGGCGAAGACCGGCATGGAGGCGCTGGCATGGCGCTCCGTGGAGTCCCTCGCCAACGTGGTGTACATCCTCGTCGCCGCCTCGCTGTGGCAGCACACGGACGACGTCGTCTGGCAGCTGTCGGGTGTGCCGATGGTCGTCATGTTCGTCCTCGCCGTCGCCTCGTGGCTGTGGTACTGGCAGCTGCACCTCTTCGAGTACGACTGCGGACTCGCGTTCGGCTCGACCACGCTCGTCGCCCAGGTCGCCGGAGCCCAGGGCCCGAAGCTCATCAGCTGGAAGGTCGGCAGCCGCCGCTGGATCCGCTTCCCCGTCCACACGGCCTTCTTCGGGATGTTCTTCTGCCTCCCGACCATGACCACCGACCTGCTGGTCCTGGCCGTCGTCCTCAACATCTACAACGTCGTCGGCAGCATCCTGTACGACAAGCGCCTCATCGCACTGGCCGGTGACGCGTACCGCCCGTACCTCGACCGCACCGGGCTCATCTTCCCGCCCGTCTACCGCAACCCCAAGGGCGCGGCGGACCTGGAGATGCCCTCCCCGCAGCACTGGCGCAAGCCCTCCATGCACCTGCCCGGCCTGGTGGTCGGCATCGGCCTCGGCGTCCTGTACCACTTCCTGATCGGTCCGAACGCCGTCACTCCGCTGGACATGCTGAAGGCCGGCGGCGCGGGCCTGGCCGGCGCCGTCCTCACCGGCCTCCTCCTCGGCAGGGTGCTCAGGCCGCACGCTCCCGACTGGGGCCAGCAGCAGACCGACCTGTCGACGACGGTCGCCCTCAACGCGGCCACCGGCGTGGTGACCTGGGCCACCATCGGCTGGATCCAGACCGGCCAGGCGCCGTCCTTCGCCGCCTTCCTGCCGCTGTGGTTCACCGTCCAGTACCTGGGCCACGTCTTCGCCTTCCTCGCCGACCGCAGGAAGTGGTCCGTCTCGCTGGTCCCCGTCGAGCCCGCGCCGAACGCCGGAGAACCCGTCGAGCCGGCCGGCCGACCGGTGCCCGCGGCGACGGCGACCGTGGGACAGGCGGGTGCCCGCTGATGGGACCGACGGCGGCACCGCGGAACGCCCCCGGCACGGGTCTGGGCATCCCGCTGCGACAGACCATCGGCCAGCTCCCCTTCTGGCACCGCGAGGAGCCCCTCCTCGCGGTGACCCGGCTGGACCCGGAGTACGCCGAGCTGCGCAGGCACTTCCCCGAGACCTGGCAGTACCTGGTCCGCGCCAAGACCCTCTTCGACGGCATCACCGCGCTGGACGTCCCCGCGATCACCGGGGACGACCCGGACCACTTCGAGCGGACCTCCTTCCTGCTGACCGCGGCGTCCGACGTGCTGCTGCGCTTCGCCGAGGCGGAAGAGGCCGCATCGGCCCGCGCCGTCGTGCAGCACGCGCGGGCCGCGGCCGAGCGGCTGTCCATCTACGCCCACACCCGGGAGTGGAAGACGGCCACCCTGTTCGAGCCCCGGCCGGAGGAGCCCTGGCTCTACTGCGGACCGATCAGCACCTGGGCCATGCGGGACGCCGGGTCCCCCGTCGCCCTCCTGGTCGCCGTCCCCCGCGCCGACCTGCAGACCGAGGTGGACGAGATCACCGCCCGGATCGGCGAGCTGAGGACGGAGGCGGCCCGCGTCCTGGGGGGGGAGGTGAAATCCGTCCAGAAGGTCAATCCCACCATGCAGGTCACCGACCTGCTGCTGGCAGGCGGCGAATCGGTCTCCGGACACAAGAACTTCGCCCACTTCTTCCCGCTGGAGGCGGCCGGGGCCACCGTGCTGGGGCCCGAGTTCACCGTGGTGTTCGCCAACGTCCACCGGGAGAGGCTGGGCCGCTGCTCGCTGGAGCTCCTCAAGAGCGTCGGCGGCACCGTGGACGAGACCCGCCTCGACGCGGCACTGCGGATGTCGCTGCGCTGGTTCCGCTGCCACGACCTCGGCCACTTCTGGCGCCGCGCGTCGGTGCCGGCGGAGGGCGAACCCGCCGAAGGGATCAACCACTTCGAGCGGATGGCGCTGGAGGAGGCGTACGCCGACACGCTCGGCCTGCTGACGGCGGAGGCGGTCGGCGCCGACGGCGACCTCGACACGGCGTTCACCGCCGAGCTGATCCGCTACCTGTCCCGCCGGTACCACCACTTCGCCGACACCTCGGCGGCACTGCTCACCCTCGGCTGGATCCGACAGTACGCGGCGGAGACGGACTTCCCCGCCCGGGGCGGCTTCCTCCGGCAAGCCCGCCCCGCCCTGGAGGACCTGGCGCGTACGCTGCACGGCGTGCTGTGGGACGCGGACGCCTCGGAACTCGGGCGGCTGCGTGCGGCGCTAGCCAGGGGCACGGAGTACCTCGACAGCATCTCGGGACACTTCCGCTCCCTGCCCACCGATCTCTCCTACACCTTCGGTTAAGGACCAATGAAAGCTCGAACTGTCGTCATCTCCGGAGCCTCCTCCGGCATCGGTCTGGCCACCGCGCGCCGATTCGCCGAAGCGGGCGACCACGTGGTCAACCTCGACCTCGCGGAGCCCGCTCCCCAGGACGCCGTGGGCCAGTGGATCCACACCGACGTCACCGACTGGGCCGGCGTACGGCGGACCGTCGACACGGTCGTCCGGGAGCGGGGCTCCGTCGACGTGGTCATCGCCAACGCGGGCATCAGCCTGCGGCGCACGTTCGTGGAGATGACGGAGAAGGACATCAGGCAACTGATGGACATCAACGTCATGGGCGTCATGGCGTTGTGGCAGGCCGCCGCGCGCCACATGATCGAGGCGCGCGGCGGTGTGCTGCTGGCGACGGCGTCCACCAACGGCTCGGCGGGATACCCCTACTACGCGGACTACAACGCCTCCAAGGCCGCGGTGCTGGCGCTCTGTCGGAGCCTGGCCCTGGAACTGGCGCCGCACGTGCGCACCGCCTGCGTCAGTCCGGGCTACGTGATGACCCCCATGCAGCGAGCGGAGTACACGGACGAGATGTTCGCCGAGGTCAACGCGAAGATCCCGGCCAACCGGCACGCGGATCCCGCGGAGATCGCCGAGGCGTTCTTCTTCCTCGCCTCGGACTCCGCCCGCTTCGTCACCGGCCAGCAGCTGATCGTCGACGGGGGAGAACTGGCCGGCGGCACAGCATCGGCGCACGGAACCGTCTTCGCCTGATCCGGCAGAACCCAGAAGGAAGCACGATGACCTCAACCCCCGCTCCGGTACAGGAGTTCCCGCTCATCACCGACGTCATCGGGGACGTCGCGCGGCACTGCCGGACGATCGACCTCGGCGACGGCCTGACGGCGTACGTCGTGGAGGACCCCCGGCGCAGCCTCAGCATCTCGACCCACTACCGCGTCTACGACGCCCTCGTCCCGGTGACCACCCGGTCGTTCGGGGCCGACATGACGCCCTACTGGGCCCAGCGGAGCAAGGAGGGCTACCTGGAGCGGCTGGCCGAATTCGTCCTCGTCGGCGACGAGCGGGGCGCCTTCGTCGGATGGACCGGGCACCACGTGCTCCCCTTCGACGAGCACGTCGTCATCTACCTGGACTCCACCGGCATGGTCCCGCTGCGCCAGTCCAAGGGCGTCATGCGCAGGCTGATGCGGGAGAGGATCACCGACACCGCGGTGCCGCGCTGCGCCTCCGGCAAGCCCGTCTACCTGACGGCGCGGACGGAGAGCCCGATCTTCTACCGGCTCATGCGGGGACTCGTCGACGGCGGCACGGTCTTCCCGCACCCCGACGTCCCGCTCCCCGAGGACGTCGAGAGGTGCGCGATCGACCTCGCCACCTGGCTGGGACAGCGGGACATCCTGGAACCGGGCACCGTGACGCTGCGCAACGCCTACGACACCCTGGACGAGCTCTACGGCGAGCTGCCGACCACGGGGAACCCCGACCTGGACGCGATGTTCCGGGGCACCCTGGGGCCGCTGGACGCCTTCCTCGTGGTCGCCAGGGTCCGCTGACCGCCGTGACGGGAGAGAGATGCGCGCTGTTCTGATCCAGGCGGCGGTGGATCACCGGCAGCCCTTCGAACGGCGGGTGGCCGCGGTGTGCGACCGGGTGGTCGCGCACCGCGGCGCGGACCTCGTCGTGCTGCCGGAGCTGTGGGCCACCGGCTACTTCGCCTTCGACGACTACGAGCGGACCGCCGAACCCCTGGACGGCCCGACGGCACGCGCGCTGGGCGAGGCGGCCGAGGCCGCCTCCGTCCACCTCCACGCGGGCAGTGTGGTCGAACGCGGCCCGGACGGCCGGCTCCACAACACCAGCCTGCTGTTCGGCCCGGACGGCCGACTGCTCCACACCTACCGCAAGTTCCACCTCTTCGGGCACCGGTCGCGCGAGACGGCGCTGCTGGCCCCGGGGGACACGCTGCGGGCCCACGACACCGCGCTGGGCCGCGTCGGCATGACGACCTGCTACGACCTGCGGTTCCCGGAACTCTTCCGGGTCCTGGCCGAGGACGGCGCGGAACTCCTGGTCGTCACCGCCGCGTGGCCGGCCGCCCGCATCGACCACTGGAGGCTGCTGGTGCGGGCCCGCGCCCTGGAGAACCAGGTCCACGTGCTCGCCTGCAACGCCGCCGGCCACCAGGGCGACGTCGAACTGGGGGGCGCCAGCATGGCCGTCGACCCGTGGGGCCGCGTCGTGGCGGAAGCCGGACGCGGTGAGGAGGCGCTCGCCGCCGACCTCGATCCGGCCTCCGTCGAACGGGCGCGCTCGGACTTCCCGGCGTTCTCCGACCGCCGTCTCACCGCCGCCCCGGAGAAGGAAGCCCGCCTGCTCGCCTCCCGGCCGCGGGCGCCCCACCGGGTCGCCCCATCGCGAACGACCGGCTGCACTCACTGAGGGAATTCCCGTGACACTGATCGTGCCCGAGGGCATCGACCCCGAACTCGCCCGCGCCGCCGCGCTCCAGCCCGACCTCGACTACGGCGAGCCCCAGGCCGCACGGGCCGCGCTCGCACGCGCGTACAGGATATCCAAGGCCATGCGCGGCGGGACCGACGCACAGGACGGCCTGCTCGTCGACGACCGCACCGTCCCGGCCCGTTCGGGCGCGCCCGACATCCCCGTCCGGATCTACGTCAGGCCCGGGGACGCCGAGCCCCGCCCGGCCCTGCTGTTCTTCCACGGCGGCGGTTTCGTGACGGGCAACCTCGACACGGAGGACGCCCGGTGCCGGGAGATCGCCCGGCGCACCGGCCTGGTGGTCGTCTCGGTCGACTACCGGTTGGCCCCCGAGCACCCGTTCCCCTGCGCCTTCGAGGACTGCTACGACGCCCTGCTGTGGACCGTGGCGAACGCCTCCGAACTGGGCGTCGACACCGAGCGGATCGCCGTCGGCGGCACCAGCGCCGGCGGCGCGCTCACCGCGGCGGTCTCGATGGCGGCCCGCGATCTGGACGGACCGCCCATCGTCCACCAGATGATGCTGTATCCGGTCGTCGACCACACCATGACCACCGGGTCGATGAAGGAGTTCAGCGCGACGCCCGGCTGGCACCAGCGCAACAACGTGCACATGTGGCGCCACTACCTGGGCACCGAGACGCCCGATGCGGTGTCGCCCTACGCCGCTCCCGGCGTCGCCGAGGACCTCTCGGGACTGCCCCCCGCCTACCTCATGACGGCGGAGTTCGACCCGCTGCGCGACGAGGGCCTGGACTACGCCCGGCGGATGCTGGCGGCGGGGGTCTCCGTCGAGATCCACCACTTCCCCGGCACCTTCCACGGCTTCGACGCCGCGGCGCCGCGGGCCACCGTCGCCCGACGGGCCCTGGACGAGCAGTGCGCGGTGCTGGCGCACGTCACCGGGATGCGGGTGTCATGACCTTACCCGCCGAGCTTTCGACGCCCGCCTGCCGGGAAGACGTGTGGCGCCGGGCCGAGGACTTCTTCGCCCTGCCCGAACTGCGGCACATCGGCGCCGACCGACTGCGCGAGGTGCGCGCGGAGATCGAGGACACCGGCACCTACACCCACACGCCGGAGGAACTGCTGATCGGCGCCAAGGTGGCGTGGCGCAACCACGCGCGGTGCGTCGGCCGGATGCACTGGCGCAGTCTGCGGCTCCTGGACTTCCGGCACTGCCGCACGGCCGAGGAAGTGGCCGAAGGCTGCTGGGAGCACCTGCGGTACTCGACCAACGGCGGACGGCTGCGGTCGGTGATCTCCGTCTTCGCCCCGGCGGCGGACGACGGGATCCACATCCTCAATCCGCAGCTGATCCGGTACGCCGGATACCGCCGGGACGACGGGTCGATCCTCGGGGACCCGCTCCACGCGGACCTCACGGACGCCGTGCTGGCCATGGGCTGGAAGGGGCGCGGCACCGCGTTCGACATCCTCCCCGTCGTCATCCGCATGCCGGGCGAGGAGCCCCGGTGGTTCGAGGTGCCCGACGGCGTCGCCCTGGAAGTCCCGCTCTCCCACCCGTCGTTCGACTGGTTCGCCGACCTCGGGCTGAAGTGGCACGCGAACCCCGCCATCTCCAACATGACCCTGGAGATCGGGGGAGTGCGCTACACGGCGGCACCCTTCAGCGGGTGGTACGTCGGCTCGGAGATCGGCGCGCGCAACCTCAGCGACGAGTACCGCTACGACATGCTGCCCGTGGTCGCCCGCCACATGGGTCTGGACACCTCGCACGACCGTTCCCTGTGGAAGGACCGGGCCCTGGTGGAGCTGACCGCGGCGGTGTTGCACAGCTACCGGGCGGCCAACGTCCACATCGTCGACCACCACACCGCCGCGCGGCAGTTCGTGGACCACGTGGAGCGGGAGGAGGCCGCGGGGAGGAAGGTCCCGACCCAGTGGTCCTGGGTCAACCCCCCGATGTCCAGCAGCACCACACCGACCTACCACCGCGAGTACGACGCTCCCGACTTCGACCTGCGGCCCAACTTCGTCGCCAGGGACACGTGGCCGCCGTGTCCCGCGGCGGAACAGCGATCGCACACCTGACCTCCCCTCCCGCATCCCTGGAATCCCTATGAGCAGCTTCTCCGGCCGTGGCCCGGGACTCGGCCTGGTCGGCGCGACCAGCCTGGCGATCACCATCGTCATCGGCAGCGGAGCCCTGATCCTGCCCGGCATCGCCTACCGCGAGGCAGGCCACGCCGCCGTGTGGGCCTGGGTCTTCGCCGCCGTCCTGGTCCTGCCGCTCCTGGCGGTGCTCGGCAGGCTGGGCCAGGCGCTTCCGGGCGCCGCGGGGGTGGCCGGATACCTGCGGGCGGCCTTCGGCCCGCGGGCCGCGGCCGCGACGGAGACGCTGCTCATCGGCACCTTCTGCGTCGGCATTCCGGGCATCGCCCTGGCGGGCGGACACTACCTGGCGGCGACGGTCGGCCTGTCCCCCGACTTCGGCGCGGCCGGGGCGATCGCCATGGTGGCCGCCTCCGTGCTGCTGAACTGCACGGGGACGCGGCTGTCGGGGGCGGTCCAGTCGGTCCTGTGCGCCCTGCTGCTGGTCGCGCTGGTGACGATCGCCCTGTGCGGCGTGCTGATGGGGACCGCGCCCCGGCCGGAGCCGCTGTTCTCGTCCGACGCGCTGGTCACCGGCCTGGCCGGCGTCGGCACGGTGTTCTTCGCGTTCACCGGATGGGAGCTGGTGTCGTTCACCACCGGCGAGTACGCCAGGCCCAAGCGCGACTTCCCGTGGGTGCTGGCCATCAGCTACCTCGTCGTGACGGCGCTGTACGTCCTGCTGTCGCTGGCCGTGCAGTCGACGCTCGTTCCGGAGGAGCCCCACCTGGATCTGCGCCCCATGGAACTGGTGATGCACGCCCTCTTCGGCGGGGCCGCGTCGAAGAGCGTCGCCGCGATGAGCACGGTCCTGTTGCTCGCGAGTGTGCTGGGGAATTCCTGGGGCGCCTCCCGGCTGGTCATGTCGAGCGCCTCCGAAGGGTTGTTGCCGGCCGGTCTCCGCGAGGTGAACCGTTTCGGCGTGCCGCACCGGGCGGTGGTCGCCTGCGGTATCGCCTTCGGTGTGGTGATTGCCGCGAACAGCGTCGGACTGGTCTCCATCGCTTCGATTCTCGGGCTGGCCGGAAAGAATTTCCTGTTGCTGTACCTTCTCTGCTGTGCGGCTCACTTCAAGCTGTTTCGGGGGGTATGGGACCGCACGGTGGCCGTCGTCGGCGCGACTCTTCTCGCGATACCGCTGTTCTCTTTCGAATGGGCCTCTCTTGCCTGGTCGGCGGCCCTTCTGACGTCGGGTTTCGCACTCGGTTCACGCCAGAAGACTTCCGATGAGAGCCTTGTCCGGAGGTGATTGATCTGCTATGCGTAGCGGCCTTGTCGGTCACCATTCACGTTGCCGGCGGGAATTGACAGTCATTCACGTCGTATGATGGGATGTGCCGCATGGACAGGAAGAAGCTCCTGCTTGTCGGCAGCGGCGGTCAGCCTTTTCGTGAATACGCTCTCGCGGCAATCAGCGAGCGGGTCGACGTAATTCTCGTCGAAGGGCGCGAACCGAGCTGGCAGAAGCCTTATGTCAAGGGATTCCATCACATCGATCCCGAAGACGCGGAAAAGCTTCTCGCCGTTGCCCGAGCGGAGGCTCCGGACGGGGTCCTCACCTATGACGAGGCGCTGGTCGAGCCGACGGCCGAACTCGGCCGCGCGCTCGGCGTGCCGCACACGGACCCCGCCGCCGTCCGGCGCTGCAAGGACAAGAGCGCCCTGCGCGCCTGTCTCGCCGAGGCCGGCCTGGGACCGGTCCGCTTCGCCGTGGCGCACGACGTGGACACCGCCCGCAGGGCGGCGGCCGACATCGGCTACCCCGTGGTGCTCAAACCCCGCGCCCTCGGCGGCAGCATCGGCGTCGTGCGCGTCGACGGCGAACGGGAGCTGCTGGAGGCCTTCGCCACGGCGGCCGACGCGCGCGCCGGCGACGGCACGGTCTCCCGCCTGGAGGGCGTGCTGATCGAGGAGTACCTCGACGGCCCCGAGTACAGCGCCGACTGCGCGACCTGGCAGGGAGTCACCGTCCCCCTGGTGGTGGCGGAGAAGACCGTGGGCTTCGCGCCGTACTTCGAGGAGCTCGGACACGTCGTCCCCGCCGCTCCGCGCGAGGGCCTCGACGAGGCCCTCGCCATGGTCGTGGCCGCCCACGAGGCCGCGGGGCTCGACCACCTGGTCACGCACACGGAGTTCAGGCTCACCAGCCGCGGGCCGCGGATCATCGAGATCAACGTCCGCCTGGGCGGCGGCCTCATCCCCCACCTCGGCGCGCTCGCCCAGGGCGTGGACCTGGCCGGGGCCTCGGCCGACATCGCGGTGGGCCGGGAGCCGGACCTGTCCGGGGACGGCACCGGTGTGGCCGCCATCAGCATGATCTACCCCAAGGAGGACCTGCGGGTGGACCGGGTGCGGCTGGCCCGGGAGCACGACGCGTATCCGGGCCTCGACCGGTTCGTCGCCTTCCTCCCGGCCGGGACGGAGGTGCGGCTGCCGCCGCGGGGCTTCCTGTCCCGGGTGGCGTTCGCGGTGGTCGGCGGGGCGGACCGGGAAGAGTGCCTGGAGCGCCGCCGCGCGGTCGAGGCGGACGTCGTGATCGAAGGCGAGCCCCTGAGCGCTCTATGAGTACCGACCACGAAGTCGGCGCCGACCGGCCGCAGGAGAAGACCCGCTCGGTCCTGAGCGTCGTGCGCACCGCCCCGCGCCCGGTGTGGGTCCTGGTGACGGGCGTCTTCCTCAACCGGGCGGGCTCCTTCTTCGCCACCTTCCTGGTCCTCTTCCTCAGACAACTCGGGTTCACCCCCCGCGAGATGCCGCTCATCCTGCTGGCGGTCGGCGTCGCCACCCCGCTGGGCTCCCTCCTCGGCGGATGGGCCTCCGACCGGCTGTCCAGGAAGGTCTCGCTCGTCGGCTCGACGCTGCTGGCCTCCGGGGGCCTGGCGGTGGTCGGACTCTCCCCCGACCGGACGGTCGCGCTGGGAGGCGTGTTCTTCACGGCGCTGTTCGCCCAGGCGTACCTGCCGGCCGCGTCGGCCCTCCTGGTCGACCACACGGAGGAACGCGACCGCGTACCGATCTTCGCGTTCTTCCGGCTCGCGCTGAACCTCGGGTCCACCCTCGGCCCGCTGATCGCGGCCGCGGTGGCGAGCGGCGGCGTCCGGCCCCTGTTCGTCATCAGCAGTTGCTGCTACGCGCTGTTCGGCCTGTTGCTGTGGACCGGTCTGCCCGCCGCGCCG
>NZ_BAAASZ010000007.1:123399-181725 GCF_039533145.1 Streptomyces macrosporus
TCCGCGCCGGCGCGAAGCCCCTGCCGGACGGCGGACGGGTGCCGCTGCGCCTCGTCGTCTTCTACGGCTCGATCATCGCCGTCACGGCCGTGTACGTGCAGTACAACTCCACGGTCGCGCTGGGCGTGTCCGAGCTGCACGGCCCCAGCGCCTACGCCTTCCTCCTGACGCTCAACGGCGCCCTGGTGATCCTGTGCGAGATGCCCCTCAGCGGGTTCACCCGGCGTCTGCCCTGGTGGATCCCGGCCTCGGCCGGATCCGCGCTGATGACGGTCGGCATCGTGGTGTCGGGGGCGGCCCGACCGTACCCGCTGATCGCCGCGGGGGTGGTGCTCTGGACCGTCGGCGAGATGCTCTTCTCGCCCGTGGTGAGCAGCGCCACGGCGACACTGGCCCCACCCGACCGGATCGGGCGCTACCAGGGGTACCTCTCCACGGTTCAGGCGGTGGCCTTCGGGCTCGGCCCGGCGGCCGGCACCTTCCTGTACGGCGTCGACACCACCCTGCTGTGGCTGTGCTGCACCGCGGTGGGGGCGCTGGCCTGCCTGGGCTTCCTCAGTGCCGGAAGGCTCGCACGCCGCACGGCGTGACACGTCCGCGTACGCCCGCTTCAGACCGAGAGGAAGGCAATGCCCGCAGAACACGATCCGGCGGACAGCGGTCCCCCGCGGGACTCCCGCCACGGTCCCCGCGTCGTCATGGACTGGCTGCGCCGCAGCCGGTCCGGCGGGGTCCACGTCTTCCACCGGAGCGGGGTGACGTTCACTCCGTGGAGCGAGTGCTCGCGCAGCGTGGAGGCCGTGGCCACGCGGCTTCGGGCACAGGGCTTCCGCGAGGGCATGCGCGTCGGCATCCGCGGCCACAACTCCTACGAGTGGCTGGTGCTGGACCTCGCGCTGCTGTGGATGGGAGCCGTGCCGGTCGCCATACCCGTCCCGGACTTCAAGGGACACGGCAACGCCGAGATATCCCGGCGGTACGGGCTGTCGGCGGTGTTCGCCACGGAGGACGCGCGCGACGCGTCCGACGACGAGAGCGTCGGCGCGCTGGAGACCCTCCTCGGCGAGCCGATCACCGCCAAACCCCTCGCCGTGGCGCCTCCTCCGGAAGGAGAGCGCGTCCCCGCCGGCGACCGGGAGGTCTTCACCCTGGCCTTCTCGTCGGGCACCGCGGGGAAGGTCAAGTGCCTCCTGCTCGCCTGGCCGGGCGTCGAAGCGCTGATCGAGGCGCACTCGGCGGACCATCCCCTCCGGCACGACGACCGCATCATGATCGCGTTGCCGCTCTCCACCTTCCAACAGCGGTACCTGTGCTACCTCGCCATGCGGAACGACTGCGACATCGTGCTCACCACGGCGAGGAACTTCGTCCAGGCGCTGCCGAAGACCAGGCCCACCATCCTCCTGGGCCCGCCGAACTTCTACGAGTTCGCCGAGAACCAGTACCGCAACACGAGTCCGCGCCGGCGCGCGGTGCTCGAAGCCGCCGCGTCCCTGGCGGCGGTGCTGCCCACGGACGCACTGCGCAGACGCTGGCGCCGCACGGTCTTCCGGTCGCTGCACGACGTCTACGGGGGAGCGATGCGGCTCATGCTGGTCGGCTCCGCACCGGTGCGCGACGGCATGTTGGACTTCTTCGCCAGGACCGGCTTCGAGCTGTACCAGATCTACGGCATGACCGAGATCGGCTACATCGCCTGGAACCGCCGCGGCGCCAACAGGATCGGCTCCGTGGGCCGCGAGGTGTACCCGGGCACCGTGTCGCTCGCCCCGGACGGGGAGGTCCTGGTCCGCCACGACAAACACCTGTGCGTCGGCTACGAGGGAGAGCCCGCCGACAGCGTCGCCCAGGTGTTCCGCGGCGACGACACCATAGCGACCGGCGACCTCGGCGCGTTCGACGACGACGGCTTCCTCTTCCTGCGCGGCCGCAAGAAGAACGTCGTCGTCACCACGGGCGGTCAGAAGCTCCTGCTGGAGGACCTGGAGGACGAGCTGTGCCGCGCCGGGGGAGTGACGCAGGCGTGTCTGTACCGGCTGGAGGACGGGACCGGGATGGCCGTCGTCCTGTGGTACGACGGCGACGAGGACGCGGTGCGCAAGGCCGTCCGCCCGCGGATCGGGCAGCTCAACACCAGGCTGGGATCGTCCCAGGAGATCCGCAGGCTGGCGCTGCTGCCCGGACCGCTCGCTCCCGACAGTCCGCTCCTCAACCGGAACCTGAAGATCAACCGCGAGGCCGTCCGCACGGCCACCGCCGACCGGCTGGAAACCCTCACCTGACCACCCCTGGAAGAAAGAGCGGCACGACATGGTCGACAAGCAGTCCCTGAGCACCGACGCACCCGTCACCGAGGTGGCCGAGCTGTGGAAGAGCGTCCTGAAGCGCAAGGACGTGCCCCACGACGTCCCCTTCCCCGAGCTGGGCGGTGACTCCCTCCTCCTGATCGCCCTGCTCACCGAGATCGAGGACGAGTTCGACGTCTACCTGGAGGCCGAGGACATCCTGGACGACCTGACGGTCGACGGCATCGCCCGCGTGATCGCGCGGAAGCGCGCGTCGGCCTGACCGCGGTCCCGCCGCCGACTCGCGGACTGGAACCCGGAGGACGAGGAGGCCCGGGAAGCGGGCGGCGAGCACGTGGCGCGCCGCAACCTCGTGGTGTCGGTGCTCTCCGAACACGTCGGGTTCTCCGCGTGGAGCACGTGGTCGGTCCTGGTCCTGGTCAGGTCGCCCCGGACCGGCCACGACTTCGAATCCCGGGGAGAAGTTCCCGCTCGTGGTCGTCCCGACGCTCGCGGGCGCGGTGCCGCGCCCGCCCTGCCGCCACGCCCGGCCCGGACCCGCTCCGGGGATTCGCGTGGCCCGGTGCCGTGGGCTATTCGAGCCTGAGCTGACGGAGGTTGGTCCTGGTGAGTTCGACGATCTCGTCCCCGCGGCCGGAGAGGATGGTGCGGGTGGCGAAGAGGGTGAACCCCTTGAGCTGCTCGTAGGTGAGCTTCGGAGGAAGGGACAGCTCCTGCCGCGTGATGTGGACGTCGACCAGTGCGGGACCGTCGTGGGCGAAGGCGGCCAGCAGCGCGTCCTCGAGCTCGTCGGCCCGTTGGACGCGAGCCGCGGACAGGCCGGCCGCGCGGGCCTGCGCGGCGAAATCGGGATTGTCCAGCCCGGTGCCGTAATGGACGATGCCCGCGGCCTTCATCTCCAGCTCGACGAAGGCCAGCGCCCCGTTGTTGAAGACCACCACCTTCACCGGGAGGTCCATCTGCCGCAGCGTGCTGAGCTCGCCGAGCAGCATGGTCAGCCCGCCGTCGCCCGCGAGCGCGACCACTTGACGGTCGGGGTGGGCGGCCTGGATCCCGATGGCGTGGGGCAGCGCGTTGGCCATCGTGCCGTGGTTGAAGGAGCCGACGAGCCGCCGCCGTCCGTTCATGCGCAGGTAGCGGGCCGCCCACACGGTCGGGGTGCCCACGTCGGCGGTGAAGGCCGCGTCGGGCGCCGCGAGCCGGTCGATGGTGGCGGTGACGTGCTGCGGGTGCAACGGGGAGTCGCCGGGCCTGGCCTCGGCCAGCCTGTCCAAACGGGCGCGCACCCGGCGGTAGTGGTCGGTCATCGTCTGCGCGAAGGAGCCGTCGGTACGGCGCCTCAGCAGGGGCAGCAGGGCCTGTGCGGTGTCCTTGACCGTGCCGACCAGGGGGACGTCCACCGGCACGCGGCGGCCGATGTGCTCGCCGCGCACGTCGACCTGCACCACGGACGCGTTCGGGGGATAGAACGGGCGGTAGGGGAAGTCCGTGCCGAGCATGAGCAGCGCGTCGCAGTGCTCCATCGCCCGGTAGCCGGAGCTGTAGCCGATCAGTCCGGTGAGCCCGACGTCATAGGGGTTGTCGTACTCCAGGAAGTCCTTGCCCCGCAGCGCGTGCACCATCGGCGCCTTCAGCGCGTCGGCCAGCGCCACCGCCTCGTCGTGCGCCCCTTCGCAGCCCGCCCCGGCCAGGATCGTCACCCGGTCGGCCCCGTTGAGGAGTTCGGCGGCCCGGGCCAGCGACGCGTCGTCGGGCCGGACGAGGGAGGAGGTCCTGGCCACGGGATGCAGTCGGGCAGCGTTCCGGGGCATCTCGGCCAGGAAGAGCTCGCCGGGGACGACCAGCACCGCCACCCCGCCGCGCTCGAGAGCGGTCCGCATGGCGATCGGCAGCAGCCACGGCACCTGCGCCGGGGTGCTGACCAGTTCGCAGTACACGCTGCACTCGGTGAACAGCATCTGCGGACGGGTCTCCTGGAAGTAGCCGCTGCCGATCTCGTCCTGCGGGATGTGCGCGGCGATGGCCAGGACGGGCACCCGGCTGCGCTGGGCGTCGTACAGGCCGTTGATCAGGTGCACGCTCCCCGGTCCGCTGGTGCCGGTGCACACCGCGAGGCGGCCGGTGACGCCGGCCTCGGCGGCGGCGGCGAACGCGGCGGCCTCCTCGTGCCGCACCAGTTCCCAGGTGATGCCTCCGTCGCGCCGCAGGGCGTCGGTGAAGCCGTTGAGGGAGTCTCCGGGCAGGCCGTAGACACGGCGTATCCCGGACTCCCTGAGCCCCGCCACGATGAAGTCCGCGACTGTCCCGGCCATGCGTTTCTCCTGACTCGGGTCACCGGGTGGGGCCACCCGCGAAACCCCGCTCGGCGATGGTTGGCACAGGGGCTGCGGCTCGCGGGACCGAGCCCGCGTCGATCGCCGCACGTCATGTCACCAGCATGGACCGACTCGGGTCCCGCCGCATGTCGCCGGCCGGGGCACACGAGGCTCGGTGGTGACGGCTCGACCACGGCGAGGAGCCGCCGCCTTCGCGGGCGGTGCGGGAACCCGAGGTCCTGTCCCGTCCACCCGAGAGGTCCCACAGGGCTCCCCGCCGCAGTTCCGCTTGGAGCGCCTGCTCCAGCCAGAGGTAGTCCTCGCGGGGGGCGAGGCGCGGCCGGTGGCCTCTGACGAGGGAGAGCAGCCGGCGGAAACGCCGGGCGTCCGCGGCGAGCCCTGCCCGGAGAGCCGCGAGGACCTCTCCTCTGTCCGCGTCGTGGAACGGCCGGGTCGGTACGGCCGAGGCTTCGGGCCCTGTCGGGTCCACCCCCTCTCACGGGCGCCGACGACCTCCACCACATGCCCGGTGAACCGGATGGAGGAGCCGGGCTGCCCGGGCCTGTTCGGTTCGAGCATCCGCCGCATGCGCGTGTGACGGCGTCGGCTCCGTACAGGCGGTAGCCGCTCGCGGACCGTCGTTCCGGTGTGAGCACGCCGACGTCCGACCAGTAGCGGATACTCCGGACGCTCGCAGCCGTCCGGTCGGCGAGCCGGCCGATGGTGAGCAGGGGTTCTTCGTCGTTCACCCTGGAGTCCGGAGTCTCCACCCACGGGAGACCCAAGGCCGCGGACGTCGGCGCTCGACGTGGTCGCGGAGGGCGGGGACCGCCGGACCCAGGGGACGGGCTCGGTGCCGATCCGCTCGGTCAGTGGCTCCAGTAGTCGCGCTGCGGGAGTTCGACCCAGGCGTCGGGTGGGCCGACGACGGCGCGCGCGTCGGTCGGGCGCAGCCCCGCATGGGCGCACGAGTAGGCCACCGCGTTGTACCGGTAGAGGTAGGAGGCCAGGACCTCCTCGGACGTGGCGTTCTGGTCCGGTCCGCCGCCGGGGTGGAGGTCCCGGCCCTCGACGACCCCGTTGCGGGCGATGCTCCCCTGGTTTCCGCTCTTGGGGTTGGCGTACAGGCCGTAGCAGACGGTGCCGGTGGACAGCCGGGTCAGCACGCCCGGCATCTGCGGCGCGTACCCCCACGGCTGGGTGACGACGCAGCCCCCCGGCACGGTGGTCACGCCGATGATCCGAAGGCTCTCGTCCGTGTCGTACGCGTACGGATCCTCCAGCAGTCCGTCCGCTTCCTCCCTGTCCACCGGCGTCGCCTCCAAGCGACGTATCGCCTCTTCGGCGTCGATCCCGGCCACGCACGCCAGGCCCGTGCCCTCGTAGTGGATGTCTCCCAGCGCCGCGACGAGCCGTGCGCCCTCCTGCGCCGCCGCGCGCTCCGCCTCGGTCGGTCCGCGTTCCCCCTCGGGCACCGCGAACAGGTCCGGCGTCGGTCCGGTCAAGCTGAGCCGGCCCGGCGACCAGCCACCGATCAAGGGCCGCCAAGGATCGGTTCCGGCAGCGGCGAGGGCCCGCGCGTTGTCCGATCGCTTGGACAGGACGGCCTCCCACAACGCGGTCGTCCCACCCTCCAGCGCGTCCACGTCCGCAACACGTCGGGCCAGCTCCGCGACGACCTCGGGGGAGCCGAACACCGCGGCCCGATGCAGAGGCCGCCCTCCGCGCCAGGTGTTCGGGTCGGCGCCCTGGTCGAGGCGCCGCCGGATGGCGTCGTGATCCGTTCACTCCTGCCAGGTCACGCCTGCCCAGCCGTCGCTCCGACCTGTCACCATGCCCCTCCGGCGCCGATTCGGGCGGACCTCGCGCCGCCGCGTGCGCACACTCTCGCAGACGGGTCCGACAGTGAGGACGCGCACGGCGCCGCGCGGGGGCCCGGCCCCGGATCCGACCGGCGCTCGGGCGGCGCGCACCACTCGGGCGGCGCGCACAGCGGCCAGACGGCGTCACTGCTCCGGCCACTCCCACGGGACGGCCCGGCCCGCCGGACAGCGGAGGGCCGGGCCGTCGTCGGCCGCGTCGAAGACGCTCGCCCCGGCGTGGGCGGATGCCGCCCGGTCGTCCCGCGAGTCGTCGAGGACGCCGCGTCACCGTGCTCGGGCGGTCGCGTGGTGGGCCAGTGCCAGATGGGGGTCCGCTTGGCCCGGGACGGGCGCCGGGTCGGCGTGCACCAGCGCGGCGGTCAGTTTCGGCACCGCGTGCAGCAGTGCGTGCTCGGCCTCCACCGCGACCTGGTGGGCCTGCCGCACGTCGAGTTCTCCGTCGACGACGATGGCGACCTCGGCGCGCAGCCGGTGCCCGATCCAGCGCAGGCGCAACTCGCCGACTCCGCGCACGCCCTCCACCCGCAGCAGGGCCTTCTCCGCGGTGTCGACCAGGGCCGGGTCGACGGCGTCCATCACCCGCCGGAAGACCTCCCGGGCGGCGTCCCGCAGCACCAGCAGGATCGCCGCGGTGATCGCCAGCCCCACGACGGGGTCGGCCAGGCGCCACCCCAACGCCGCACCGCCCGCGCTCAGCAGCACCGCCAGCGAGGTGAATCCGTCGGTGCGGGCGTGCAGCCCGTCGGCGACCAGAGCGGCCGACCCGATCCGGCGGCCGACGCGGATGCGGTAGCGGGCCACCCACTCGTTGCCCACGAAGCCGATGAGGGCCGCGGCGGCCACCACCGGAACGTGCTCCACGGTCCGCGGGTCCAGCAGACGGCTCGTGGCCGTCCAGGCGGCGAAGGCCGCGGACGCGGCGATGGCCAGCACGATGACGATGCCCGCCAGGTCCTCGGCCCGCCCGTAGCCGTAGGTGAAGCGGCGGGTGGCCGCCCGGCGCCCCAGCACGAACGCGATTCCCAGCGGCACCGCGGTGAGCGCGTCGGCGGCGTTGTGCACGGTGTCGCCGAGCAGCGCGACCGACCCGGAGAGCGCCACGACCACGGCCTGGGCGAGCGCGGTCGCCCCCAGCACCGCCAGCGAGATCCACAGGGCCCGCATGCCGCGCGCGGAGGACTCCAGCGCCGAGTCGACCTTGTCGGCCGCCGCGTGGGAGTGCGGGGTGAGCAGGTGCCCGAGTCGGTGCCGCCGGCGGGCGGGTCGTCCGCCGGCTCCGCGGTGTCCGTGGTCGTGGCGGTGCCCGGACCCCTCGTCGTCGTGGGCGTGGGTGTGGCCGTGGTGGTGTCGGTGGGTGGTGCGGTCGTGGTCGCTCACGTCGATCCCCTTCCGGCGTGCGGGCACAGCGGTGGTGCCGCGGGAGTGGACACGGCGGTGCCCACGGCAGCATTATGTGCGTATGAGCGCACGCATGCACCTGTCATCTGCGCGCGACGCGCACCCGCGCACTCCCGGCGAGGAGCAGTTCGCCCTGGCCGCCGAACTCCTCGCCCTCCTCGGAGACCGCACCCGCCTCGTCCTGCTGCACGCCCTGGCCGACGGCGAGGCCGACGTCACCACGCTGACCGAGGTGTGCGGCGCCGCCCGACCCGCCGTCAGCCAGCACCTGGCCCGGCTCCGGTTGGCCGGACTCGTCACCACCCGCAAGGAAGGCCGCCGCGTCGTCTACTCCCTGCACGACGGGCACCTGCGCCGCGTCGTCGACGAAGCGCTCAGTCTGGCCGACCACCGACTCACCGACCGTCCCGTCCACGACTGAGGGTGACGACGCCCGCGACACGTCCCGAGCCGCGGGACGCGTCACCCGACGGGCCGGGCACGTCGTGCGGGAAGACGACGGCCATGGCGGGACGGTCGTGACGCAGAGGAAGCGATGGCGTGGAACGGCCCGCCGGACGGGCCGGCGGGTACGGCTCCGCGGACCCCGTGCCCGGCGGGGAGGGCGCGGGGCCCGCGCCCTGTGACCCCGGGGCCGTTCCGGAGTGATCCGTGTCATGACCGGGGCGGCTTGTTCAGGACGGTTCGAGGGCGCCGGGCGGCAGTCCGAGTTCGGTCTCCGCGATGGTGCGGGCCATGTGGGCGATCGGGGCCGCGCGGTGGTCGGCGCTGGTGTTGATGTAGGCGCTGGCTCCGTCGATCGCGACGAGGATGCGCACGGCGGCCGCCCAGGGGTCGTCGCACCGGAAGGTCCGTGTCCGCGTGCCGGCGGTGATGAGCTGTTCGATGCGGCGGCACCACAGCAGTTCCTGGTCCACGACGTGATCGCGGAGTACGGGGCGGTAGCGGGACAGGTGCCGCGCGTTGAGCCAGAGTCTGCTGACGTTGTCGAAGTCGGCGCTCGAGGTGAGGGTGAAGAAGCGCCGGAGGGTGCGCAGCGGGGTGTCGTGGCCGGGGTCGGCGGGTTCGTCCGGCAGCAGGCTGTCGAGTTCGGCCATGGTGGCGCTGGTGAAGGCCTCGGCCACGAGTCTGTCGGCCGAGGGGAAGTAGTGGCCGACGAGTCCGGGCTGGACACCGAGCTCGTCGGCGACCCGCCGCAGGGTGACGCACTCCAGCCCTTCGGTGAGCCCGACCCGCGCGGCGGCGGTGACGATCTCGGTGCGGCGCTCGGCCGGCGCTTTGCGGACTCGCTTGCTCGGGCCTCTTGACGTCATGCGGCGAATGTTATTGAGTGTGCGATCAACAAAGCAATTGGTCATGCGACCAATAACCGTGGGTCGTCGGGAAGCCGCCGCTCAAGGGGGCTCATCTCGACAACCGGCAGGCGCATCGCCGTCCCGATCGAGCCGACACCTCGGGCTCCTCGCGCCGGCCCTCGACCGAGACACGGGCAGCGCCCTCGGGCGCGGGCCGGCACGCATCACCGTCAGGAGACGAACGTGGACGACACTCGCACCGACGCCGGTGACCTCGCGGAATACGGCTATCGGCAGGAACTGAGACGCACCCTGTCCACGTGGGCCGTGTTCGCGATCGGGTTCGCGACCATCTCGCCCGTGGTCGGCATCTACGCCGTCGTCCAGCTCGGATTCGTCTTCGCCGGCCCCGCGTGGATCTGGGCGGTCGTCGCGGCCTTCCTCGGCCAGTCGCTGGTCGCCGTCGTCTACGCCGAGCTGTCGTCCCAGTTCCCGATAACGGGAGGGGTCTACCAGTGGGTGCGCCGGTTGGGCGGGCCGCGACTGGGCTGGCTGGTGGGCTGGATCTACCTCGCCTCGGCCGTCGCGTCCCTGACCACGGTGGCCTACCTGGGAGCGAGCTGGCTGCACATGCTCGTCGGCGACGGAACGCCGTCGGCGGCGACCCACGTGCTCCTCGGAGTGGTCTTCGTCGCCGTGGCGCTCGGGATCAACCTCCTGGGCGTCGACCCGGTGAAGCATTTCCTCAACGCGGGCATCCTCGCCGAAGGCATCGCCTCCATCGCGGTGAGCGTGGTCCTGCTGATCTTCATGCGCCACAACGGCTTCGGGATCCTGTTCGAGACCCTGGGAGCCGAGGCGGTCTCCGGAGGGTCCGCCGCGGCCGGTTTCCTGACCTGTCTCGCGGTGGCCGGTTGGGCGTTCCTGGGCTTCGACGCGACCACACAGGTCGCCGAGGAGACCGAACAGCCGCGGCGCAGCGTGCCGCGGGCACTTCTGCGCGCCTACCTGTTCGTCGCCTTCACCGTCCTGCTGACCGGGCTCGCCGTGACGCTCGCGCTGCGCCGCCCCGAGGACGCCGTGTCCGGCGCGACCGTGGATCCCGTCTTCGCCGCCGTGACGGACGGGCTGGGCGGATGGAGCGAGAAGCCCTTCATCGTCGTCGTCCTGATCGCGTTCCTCGCGTGCGCCATCTCGATCCAGACGTACATCGGACGCGCCGTCTACGCGTTCGCCCGCGACCGGCAACTGCCCTTCTCCGCGACGCTCGCCACCGTCGGCCCGCGCCGGATCCCGTACGCATCGCTCATCGCGACGGCCGTGCTCGCGGGCCTCGGACTCCTGCTCGGACTGAACGGCAACGCCGCGGCGACCTTGATCGCGTTCGGGTCCGGCGGTTTCTACTTCGTCTTCCTCGGCGTCGCGGTCGTGGCGCTCGTCGCCCGGACGAGCGGCCGGTGGAACCCCTCCGCGGGGCGGCTGCGGCTGGGACGGCCCGGCCTGGCGATCAACGTGCTCGCCGTGGTGTGGCTGCTCTTCGAGGCGGTCAACATCGCCTGGCCCCGCGTCGAACTCGCCCCGGTCGGCGGCAGCTGGGTCCAGGTCTGGGCCGTGGTCCTGGTCTTCTCCGTGCTCTTCGCGATCGGTCTCGTCTACGTCGCGATCGCCGAGCCCCACACCAAACTCCCCCGGAACACGACCACTGAAGAGGTGAAGGCGTCCTGATGGCGTCGAAACTCTCCCCGGCCATCGTCTTCGACCCCGCCTCGGGACTGCGGTCGCGCGACGTCTCGCTCAGGTCCGCCGGACCGGGCGAGGTCGAGATCGACGTACGCGCGGCGGGCGTGTGCCACTCGGACCTGCACATCGTGACGGGTGACTGGCCCAGCGACCGTCCTCTCGTGCTCGGGCACGAAGCGGCCGGAGTGGTCACCGATGTCGGAGCCGGTGTCACCTCCGTGAAACCCGGCGACCACGTCGTCCTGTCCTGGTTCGCGCCGTGCCGACGCTGCCGCAAGTGCGTGGCCGGGATGGCGTGGCTGTGCACCGGCACCAAGGCCGTCGCCAACACGCTGCCCGACGGGACCACCCCGTTCACGGACGCCCAGGGCGAGGCGGTGTGGCCCTACCTGGGCCTGGGGGCGTTCACGAGCCGGCTGGTCGTGCCCGAGGCGGCCGCGGTGAAGGTCCCCGACGAGCTGCCGTTCGGCATCGGCGCCCTCCTCGGCTGCTCCGTCACGACCGGCATCGGCGCGGTCGTGAACACCGCCCGGGTCCGTCCCGGCGAGTCCGCGGTCGTCGTCGGCACGGGCGGGGTGGGGCTCTGCGTGGTGATGGGCCTTCGCCTGGTGGGGGCCGACCCCGTCATCGCCGTCGACCTCTCGCCCGAACGCCTCGCCGTGGCCGAGCGGTTCGGCGCCACCCACACACTCGACGGAGCCGAGACCGACGTCGCGGCCTGGTGCCGGGAAGAGCTCGGCGGGGTGGACTACGCCTTCGAGGCGATCGGAAGTCCCTCGGTCGTCGAGACGCTCCCGGCCATGCTCACCTCGGGCGGGGCGGCGGTCCTGGTCGGGATGGCCGCCACCGACGCGACGGGGTCGTTCAACCTGTTCGACCTCGCCGACCAGGGCAAACGGATCCTCGGTTGCAACTACGGCTCCAGCGTCGGAGAGGTCGACATCCCGAAACTGGCCCGCCTCTACCTGGCGGGCCGACTACCGCTGGACGACCTGATCGGCACGGTCCGCCCCCTCCGGGAGGCGGCGGCGGCGTTCGACGACCTCAGGTCGAACACCGGGGTCAGGACGATCCTCGAACCGTGAACCGCCGCCTTGCCGGCCATGCGCCCCCCACAGACACAGCCACAGACACAGCCACAGACACGGACACCGAGACGGCCGCCGCCGGCGGCCGCACCCGAACACTCTCCGGAGGCCTGATGTACGCCGTCACCGACCCCACCACCGGCGAAGTCGTCGAGATCTACCCGACCGCCACCGACGCCGAGATCACGGCGGCCGTCGACGCCGCCCACGCGGCCACCGCGTGGGGGCGCACCAGTTCCGTGGCCGAGCGCTCCGCGCTGCTGCGCCGACTCGGCGATCTGCACACGGAGCACCAGGCCGAACTGGCCGCGAGCATCGTGCGCGAGATGGGCAAGCCGCTTCAGGAAGCCGAGGGCGAGATCGGCTTCTGCGCCGACATCTACCACTACTACGCCGACCACGCCGAGGAGTTCCTCGCCGACGAGCCGCTCGACGTCACCTCCGGTCCCGGCAGCGCCGTCATCCGGCGCAGCCCGGTGGGCGTACTCCTCGGCATCATGCCGTGGAACTTCCCGGCCTACCAGGTCGCCCGCTTCGCCGCGCCGAACCTCGCGATCGGCAACACCATCGTCCTCAAGCACGCTCCGCAGTGCCCGGCCACCGCGGCTCTGCTCGAGAAGCTGTTCGCGGAGGCCGGCTTCCCGGCCGGCGCGTACGTCAACGTGTACGCCACCAACGAACAGATCGCCGACGTGATCGCCGACCCGCGCGTCCAGGGCGTGTCGCTCACCGGCTCGGAACGGGCCGGGGCCGCCGTCGCCGAGATCGCCGGGCGGCACCTGAAGAAGGTCGTCCTCGAACTCGGCGGCTCCGACCCGTTCATCGTGCTGTCCACCGACGACCTCGACTCGGTCGTCGAGGCCGCCGTCGCCGCCCGGCTCGACAACACCGGCCAGGCCTGCAACGCCGCCAAGCGGTTCGTGGTCGTCGAGGACCTCTACGACGAGTTCGTCGAGAAGTTCACCGCCCGGCTGCTCGCCGGCGAGACCGGTGCTCCGCTGTCGTCGGTCGCCGCCGCCGAGAACCTCGGCCGCCAGGTCGACGAAGCCGTCGCCCAGGGCGCCACGCTGCACAGCGAGGGCGAGCGGCGCGGGGCGTACTTCCCGGCCGGAGTCCTCACGGGCCTCACCACCGAGCACGCCGTCGCCCGCCAGGAACTGTTCGGACCGGTCGCGATGGTCTTCCCGGCCGCCGACGAGGACGACGCCCTGCGGATCGCCAACGACACCCCCTACGGTCTGGGGTCCTACGTCTTCACCACCGACCCCGCGCAGGCCGAGCGTGTCGCCGACCGGATCGAGGCCGGCATGGTCTTCGTCAACGGCGTCGGCGCCGAGGGCGCCGAACTGCCCTTCGGCGGCGTCAAGCGCTCCGGATTCGGACGCGAACTCGGCCGGCTCGGAATCGAGGAGTTCGTCAACAAGAAGCTCATCCGCGTCGTGGCGTAGACGCGACGGGGGCTTTCAGTACGCGTAGTCCCAGTGCTGCTCGTCCGAACCGAGGCAGTTGTAGATGATCACCTTGGTGCCGTTCGAGGTGCCACCGCCGCCCGCCGTGGACATGCACTTGCCGGCCTTCACGTTGTACCACTGGTGTGTGCCCGAGTAGTCCCACTTCTGCTCGGGGCCGCCGTTGCAGCTCCACAGGACGACCTCGGTACCGTTCGCGGTACCGCCGCCGCCCGCGAGGGACAGGCACTTGCCGCTCTTGAGGTTGCGGATCTCGCCCGAAGGCGTGGCGTGGAACCAGTACTGCTCGCGCCCGTCGTTGCAGTCCCAGATGATGGCGTTGGTGCCGTTGGCCGTCCCGCCGCCGCCCTCCAGGGAGAGGCACCGTCCGCTCTTGTGGTTCACCAACTTCGCGTAGATGTCGGCCGCGCCGGCGGAGGGCACGCCCACCGTCAGCGCGGCCGCCAGGGCACCCGTCGCCACTGCGGCCCAGGATCTCTTGTGCACGTGAGGGAACCTTCCGTTCCGCGAGACGACTGCCGCCTCGCTGTCTTCTCGGCCGCCCGTCGTGGAGCCCCGGCGGCCCGAACGTGGCGATCTTGACGTGCCGAGCGGTTCCCTGGACACGGTTCTTTCGGCCGTTCGACGCTGAAGGTCGGGCCAATGCCTGGTGAAGCCCGCCTTTCCGACATCACCCCGTGGGATGGCCGACCGCCTCGTTCGTCCCGGTCCGAGTCGGAAATCGACCCCGGGCGCTCGCATCGACGCGATGGGAAGCGATGGCGGGAAAAGGCCGTCCACGGTCTCGCCGACCGCCGAGTCACCAGGTCCACGGAACCGTCGTGGGCGGGTGGTTCCACTGTCCGGGCCGCTGAGCAGGCGTGGTGCCGGGGGCTCGTGGTCGGGTCGTCGTCCTGCCCTCCGGGGCTGCCGTGGAGCGCTCGCCACGGGCGGTGAGACGCGCACCGCGCGACGTGTCAGGGCACTTCACCGCTGCCTCCGCTCGGCCCCGAAGCAGGGAGAGGGCCTCCGGATCCATGCGTGACGACAGCCCTGAAGGCCCTCTCGACCGCACTGTACGTGAAGATCGACGACACGGGACCGGGGAATCCGACACGACAGGATCTTCGCGGTGGTGGGCCGAGCCGGCGGGCGTCGCCGACTCTCCGACCGGCGTGGAACAGCACCTAGCGGCGGGTGGTTGAATTTCCTGTGATCGACGAGCAGGGGAGCGGTTCCGACGCCGGCGCGGATGTCCTGACGGGCATGCCCGGCGAGGAGTGGGAAGAGCACCGGCCGGCCGTCTTCGGCGTGGCGTACCGGCTGTTGGGCAGCGTCGCGGATGCCGAGGACGTGGTCCAGGACGTCTGGCTGCGCACGACGCGCACCCGGCTGGAGGACGTCGTGGACCGGCGCGCCTGGCTGGTGACGGTCGCGGCGCGCCGGGCGTACGACATGCTCGGGTCGGCGCGGGTGCGCCGCGAGCGGTATGTCGGTCCCTGGCTGCCCGAGCCGCTGCTGACGGGGCCGGACGCGGCGGAGCCGGTACTGGTCGACGAGTCCGTCGGGACGGCCATGATGCTGGTGATGGAGAAGCTGAGCCCGGCGGAGCGGGTCGCTTTCGTGCTGCGGGACGTGTTCGGGGTGGAGACGGCGCGGATCGCCGAGGTGCTGGACCGTTCCCCCGCCGCGGCCCGTCAACTCGCCTCCCGGGCCCGGCGCAAGATCGACGAGGCCAGGGCCGCGGACGAGGCCGGCCCGGAAGCCTCGCGCGCCGAGCGCGAGCGGGTGCTGTCGGCGTTCCGCGCGGCGTACGAGGCGGGGGACCTGGAGGGGCTGGTGCGGCTGCTGCACCCGGACGCGGTCTACGTCACGGATGGCGGCGGCGAGGTGTTCGCGGCCCGCAAGCCGATCGTGGGCGGGCGGCGCGTGGCGGAGGTCCTGCTCCGGGTGGGGCGCAGGTGGCGGCTGAACAGGATCGAGCCGGTGGAGGTCGGGGGCGAGCCCGCGCTGCTGTGCCGCAGGGAGGGCGCCGTGCACTCCGTCGACACGGTACGTCTGCGGGACGGCCGGATCGTCGCGTACTGGCGGCAGGTGACGCCTTCGAAACTCGCGCACGTCTGAAAGGGTCACGCCCCGGCCGTCACACCGGGACGGGCTGTTTCGTCTCCCTGGCGAGAGCGTACGACGTCGTACGCCGGCGATCGACCAAGGAGCATTGATGGCACGGATGGATCTCGGCACCGCGGCCCCGGAACCGTACAAGGCAATCGTCCAGGCCGACGGCGCGATCCGCATCGGACCGCTCGACGCGACGGTGCGCGAGCTGGTGAAGATACGAGCCTCGCAGCTCAACGGCTGTGTGTACTGCGTGGACATGCACACGCGCGAGGCCCGCCGACTGGGCGAGAGCCAGGACAGGCTGGACCAGTTGCCGGTGTGGGAGGAGTCGGAGCTGTTCGGCGGGAGGGAGCGGGCCGCCCTCGCCTACACCGACGCGGTCACCCGCGGCCAGCGAGTGGACGACGACCTGTGGCGGGAACTGTGCGAGCACTTCCCGGACGAGGCCGAGCGCGGACACCTGGTGCTCCAGGTGGCGCTGATCAACGCGCTCAACAGGCTGGGCGTGCCGCTGGAGATGAAGCCCGCTCCGCGGACGGGCGCGGCGGCCCGTTAAGCCCCACGGCCGAGGAGACGGGGCCGCGGTCACGGGCCGCGGCCCCGTCTCCGGAGCGAGTCCGGGACCGCGGTCGCCGCCGGCCGCGAACGTCCCCGAGCTCACCGCCACCGGGACGATCCCCGCGTCGAGGCCGTCCGCCACGGCGGCTGTTCCGAAACCGGCACGTCTCCCGACGCCGGCTCGGACGTCCCGCCCGGCGGGTTTTCGGCGACCTCGACGTGCCGGGTCCCAGGAGGGCCGGGGTCGGCGAAAGCCCTGGGTGTCGCGCGCCGCGGCGTGATGGGATGGTGGGGTGACATCGTTCTGGACGGGCAAGCGGGTACGCCTGCGCGGTATCGAACCCGACGACTGGGCCGCGTTCATGCGCTTGGCCGTGGACGAGGAACGGCTGGGAGACCTGCTGCACCCACCCCGGTCCGCGGAGGGGTTCCGGGCCTGGGCGAGGGAGCGGGCCGCGGCCAAGCCCGAGGGCGACCGCTTCGGGTTGGCGATCGAAGCCGTCGACACGGGGGAGATGGTCGGTGCCGTCGGCTCGCACCACGCCGATCCGCATGCGGGCCGGTTCGAGTACGGCGTCACGATCGGCGCCGACCACCGGCGCAAGGGCTACGCGGCAGAAGCCGTGGTGATGCTGTTGCGCTTCATGTTCGCCGAGCGGCGCTACCACAAGTGCGAGGCGCGGATCTTCGCGCACAACGAGGCGTCCTTGGCACTCCACCGCCGGCTCGGTTTCGTCGAGGAGGGGCGCCTCCGCGATCACGTGTTCTTCGCCGGCCGGCACCACGATCTCGTCGTGATGGGCATGCTCGCCGACGAGTTCGCCCGACTGCACTGACGGGTCGACGATCCGGACCGGGGCGGCCGGGGACATCACCGGACCGGGGGGAGCGGGGCGGCGGCGACGTCCCCGACCACGCCGGGCATCCGCCTCTGTTCCCGTCCCGTTCCCGGACCGCCCTCGGCGGTCGTCCGAACAACCGCGTCCGCGCCTCGCGAACCTCCACGCCCGCACCGGCTCGCCCCGCGACACCTCGCCCGTACAGGCGGAATGCGCCCGCCACGGAGTTCCGCCACACGCTTTAGGCTGGGGGCCGCCGGGAGCACGGGGGGACGACGCTCTCCCGGCCCGTGTGCCTCTTGGGGAGGGGAACCGATGCCGCAGACAGCGGTCCAACATGCCGTGACAACCGCGTTACCCGTGCCCGGGGTGGTCCTTCGTGGGTAGGCGAGGCAAGCCCGCCGCTCGCGGACGCCGACCGGTCCGCGCCACCGGGACCCGGCGCGCCCGGCGGCGGTCCCGGAGCCCCGTGCCGCCCTGGCCACCGCTGCGGCGGGCCCTGGAGCGCGTGGTGCCCCTGCTGCGGCGCGCGCGGCCCGCGTACCCGCGGCCGGACCGGGTCGGGTACCGACGCTGGATCCCGTCCTGGCGTCAGACCGCGGGCGGCCTCCTGGGCTGCGCCGGACTGCTCGCCTTCCTGGTGGCGGTGGCGTACTGGCAAACGGACATCCCCGAGAACCCCAACTCCTTCGCCACCCAGCAGGACAACGTCTTCTACTGGGCCGACGGCACCGAGATGGCCAGGACCGGATGGGTCAGCCGGCAGGAGATGCCGCTGGAGAAGGTCCCGGAGGACGTCCGCTGGGCCGTGCTCGCCGCCGAGAACGCCGACTTCTACTCCGACCCCGGTGTCTCGCCCTCCGGCATCCTGCGCGCGCTGTCGCGGATGGTCGGCGGCGGCGACACCCAGGGCGGCTCCACCATCACCCAGCAGTACGTCAAGAACGTGTACCTGACCCAGGACCGGACGCTCTCCCGGAAGGCACAGGAGATGATGCTGGCCCTGAAGATGGACAACACGTTCGGCAAGGACGAGATCCTCGAGGGCTACCTCAACACCGGCTGGTTCGGCCGGGGCACCTACGGCATCCAGCGGGCCGCCCAGGCGTACTACGGCAAGGAGGTCTCCGAACTCGACGCGAGCGAGGGCGCCTTCCTGGCGTCCCTGCTGAAGGGCGCGGGACTGTACGACCCGACGCTCGGTCCGGAGAACCGCGAGCGCGCCGTCGAACGCTGGGCGTGGGTCCTCGACCGCATGGTCCGGATCGGGAAGCTCACCCCGGCCGAACGGGCGAAGTACACCGAGTTCCCCGAACCCACCGAGACCACCGGGGGCCGCACCGACCTCAGCGGCCGGCGGGGCTATCTCGCCGAACTCGCCAAGTCGTACGTCGTCCGCTACGGCAAGGTCTCGGAGAAGGACTTCGACCTCGGCGGCTACCAGGTCCACACGACCTTCGACCGGAAGAAGACCGAGGCCCTGGACAAGGCGGTGCGCGACGCCCGCGGGAGGCTCGACCCCGGGAAGCGGAAGGCGGACCGGTTCGTGCGGACGGGCGCCGCCACCGTGTCCGCCGACGGACGCATCCTCGCCCTCTACGGCGGACCGGACTTCCTCGAACAGGGGTTCAACGAGTCCAACGCGGTCACCGTGCCCGCCGGGTCCGCCTTCGCGCCCTTCGTCTACGCCTCCGCCCTCACCGACGGCATCGTGCGCGAACGGGAGGCTCCGCGCAGCCCGGTGACCCCCCTCACCCCGTACAACGGGCAGCACAACGCTCCCGTGATGACCCCGGAGGGCCCCTACTGGGACCGCAACGGCAAGGTGGTGAAGGGCAGGAACGACGGCGAACGGAACTGGGGCACGAGCATCCCCCTGCGCTACGCCATGGTGAACTCCGTCAACTCCACGTTCCTCCAACTCGGCATGGACGTGGGCCTGGACCGGGTGCGCGGGCACGCCGTGAACGCCGGCCTGCTGCCGTCCAGCCTCGGACCGCAGGTGCCCGCCTTCGCCCTCGGAAACTCGACGCCCAGCGCCATCCGGATGGCGACGGCGTACGGCACGTTCGCCGCGGAGGGCGTGCGCTCGGAGCCGTACTGGGTGGTCCGCGCCACCCGCAACGGCTCCGAGGTCGAACTGCCCGGGCGCCGTACCCGGCGCGCCTTCTCCGCCGAGGTGTCCGCCCAGGTGACCGACGCCCTTCGAGGGGTGATGGAGGAGGGCACCGGACGGGAGGCGCGGGTGCCCGGACTCCGGGCGGCCGGGAAGACCGGGACCACCGAGGACAACACGGCGGCCTGGTTCGTCGGCTACACCGAGAAGGAGGCCACGGCGGTCGTGCTGTACCGGATGGACCTGCGGAAGCTGGACCTGCTGCCCCTGGACGGCGTCGCCGGCCACACGGACGAGGCCCCCGGCAGTCCCCTTCCGGGGATGATCTGGAAGGACTACACGACGGCGGCGGCACGCTCCTGAGGGGTTCCCCGAGGGCGTGCCGCCGCGGCGGCTCTCACGCCGGCGCGCACCCCGTCACCTGACGACGCTCTTCCAGTCCGGAGCCTGTCCGGGGTCGAGGGAGCGGAGCTGCTCCAGCACCTTCGGGTCCTGTGCGTCCAGCCAGTCGGCCAGCTCCCGGAACGACACGCACTCCACGTCCTCGCGGGGGCAGATCTCCCGTACGACGTCCTCCACGGCCTTCATGTAGATGCCGCCGTTCCACTGCTCGAAGTGGTTGCCGATGAACAGCGGTGCCCGGCTGCCGTGGTAGACGCGGTTGAAGCCGTTCATGTACGTCTTCCGCGTGGTCTCCCGCCACGCGGGGTACTGGGCCGGATCTCCCTCGGTCTCCCCGGCGGACTGGTGGTAGAGGAAGTTGAAGTCCATGGAGAGGACCTGTAACTCCTTGCCCGGGTACGGCAGCATCTGCAGCGGGAAGTCCCAGATGCCGTTCCTCTTCGTCGGCCATGCCTGGAAGTCGCCCGGGGAACTGGCGTCGTAACGCCACCCGAAGTGGTCGACGGCCCGCATGAGGTTCTTCTGGCCTTCCAGGCACGGGGCGCGACCGCCGACGAACTCCCGCTCCGGGTCGAAGGGCAGGGGCGGCAGGTCCGTGAAGCCGGTGTTGGTCTTCCACTTCTCGACCATGTCGTAGGTCTGCCGGATCTCGCTCTGCCACTCCTCGACGCTCCAGAAGCCGCCGCCCTTCTCGCCGCAGAAGTGCCCGTTGAAGTGGGAGCCGATCTCGTGTCCGTCCTTCCACGCCTTTCCGAGCTGCTCCAGGGTCGTCCTGATGTGCTCGTCGGTCGGGTAGGAGATGGCGGCGGCCCCCCGCTCGTGCCGCGGCGGGTCGTACAGGTTCTTCTTGGACGAGGGGAGCAGGTAGATGCCCGTCAGGAAGAACGTCATGTGGGCGTCGCTCTCCTTCGCCACCCGACGGAAGTGGGAGAAGAGGCGGTCGTCGCCCTCCAGCGCGCCGTCCCAGGAGAACACCACGAACTGCGGCGGCTTCTCACCCGGCTCGAGGCGTTCCGGCTCGAGCCGGCCCGGCTGGGGGCCGGTGTGCGAGGTGGAACCGTCGCCCAGGACCTTCACCTTGCCGTCCCACGGCTCGTCGTCCTTCCAGCGGCCCGTCGCCGCGTGTCGGACCGCCCGCTCCCCGGCCGTCCGATCCTTGGCCGAACCGTCCTCGTGGGTCGCCGAACTCCCCTCCCCGGTCAGGACTTTCCCGAGGGAGAAGAGGATCGAAGCGAGTATCAGCACGGACACGGTCAACAGGGCGGTACGCGTGCGGGCTTGACGGCGTGCGCGTCGTCGAGCACGTCTGCGGGGGGTTCGAGGCATCGGCGTGCGCTTCTTTCACACAATCATCACGTATGAGGCACCGAATATAAGGCGAAGATCCGTCGTCCGAACTTTCCAGGGACGAAGACGCGCCATTCGCGCACCGGCCGACCGGTGTCGCCACGGCCGTCCACGGAATGTCCGGGCCGCGCCCACCGGGAGGTGACGGGCACCCGTCGAGGACGGGCCTTCGCGGGCCGCTTCTCCGCCGCCGCGGCGGTCGCGCTCGACGCCCGTACCGTCGAGAAGACCGCCCGGCCGGCGACCGCGGGCCGCGTCCCGAGTAGCATCCCGAACCGGGCCGACACGCTGCCGACCGATGCCCGACCCCGGGCTCCACCCGTCGGGGACCCGGTGAAGAGTCGGTCGAGCGACATCCGCGTTTCTCCCCTCACGAGGGGCCCCCGACCCACGCCCACACCCCTTGCGGCCGTCCGACCCCGGATCGGCCGGGCACGGGGCGAGGAAGGAACGAGCATGAGCCGGACCCTGGCGGAGATACTGGACGCGGTGGCCCTGGGGCGGTTTCCACCGCCGGACGGCGGCACGACCGTGGTGCCGCAGCCGAGCCACCGCGACGCCGGGGTGATCGCGTTCACCGCGCACTCGGTGGTGTTCACCGACGAGGACCCCCAGTGGGTCCACGCCACGCTGGCGTCCATCGGCTGCGACGAACTGGCGGCCACGATGAACCCGCGCTTCCTGACCGCTTTCCTGGACCGCACCGGACGGTCGACCGACACGATCGACCTGCTGACGGTGGCCGATTCCCTGCCGGGCGACCCTCCGCTGGAACTGCGCGAGATCGCGGACCCGGACCACCCGCGAGTGCTCAGGGCGCGCAAGCGCCGTGATGACGTGCGTGTCTGGGCCGCCGACGGCGGGGTGGTCCTTCTCGGCCGGGGCGTGGCGGGCCGCTGGGAGACGGCGATCGAGGTGGACGAGGAGGTACGCCACCAGGGCCTGGGCCGGGCGCTGGCGACGGCCGCCCGGCATCTCGTACCGGCCGGAGCGTCGGTCTGGTCCCAGCAGGCCGCGGGCAACGCGCGCAGTGTGCGCGCCTTTCAGGCGGCCGGATTCCGACCCGTGGGCGCCGAGGCGCTGCTCATCGCGCCATGACCGGCCCCGCCGGTTCCCGGACCGGCGGGGCCGGCGCGGTTCTCCCGGCCGAGCCGACCGGCACATACGGCGCCGCTCGTCCCACACCGTGCCCGACACGGCCGCCGCCACCGGCCGGGAAGGGGGAACCGGAGAGAGGGGCGCCCCACCCCTCCCGCCGGCTCTCCGTCGCCCGTACCGCCGCGATCGGTGCCATCGCACCCGCCACGGCGCTCACCTATGCTGAAACCGTGGCCGGAGAGTTACCTTCACCGAGTTCGGGAGCCCGGGGGATCGAGGTCTCGTTGCCCTTCACGGGACTGTGGCGGGCCGGGAACAGCCCGGCCCGGCGGGTTCCGAGCCATGGAACCGACCTGTTCGGTGCACGCTACGCCATCGACTTCACCGGCGTGGACGATCGCCACCGGACGGCCGGCAGCCGTGACTGGCGGACCTTCTTCGCCACCGAACCGCCGGAGCTCTTCTTCGCCTTCGGCCGGCCGATCCTGGCTCCCGTGAACGGCACCGTCGTCGACGTGCACGATGCCGAACCGGACCACGAGGCACGGCGGTCGCCGTTGGCGCTGCTTCCGTACGCGATGGGCCAAGCGGCACGGCTCCGCCAGGGGGTGGGCGCCATCGCCGGAAACCACGTGATCATCGCGCAGCCGGAGAGCGGCGCCTTCGTCGTTCTGGCGCACCTCCAGGCCGGCTCCGTCCGCGTGTCCGTCGGCCAGGAGGTGGTGGCAGGCCGGCCCGTCGCGAACTGCGGCAACTCCGGCAACTCGACCCAGCCGCACGTGCACGTGCAGGCCATGGACGGCCCGGACCCGTCCGTCGCCCGAGGCGTGCCGATGCTGTTCCGGCGCTTCCGTGAATGGCCCTCCGGCCCGAAGCGGGCCCGGATCCGGGAGCGGGCGGTGCCGGAGGAGGGCGCGGTGGTGGAACCGTTGCCGGTCCCGTCGACAGCGGCCGGCCACTGACGCGGCCGTGACGGTCACCACCAGGTCCGGGCCCCGCGTGCCGTGCCCCCGACACACCGACACCCGCTCCCGGACCGGATGCCCGGCGGGTCGAGGCACCGCGCCCGCCCCCGCGCCGCCCTCCGGGAGCGGCCGTGTGTCCGCCGGGACGCTGGGCACAGGGTGCCCGTCAGTCGGCGGGTTTCTCCCAGACCGAGACGTGCCGGTCGCTTTCACCGGTGAAGGGTTCCCGCGCCCAGCCGGCCCACCGCTCGCGCAGCCGCAACCCGGCGATTCGGGCCATCAGGTCCAACTCGGCAGGCCACACGTACCGGAAGGGGATCGACCGGTACGAACCGCGCCCGTCGACGACCTCGACGTAGTTCGAACTCATCGCCTGAGTGGCGGTGTCGTAGACGTCGAACGCCCACCGCGTCGCGCTCGTGTGGAACGGCACCACGTTCTGCCCCGGCGGAAGCCTGCGCAGTTCGGGGACCCCGACCTCGATGACGAAGCAGCCGCCGGGCTCCAGGTGGGCCGCGACGTTGCGGAAGCACTCCACCTGCGCGTCCTGCGTCGTCAGATTCATGATCGTGTTGAAGACCAGGTACGCGACCGAGAACGTCCCGTCCACCTTCGCCGTCGCGAAATCGCCGATCGTCACGCCGATCGCGTCACCGCCCGGCTTGGCGCGCAGACGGGCGACCATCGCCCGCGACAGGTCGATGCCGTGGACCGGGACCCCGCGACGGGCCAGCGGCAACGCGATGCGTCCCGTTCCGACCCCCAGTTCCAGCGCGCGGCCACCGGCGGCCAGTTCCTCCAGAAAATCGACCGCCGGGTTCACGATGCCCGGCTCGAACATGTCCGCCGACGACTCGTCGTACGTCGCGGCGACAGCCTCTCCGAAGTAGCCGTCCTCGTCGTCCATGGGGAAGACCGTAGAGCGGTGGGCCGCCGCGGCGCTCGCGATTTTCGCCCGGCCGCCGGACCGATCCGGTACCGGCCGCCGACCCGCCCGGACGTGTGGTCCCCCGAGGCGGACGTCGAGGCAACGACCATTTCCGTGCCACCGACATGGGTAGGGTGACGAAGTGACCGGTGATCGAATGCGCGGACGCCTGCTGGCAGTCAGTGATCTGCACACGGCGGTGGCGGAGAACAGGAAGCTCGTCGAGGGCTTCCTGCCCGACTCGCCGGAGGACTGGCTCATCGTGGCCGGAGACGTCGCCGAACTGGCCTCCGAGATCGAACGCACGCTGAAACTGCTGGCGGAGCGTTTCGCCAAGGTCATATGGGTGCCGGGCAACCACGAGCTGTGGACCCACCCCCGCGACCCGCTCACGCTGCGGGGCGAGGAGCGCTACCGGTACATCGTGGAGATGTGCCGCGGACTGGGGGTGCTCACGCCGGAGGATCCGTACCCGGTGTGGAACGGCGAGGGCGGACCGGTGCGCATCGCCCCGCTGTTCCTGCTCTACGACTACTCCTGGCTGCCCGAAGGAGCGACGACCAAGGCGCAGGGGCTCGACATCGCGAACGACAAGGGACTGGCGTTCGCGGACGAGCACCTGCTGCATCCGGACCCCTATCCCACCCGGGAGGCATGGTGCGCCGCCCGGGTGGAGGCCACCGAGCGCCGGCTGGCCGCGGCCGATCCGGACATCCCTCTGGTGCTGGTCAACCACTACCCGCTGGTGCGCGAGCCGACGATGGTGCTGCGCCATCCGCACCTGGCGATGTGGTGCGGCACGGAGCGCACCGCCGACTGGCACCGCCGCTTCCGGGTGGCCCACGTCGTCTACGGCCATCTGCACATCCCGCGCCTCACCGTCCACGACGGGGTGCCGTTCCAGGAGGTGTCGGTGGGCTACCCGCGCGAGTGGCGCCGGCACGGCCACCCGCACGGCATCCTGCGCCGCCTCGACCTGGGGAGCGCACGAGAGTGACCACGGCGCCGCCGGCGGGACCGCCCCCGGGGACGGCGTCTTCCACGCCTGGGAACGCCGTCCCCGGGGCGGTCCCCGTCGGGGTCGTCGACTCGCCGAGGGACCTGGGAACATGCCGCGGCGGAAGGAGAGGGGGACACGTCCCTCGAACGGTGGCGCACGGGCCACCGCGAATTCCGGGAACGCGCGGGCCCCGGTCACCGATCACACGGCCGTGGTCCGCCTGAGGTTGCGGCTTCTCGACGGCGCCGGCACGCAACCGATCGCTCCGTACCCGCCAAGGTGATCGCGGCGGTCGGCGGTGCCCCCGCGCCCGCCGGGAAACGCGTCGGGACGGTACGGGGAGGACACGCCGTGTCCGGCGCGGTTCCGCCGCGTTCGACGGGCCTTTCCGGACCGTTGGGTTCTGGCTACTCTCAGGGCGCCCGTGACGGAGTCCGCGCCGGGTGTGAGCACCCGGCCGCTCCGCACCCCCCACGAGAAAGCGGTGTCCCACGATGTTGGAAACTCCCGTCCCGGTGAGACGTCGTCGGCGGTTCGACTGGCCCGCTCTGCGGGCGGATCTGCGGGCGACGGTGCCCGATGCCACCGCCGCCCTGGTGGTCACGGCCGGCATCTTCGCCTGGCTGTACGCGCGCGTGGAGGCCGGAACCTCCATGACGCTCCAGGTGATGCCCGAACTGGCCGACGCCGGCCGGTACTGGATGTACTGGCTGTGCCAGGCGTTCGGCTGGTCCGGCCTGCTGTGGGCGTGGATCACCATCATGCTGGGCCTGGTCAGGTCGAGCGCGCGCCCGGGATGGCTGCGGGTGCCCGTGGCGCGGATCGAGCGGTGGCACCGCACCACCAGCCTGACCACCATCGGATTGATGGCCGCGCACGCCGTCATGTTCTTCGCCGAACTGGTGCGCAGCGACGAGGACGGGCGGGGCTGGGCGGGCCGGCTGGCCACCTCCTTCGCCGAGGTCTTCGTCCCCGGCGTCTACTCCTCGGGCACCGGCCGGATCGCCATCCTGATCGGCCTGCTCGCCCTCTACCTGGCCGTTCCGCTCGGTCTGGCCTTCTACCTGCGGCAGACCACCGGCTCCCGGATGTGGCGGGCCCTGCACCGGTTCGTCATCGTCGTCTACGTCCTGAGCGTGTGGCACACCCTGCTGTACGGCACCAACGTCTGGTACGACGGGGCGTTCCGCACCCTGGTGTGGTTGCTCCAACTCCCCGTGGCGGCCCTGTTCCTGGCCCGTCTGCTGGCCCCCGCGCGGCGCGGTGATCGCCTGCACCTGCGCGACGCCGCCAAGCGTCCGGGCGCACTGCCGTTGGCGGCCCGGCTGGCCGGGCGGATCGCGGTCGCGGCCACCGTCGTCGGCCTGCTGGTGGTCGCCGCCACCGGCCGGGACGGAGGCCGTACCCCCGGCGTCACCGGCGCCGGGCTCAACGTCACCCAGGGACAGGTGTGGGCGGGACTGGCCGTGCTGCTCGTCGCCGTCGCCGCCGTCGTCCATCGCCTGCGCCCCACCCGACGCGCCCCGGCCGCGTCCGAGGCCGGCCCGTCGAGCCCGGACGGGGAACACGGACGGCGGTGACCGAGCCGCCGAGTCCGTCCGCCCGCCGGGCCGAGTCCGGGCCCGGCGGGCGGACGGTCGTGGCCGTCTCACGGGCACGACGCGCGCCCGTGAGACGGCCGACGGAGGGGGACGGAAGAAGGGGCCGCCGCACAGGGCCGTCGGCACGCCGACGGAGATCTCCCGCGGAGCGGCGACGGTGCGGGCCGCGATGTCGGCCCAGGCCGGGGACACCGCTCCCGCCAGGGCCGCCGCCGGCAGGACGCGGCGGTGGTCCCCACCGACGAAGAGGCGCAGATGTGCGGCGGCATCGGGCCGACGAGGCCGGTGGGCCCGACCGCCGCGACCGGGACGGGGAAGGCGTGCGGCCGGTGCCGCACGCCCCGGGCAGCCGCTCCCTCACTCCTTGCGGACGGCCCGCAGGACCAGCCGTTCGGCGTCCTGGTCGTAGGGGCGGCCGTCGAAGCCGCCGAAGACCTCCACCTCCCCGAAACCCGCCTCCCGGACCATCGCGCGCAGCTCCACCGCGCTGTAGACGAACCACACCAGGCTCGCGCGCCGGACGCGGTCCCCCCGCACCAGGACCCAGTCGCTGCGCAGCCGGGCCCAGTCATCCAGCACGGTGTCGATCTGCACCAGCAGGTCCTCGCCGCGCCGGACCACCTTCGGGGGCGTCACCCTGCGGGCCAGGAGCTCCTTGCCCGCCACGTCCAGCACCAGCCGGCCCCCGGGCGTCAGGCAGTCGTGCATGTTGCGCAGCACCCGCGCGTTGTCGGCCGGGTCCTCGAAGTAGCCGAAGGAGGTGAACATGTTGAGCACGACGTCGTACGCGCCCGGCTCGACGTGGTGCAGGGCGTCGGCCCGCACGAGCCGGGCGTCCGCCCCGGCCGCCGCGCAGGACTCCCGGGCCTTCTCCAGCATGGCCGGGCTGCGGTCCACACCGGTGACCTCCAGACCGCGGCGGGCGAGGGGGACGGTGAACACGCCCGGTCCACAGCACAGGTCGAGCACGCGCGCCCCGGGCGGGAAGGAGAGCAGCGGAGAGGAGTCGAGGAGCTCCTCGGCCTGGGCGAAGCGCTGCTCGGAGAAGAGGAAGTCGTGGAAACCGGTCCAGAACTCGTCGTCCTCGAACCCGTCCGTCCGCGTCATCGGGACTCGTCCTTTCCATGGTGTGGTCCGGGGCGCCGCCGCCCGGTGGGGTGGGGCGGGCGGCAGGGGACGTGCCGACCCGTTCGGGCCGGCCGGCGGGCCGCGCGGGACGACGGCACCGCCGGTGCGGCCGTCCTCCTCACCCGTCGACCGCCCGCTCGGTGAGGACCCGCAGGGCGTTCGCGGCCGCCACGGCGCGGTGGGTGGCCAGCTCGGCGGTCTCGGCCTCCGCGTAGACGATGCCCGCGTAGCCGCGGCTGTCGTCCAGGTGCTCGATGCGGTCGCCCACGCGCTTGACCGGGTACCAGGCGGGCGACCCGGGCATGTCCGCCAGCCGCTCCAGCCCCGCGACACCGGTGAACACACCGGGCCGCTCGGGATACCCCAGGACGAAGGCGACCGCCGGCCCGCCGGGCAACTCCGCGTCGATCAGGCGGGGACGGCGGCCGAGCGCGGTCTCCACCATCGCCTCGTGGACGTTGACGCCCAGCGCGCGGCACATGCCCTCCGCGACCAGGGCCCCGCCGATCCGCGGGTTGATCTCGACGATCTCCGGGCCCGCGAGGGTGAGGACGAACTCGACGTGGGCGAAGCGGTCGGTGTACCCCACCGCGGCGAGGACCTCGTCCAACCACCGCTCCAACGAGGCGTGTCGCGTCTCGGGGAAGGCGACGGGGAAGGCGGTGATCTCCTCGCGGAAGCGCGGCTCGCGCGACATCAGCCGGCTGGAGACGCCCAACAGCCGGGTGCGCCCCTGCCAGGTGAGCGTCTCGGCGCTGTACACCGGACCGGAGAAGTACGGTTCGGCGAACAGACGGCCGGCCAGGCTGCTTCCGGCGGCCTCGCGCAGTGCCGTCTCCAGCTCCGTTTCGTCGCGGGCCAGCCACACGTTCCGGCTGCCGGTGCCCGCGGTGTCCTTGAGCACGGCGGGCAGGCCCACCTCCTTGCGCAGCAGCGCCGGCAGGTCGGTGTCACCGCGGGCGGGGTCGACCTCCACCGCGCGGGCCCGCGTCAGCCCCGCCTCGTACAGCAGGTCGCGCACCCTCGCCTTGTCCCGTGTCAGCCGCAGGACGGCCGGGTCCAGGCCGGGCAGGCCGAAGCGGGCCGTCAACTCCGCGCCGACCAGGGTCCAGGTGTCGGTGGAACTGATGAGTCCGCGCAGTTCGGGGGTGCCGGACAGTTCGGCCGCCACGGCGTCGGTGTCGAAGGTGTCGACCTCGACCACCTCCACGGCGCCCTCGGGCAGCCGGCCCAGCTCGTACGCGTACCAGCCGGGATCACGGGTCAGCAGCCGGAGCCGTTCCCCGAGGGACTCGGCCGCACGCGCCAGATGCCCCAGGCCGAAGGTGAGGGATTCCAGGCAGACCACCGTCACGCTGTCGGTTCCTTCCGCTCGGTCCGCCGCACCGGCCAGGGGGCGCGGTTCCAGGCCATCACCGACCAGGGCATGGACAGCTCCGACAGCGAGGAGATCTCCACCGGCTTCAGCGCGGCCGGGTCCGGTGCCTCGCGGTGGCGGGCGAAGACCCGTTCGACGTAGCGGTGGCCGGTGTCGGCGCCGATCACCAGGTGGAGCCGGTCGGGGAACCGGCGTGCCTCCCAGGAGGCGGCCAGGTGGGCGGCGCCCGTGGACAGTCCGGCGAACACGGCGTGGTCGCGCAGCAGCGCGACGGCCCCCGACATCGCGTGGGTGAAGTCCAGCCAGTGGATCGTGTCGTACAGGTGGTGGCGGACGTTGTCGAAGGGGATGGAGGAGCCGATGCCGGCGATGATCGCCTCCGGGTCGTGGTGTTCCTCGCTGCCGAAGGTCACGCTGCCGAAGGGTTGCAGGCCGACCAGCCGGACCGAGGGATCGCGGCGCCGCAGGTGCTCCACCAGCCCTCCGGTGGAGGCCCCGGAGCCGACGCCGCCGACCACCGTCAGCGGACGGCCGGGGAACTCGGCGGCCACCTCGGCGGCGACGAGGTCGGCGACCTCGCGGTAGCCGAGGTAGTGGACGTCGTCGTGGTACTGGCGCATCCAGTGGACGTCGGGCCGTTCGGCCAGGATCCGCCGTATCCGCCGCACCCGTAACTCCTGGTCGAGTTTGAGGTTCTCCGACGGCCTGACCTGCTCGACGGTGGCGCCGAGGATCTCCAACTGGGCGAGGGTGGTGGCGTCGACGGTGGTGGACGCCACGATGTGGCAGCGCATGCCGTAGCGGTGGCAGGCCAGGGCCAGGGCGTAGGCGTAGATGCCGCTGGAGCTGTCGACGAGGGTCTGCCCCGGCCGGATTCTGCCCTGGTCGAGCAGGTGGCGCACGGCGGCGAGCGCGGAGTAGATCTTCATCGACTCGAAGCGGGCCAGGACCATCCCCTCGGAGAGCCGGACCAGATCCGGCTTCTTGAGGGCGTCGGCGATGTGGGGGTGTGTCACCCGTAGCCTCCCTGGGCGAAGGAACACTGGTGGCCGAGCGAGTGGAAGAACTCGGAGACCTCCCCCTTCAGGGCGGGGGAGGGGCGGTGCGTGAAGAGGTAGCCGACCAGGCAGCCGGTGTGCGCCACGAAGACGCCGTCGGCGCCGAACTCCTCCCGGTGCGCCAGCACGGGCTCGAACGTCGTCTTGGGCAGTACCTCCTGGGAGAGGACGGCGCTGGTCGTCGCGGCGCGGGCGATGGCCGCCGGATCGGAGGCGGAGAAGCCCTTGAGCAGATCCGTCAGGCAGCGCCCGTACTCGGCCGACCGCCGCCGGTAGTGCCGTGTCAGCAGCGGGGTGACGGCGGCGGTGTCCACGGCGCCGTCCTCGATGACGAAGGCGGTGTGGAAGCCGACGGCGGTGCCCAACCGTTTCACCAGGCGGTGCCGGCCGCAGAGGTACAGCGCGAACTCGTCGAGGAAGACGCTGTCCGCCCGCTCGATCGCCGACAGCACCCCGGTCGCCACCCGGGGGTCGTACGGCAGGGAGAAGACCCGGAACAGGCAGCGCAGCGTCGCCACGATGTCGGCCGTGGAACTGGCCATGCCCGCACCGACCCGCAACTCGGAGCGGACGCTCCACCGGCCCGGCGGCAGCGTCAGACCGTAGTGCGCCAGGAACAGTTCGACCGCTCTCGCCGACTTCTCGCCGAGGGGCGACGGCCCCGTCGGCTCCTTCGGGTCGGGGGTGAAGTAGACCCAGGAGTGCCGGTCGACGGGGAAGGACACCAGCGCGATGTCCGGTTCGCCCGTCTGGCGGAGCGGCCCTTGGAACAGCTCTCCGAGCGTGCCGTGACACACACCCGAAAAGGTCCGGGACGGGGGGCTGCCGTCTGACTGGGGCGGCATCGAACACCTTCCGTGCGTGGGGGGCGTGTGAAGGCGGTACGGCCGGTGAGGGATGCGGCGGCACACGAATATGGCAGCGTGCGCGGGAGCGCGACAGAGCGATAACAAGCCACGCGTGCGCCGGGGGCCGTGATCGGGAACCCATTGGTCACGGTGCGGCGGCCGTCGAGACCGTCGGAAGACGCGTCGGTCACGATCCGCGGCGCCTCCGTGGCGGTGGAGGGGCGGGCCAGGGCGCGGACCCGCTCCCCGACGTGGTGCCGGACGGCGGGAGAAGTGGCGGGCGCCGGGCGCCAGGGCGGCGGCGGCCGGTGCGACGAAGCAGGTCAGCGCGCAGCCGGCGAGGACCTCCCGAGCGCCGAAGGCGTCGATGGCCGGGGCGATGAGCGCGAGTCCCGCCGGGGCGAGACCGTAGGAGAACAGGAAGTCGAGGGAGGACACCCGGGCCAGCTTGTCGGGCTCCACTTCGCGCTGGGTGGCGGTGAACCAGGGCACGTTGAACAGTTCGATCCCCACCCCGGCGACGGCGTAGGCGGCCATCACCACGGCGGGGTGCACGGGGAACACCAGGCTGAGGGGAGCGAAGCCGTAAGCGGCCAGTCCGGCCAGGGCGGCCCATCCCTGGGAGCGCGGACGCAGGCGGGCGACGACGAGCGCGCCGGCCAAGGCGCCCGTGGTGTAAGCGGTCATGGCACCGGCCAGCACCACTTCGGTGCCGTACTCGTCGCGGCTGACCAGGGGCAGGGCGACGCCGGTGGCGGAGTAACCGGTGGCGATGACGGCCGTCAGGGCGGCGAGTCCGGCGACGAACCAGGGGTTCCTGCGGGCCTCCCGTATGCCGTCGATGAACTCGGTGGTGAAGGGGGCCCGTCGAGGCCGATCGGCGGCGGACGCGCGCCCGGCTCCCCGGCCGGGTGCGAGCGCGGCGACGAGCCAGAGCGCCCCGATGCCCAGCAGCAGCGCCCGGGTGTCGAGGAAGGCGGCGAGCAGGGCGGTCAGCGAGGGACCGGCGAGCGTGGTGACGCGTACCGCCAGCGTCATGGCGGCATTGGCCTGTTGCCTGCGGTCGGCGTCGACGACCTCGGCGGTCAGGGCCTGGAACGCGGGCCGGCAGGCGCCTTGCCCCGCACCGGCCAGGGCGGCGGCCGCGGCCGCCGGCCACGGCGAACGTCCCAGCCCGGAGGCGATCAGGGGGGTCGAGACCGCCGCGGCGAGCCCCGCCCACAGGACGACGCGGCGACGGGAGTGCCGGTCGGCGAGGACGCCGCCGACGGGTACGGCCACGAGGAATCCCACGGTACGGGCGGCGAGGAGCAGGCCGAGATCGGTGGCGGTGAGGGACCGGTCGAGGACGGCCAGCCCCAGGACGAAGGGCAGGGCCCAGGTGGCCAGTCCGGACGCTGTGGCGCCCGACCACAGCCGTAGGAAGGCGGGATCACGCAGGACGGATCGCCCGCGCGGCGAAACGGACCCGGAAGCGGCGACCGGTGCGGGTGGGGTCGGCACGGTGTGGGACTCCTGACGTCGGGGTTCCGGCCGGCGGCCCGCTCGGCACCGGAACCGTCGGTGGGGGAGAGCCGATGGGGGGAGAGGCGCTTTCGCCGGTCCGCCCGACGGGGCGGTGCCGTCACGTCCGGCCCACCGGCGGCCGGCCTCGGCGGTACGCGGGAAGACCGCGGGCGGCTCACGGAGGGAGAGCGGCCGTGAAGCCGGGACGCACCGAAGGTCCCGGCGCACCCGGTGTGCGGCGCGTCGGAGGACGCGAGCGACCCGTCGGTGGGGACGTGGATGCCGGAGCCCATCGGGCCGCCGCCCCGCGGCGACCGCTCCCGGGCCGTGCGAGCCGTACTCCGGGGGCGCCGGCGGGGCGATCCGCGCACCGAGCACCATCGAGAAACCGCCACCCGCCCCCTTCTTCATATTTCCTGTTGTTGCGATGAGTGTGCGACAAGCGCAGGGTTCCGGGTACCCGGCCGGGCGCGCAAGCCGCTGCCCGGGGAGCGCGAACGGTTGGCGCCACGCGGCCTCGTTCTGGACCGTCAGGTCCGAGGAAGGACGCGAGCGTCGGCACCCGGTGTGCGTGAACTCCTCGGCGCCGCGCGCCGCCGGCGGTGCTTGCGGTAGAGTGGACCATGGACGCGCCGCCGAACCACGGGCGGTGTACCGCGCGTTGGTGGTCCAAGGAAAGACGCCCCGCTTCCTGCGGGGAGATGCAGGTGCAAGGCCTGCCCGGCGCTCGACGAAAGACCCCTCCCCGACACGGTCGGGGAGGGGTCTTCCACGTTTTCGAGGGCGAGGGTTCCGGGTCGAGCCGGGGTCTGCGCTCCGTCCCGCACACGCTCTTCACCCGCGTCGGTCCCACGGTGGAGGCCGGCGTCCCCACTTCCGTCGAGGGACCACGGGCCAAGCTACAGGCGGGGGTTGTCGAAGTACCCGGACGTCTGGCACGTGTCGGTGCCCGCGTCGTCCACGCACGCCTTCACGCGGACCCCGTGGATCACACCGCTTCCGGCGTCGATGGAAAGGCCGTGCCACTGTTTGTAGCCGTTGTTGCAGCCGTTGGAGTCGTAACGCTTGGTCGTCTCCCACGTCGCGGTGCTGTACACGACGAATCGGATGTAGACGTCGTTCCCGTCGCACCGGGTGTCGGCCACCGACATGCTGATGTCGCCCACGTGGTCGCTGCGTTGGAAGGAGAACGTCGCGGATCCGCACACACCGGTGAAGCAGACGTCTCCCCGGTTGGCCATGGCGGACACGTCCTCCGAGGAGGCCCAGGCCGGAGTCGCCATGGCCATCGCCGCGCAGGACGAGACCGCGACGGCGCCGAGCGCACGGCGTGATCGAGCAAGGATTTTCACCATGATCTCCTGTGTCGTGTGAGCGTCTTTCGGTCGGGCGCGCAACGCTCGGAAGAGGTCGTCGGGGACCGGTCCGGTCGCTTTCTCCGACCGTCCGTGGGCGGCGGCCCGTGTGCCGCCGCCCACGGACGCGAGGACCGCGTCGTCGCTCCGCCGCCTCACCGCCCGGTACAGGCGATGAACCGCGGCCGAGCAGGCCGGACGCTTCTCAGACGCGCCGGTTGTACACGTACAGGAACCACTTCATGTGTCCGTCGTTGCCCTGCTCGTACTTGCAGCTGTAGTCCTTCCACCAGCCCTTGGACTTGCCGTTCTTCCCCTCGGACAGGCAGGCGGACTTGGTCCAGTAGGCGCGGTAGAAGCTCCACGCCAGCGGCTCGACGGAGACACCGCCGTTCGTGCCGGGGCTTGTCGAAACCCCGGTCGGGGCCTGCGAGGGCGAGACGGCCCCGGCCGTTCCCGCCGGTCCGGTGAGGCCGATGCCGAGTGCGGCGGCCGTGGCCACCGTGCTCGCCAGGATCCTGCGCTTCGACGAGCGCTTGTGATCGTTGCGGAGCTTCACGAGCTTCCCCCTTGTGTCACGGTCGTGTGTCGACGAGGCAGCCCGGAAGGTCCTGCCGGGCTGCTCGACCACACCCGACATGCTGCCGTCCGATTCCCGTCGTGTCGTTGGCAGCCGGTGCACTGTTGTTCACGCACAGCGCACAGCGCACAGACGCCCGGCCGGCCGGAGCGGGAGGGCTGCGCGGCGACGTCGCACCGTCCGAGGAGAGGCCGACGCGGCTTCGCCGTTCACACGTCACCGGGCACGTGACAGGGACGTGGCAGGGACGGGACAGGGCCCGCGCCGGTTCGCCGGCGCGGGCCCTGTCGTGCGCTCGCCTACTCGCCCATCGCGGCTCTGCGACGGCGTACGGCGAAGACGACGCCCGCGCCCGCGACGACCGCGGCACCGCCGACGGCGGCCGCGGTCGGCAGCGCGCTCGACGCGCCGGTCTCGGCGAGGTTGCCGCCGACCGGCAACTCGGCGAGGTCGCCCTGCGGGGCGTGGCCGCCCTCGCCGCCTTCGGGCCGGTCCTTGACCGGCCCGACCTGGCCGTCCGTGTCGCCCGGCTTGCCCTCGGCGTCCTCGACCTTGCCGGGCTCACTGCCCGCCGGAAGGACGGTGAAGTCGAACTGGCTGATCTCGTCGTAGCCGCACTGGCCGTCCTCGCCGTACGAGTGCCCGGTGGTGAAGAAGTAGCCCGTGCCCGCCTTGGCGCTCTCGGCGATCCTGATGCGCATCTCGGCGTCCGCGTACTCGCCCGGCTTGAGGGCGCCCACGGTGGCGAAGTCCTGGTTGTCGTCCCACTCCGCGCCCTCGCCCTCGATGGGCGTCCACGCGCCGCTCTGCGGGTTCAACCACTCGACGGTGACGGCGAGTTCGGAGACATCGCCGATCTCCGGGTCGGCGGTGCCGAGGTAGAGAGTGAGGTCGGTCTCCATCAGCGTGACCGAGGAGATGTTGCTGACGCGGTAGGTGAACTCGTGCCACCCGGAGCCGGCGACGATCTTGCTCGGGAGGCCGCGCAGTTCCGTCTTCCCCCGCTCCTCCTCGGGAATGCCGGAACAGAAGCTCGGGCGGGTGTACGTCGGAGACGGTGTGGCGCTCGACGTCGTCGCCGACGGCGTCGGCTCGGCCCGCTCCGGAGAGGCCGCCGTGTCGCCCGGCTGTCCGGCCGAGGGTTCCTCCTCGTCGGCAGCGCCACCGGTGGCGGACTGCTCGGGTGACGGCTCGGTGGTGGCCGGCGCGGAGGGAGCACCGCTGTCCGCGGGCGTTTCTCCCTTCGCGTGCGCGGCGGGGGAAGCGAGCAGTGACACGGAGCCGACGGCGGCGATGGCGGCAGCGGCCGACAGGGCGCGACGAAGCTTCATGGATTCCTTTCACGGAAGCCGAACGTGGGCGCTTACGTGACTTGCCGGCCCGTCGACAGGTTGTGCTTCGCACGGAAAGACCTTTTGTGATCTCCCTCACTCGGGGCCGTTTCACGTGGCGGGGCGGGGGTGGTGGACGAGCGGGGCGATCGCGCCGCCGCCGCGCCGCGTCCGCTCCGCGGGGCCGGAGGGTCGTCACCCGTCGGAACGGCCGGCCCCGTCCGACGTAGCCACCGGTCCAAGCCCGCCTCGTCGGGCCGGAGACCATATTTAAGCCTTGCCTTATATAAGTGGACGCCGGCATAGTGGGCGCGTGCACGCCTTCGACGTTCTGGGGGAGCCGGTCAGGCGCCGGATATTGGAGCTGCTCGCCTCGGGTGAGATGGCCTCGGGTGAGGTCAGCGCCGTGATTCGGGACGAGTTCGGGATCTCCCAGCCGGCGGTGTCGCAGCACCTCCGGGTGCTGCGGGAGAGCGGGTTCGCGTCCGTACGGGCGGAGGGGACCCGGCGGCTGTACGCCGTCGAGGCCGGGCCGCTGCGGGAGGTGGACGCGTGGCTGGAGAGGTTCCGAGGGTTCTGGGAGCAGCGACTCGACGCGCTCGAGACGGAGCTCGCCAGGGGAAAGCGCGAGCGCGGGAAGCGGAAGGAAGCGAGCGGGGATGAGTGAGATCGTCGAGGAGATCAACCGTCTGCACCGGAAGGTCGGCGTCCGGCAGGTCGAGGCGGGGCAGGCCCGTACGGTGCTGCTGCGGCGCACCTACGACGCCGACGTCGCCGACGTGTGGGACGCGGTGACGTCGCCCGAGCGGATCGGGCGGTGGTTCCTGCCGGTCAGCGGTGAGTTCAGGGTGGGCGGGCGGTACCGGCTGGAGGGCAACGCCGGAGGCGAGATCCTCGAGTGCGATGCGCCGACGCGGCTCCGGGTGAGCTGGCTGTACGGACCGGACCCGGGGTTCAGCGAGGTCGAGGTGCGGCTCGCGCCGGACGGCGAGGGGCGGACGGTGTTCGAGCTGGAGCACGTGGCGGTGGTGCCGGAGGAGTTCTGGGACCGGTTCGGGCCCGGGTCGGTCGGGGTCGGCTGGGACCTGATGTTCCTCGGACTCGGTCTGCACCTCGCGGGCGGCGGGCTCGGCAAGGAGGAGGCCGAGGCCTGGCAGACGTCACCCGAGGCGAAGGAGTTCATGACGCGGTCGGGCCGGGAGTGGGGCGCCGCGTATGCCGCCTCGGGCGCGGACGCGGGGACCGTGGCGGCCACGACGGCGGCGACGATCCGGTTCTACACCGAGGGGTAGGACCCGCCCTCGCGGTGCCGGCACGCACCGGGCACAGCCCGTCTGCGCGGGCCCGGGCCGGCGGGCGTGCCGGTGACGCGCGACGGCGACCCTTCCCCGCGCGACAGCCGCCGGGGAGAGGACCCACCTCCGGGGCAGCTCTGCGACACCGTCCGGCAGAGCCCCGCCGGGCGCCGTGGCCTTCCGTGCCGCCGTGCGCACGCAGAGCACGCACGGCGAGATCGTACGGTGGACGCGCCGGGCTCCCCGCGGGCAGCGAGCCACCGAATTGCACGGCTCGGCGGTTGGCGAGACGCTGGACACGTCAGCCTTGTGGCGTCCCGGATGTGTGCCGGGCGCCCGGGGCCGGTGCGCGACCGGTCATGCGCGGCCCGGGCAACGGGGACGACCTGCTTCCGTCCGACTGTTCGGGCGCCGAGCGGCACACGGGGACGCACGGGGTACCTCGCCTCCGAGACGCTCCGCCGAAGGCCCTGGTGAGGAGTCCGCGGCGGGCGAGCGTGGCGGCGGCCGTGGAGGCCGAAGCCGGGGGACGAGGTCCGCGCCCCTCAGGGAGATCATCATGGACAGTGCGACGTTGGAAGCGATGCGGACCGCTCTGCGTGGGCCCGTCATAGGCGCGCAGGATCCCGAGTACAACCAGGCCCGCGAGATCTACAACGCAATGATCGACAAGCGTCCCGCCGCCATCGTGCGGTGCGCGGACGCCGCGGATGTCATGGGCGCGGTCGACTTCGTCCGCGACAACGGCCTGGAACTCGCCGTCCGAGGCGGCGGGCACAGCGGCCCCGGGCTCTGTCTGGTGGACGACGGCGTCACCGTCGACCTGTCGCCGATGCGCTGGGTGCGCGTCGACCCCGCCGCGAGGACCGCCCAGGTCGGCGGCGGCAGCCTGCTCGGCGATCTCGACCACGCCACCCACGGCTTCGGGCTCGCGACGCCCTCCGGCATCGTCTCGATGACGGGCGTCGGAGGCCTGACCCTCGGCGGCGGCCACGGTTACCTCACCCGCAAGTACGGCCTGACGGTGGACAACCTGCTGGCCGCGGACGTGGTGCTGGCCGACGGCAGCCTCGTCACCGCGAGCGAGACCGAGCACCCGGACCTGTTCTGGGCCCTGCGCGGAGGCGGCGGCAACTTCGGCATCGTGACCTCCTTCACCTACCGACTGCACCCGGTGGACACCGTCGGGGTCGGTGTCACCGTGTGGCCGGTCGACCGCACCCGCGAGGTGCTCTCCTGGTACCGCGACTTTCTCCCGCAGGCATCCGAGGACGTCTACGGCTTCTTCACCATCTTCGTCATTCCGCCCGGCCCGCCCTTCCCCGAAGAGATCCACGGCCGGAAGGTGTGCGGCGTCGTGTGGTGCCACACCGGCGACCCGGACCGTTTCGAGGGCGCTCTCGCCGCGGTGAACGAGCCCGCGCCGCCCGCCTTCCACTTCGCGACACCGATGCCCTATCCCGCCTTGCAGGGCATGTTCGACGACCTGATCCCCACCGGGTACCAGTGGTACTGGCGCGGCGACTTCTTCGACCGGATCCCGGACGCCGCCCTCGACGTGCATCTCGAGCACGGCGAGAACATCCCCACCCCGCTCTCGCTGATGCACCTCTACCCGGTCGACGGGGCCGCCCACCGGGTGGGCCGGGACGACACGGCGTGGAGTTACCGGGACGCCGTCTGGTCCGGCGTCTTCGCCGGTGTCGACCCCGACCCGGCGAACGCCGAGACCATCAGGCAGTGGTGCGTCGACTACTGGGAGAAGATGCACCCCTACTCCATGGGCGGCGCGTACGTGAACTTCATGGGGCAGGGCGAGCACCAGGAGCGGGTCCGGGCCACCTACCGCGACCACTACGACCGGCTCGCACAGGTCAAGCGGACGTACGACCCGGACAACCTCTTCCACGCCAACCAGAACATCCGGCCCGCCCAGGGGCCGTGACCACCGGGTCCGCCGTCCGCGCCCGAGAAGCCGCCCCGCGGAACGCCGGGGTCCCGAGGGCCCGCGGCCGAACACCGGGACGGAAGGGGCGCGTTCCAGGGCCTCGCGGGCTCCGCGACCGGTCGTCGACGAGGATCACCGTGTCCGTCCACCGGCCGGCCGAACGCGCGGGACGGAGCGGGACGGAGGGGGCGCGTCTCCGGCGCCGCCGTCGGCGTGCCGGTCGACGGCGTCGGCGCCGCGGGAGTTCAGCGCTGCGGGGGGAGGGTGGTGTCGGACTCCAGGCCCTGGATGGTGGTCAGGTCGGCGAGTCCGGAGATGGTCAGAACGGGGGCCAGGAGGGGGGTGGCGATCAGTTCGATGCGGTCGGCGTGGGCGAACAGGACCGACAGGCCGGCGCTGTCGAGGTATTCGACGGCGGTCAGGTCGAGAACGAGGCGGCCCGGTGTGCTGTCGAGGGCGGCGGCGAAGGTGTCGGTGTTGCTCATGTCGATTTCGCCGACGACTGTCAGGAGGGCGGTACCGTCCGGGCGGTGGCCGGGGGTGAGGGTGAGCGGGGTGGTCATCAGGCGATCCTCGTGTGCATGTCGACGGTGGTGCCGGCTGGGCTCGGAGTGACGGTGACCTGGTGCATCATGGCACGCATCAGGGCCATGCCACGGCCTCGGTGAGCATTGGCCTCGGGTTGTGGGGTCTTCCAGCGGCCGGTGTCGACGACGGTGAGGCGCAGGTTGTCGACGAAGGCTTCGGCGCGCAGCCGGACGGTGTCGCCGGGGGTGTGGCGGTGTCCGTGTTCGATGGCATTGGCGCACGCTTCGCCGGCGGCGACCAGGATGCTCTGCATCGTCTGCGGGGGGACGTCGCACTGGCTGAGCCAGTTGCGCAGGGCCTTCCGGACGGGGGCGAGTTGGGACGACTCGGCGGGGAAGGACATCTCCAGTGGGGCGGGGTGCCGGTACAGCAGCAGGGCGACGTCGTCGTCGTAGCCGCCGGTGGGGGCCAGGCGGGTCATGACCTGGGTGGCGAGGTCGTCGACGGCGACATCCCGACCTTCCTGGACGGCTTCGCTGGCCTGGGCGATGCCCGCGCTCAGCGGGCGACGCCGACGCTCCACGAGGCCGTCGGTGTACAGCAGCAGGGTGGCGCGTGCGGGGATGGTGCACTCGCCCTCGGGCCGCGTCCTGCCGGGGCGGACGGCCAGGGGAGCGGAGCGCCCGTCCTCGAGGAGGCGGGTGGTGCCGTCGGGGTGGGTGAGGATGCCCGGCGGATGTCCGGCGCTGCAGTAGGTCAGGTGCCCGGTTTCGGGGTCGAGGACGCCGCAGAAGACGGTGGTGCACGCCGCGCCGGGGATGTTCGCGGCGAAGTGGTCCAGGGCCATGAGGGTCTGGGCGGGCCTCGCGTCCTGCAGCAGCAGGGCGCGGCAGGCGCTGCGCAGTTGTCCCATGACGGTGGCGGCTTCCAGGCCGCGGCCGACGCAGTCGCCGACCACGATGCCGATGCGTCCGTCCGGCAGGGCGATGGTGTCGTACCAGTCGCCGCCGACTTCCAGGGGGCGGGTGGCGGGCTCGTAGCGGACGGCGAAGCCGTCGGGCAGGCTCGAAGGGCCGAGGATGGCGCGCTGCAGGGCGATGGCCGTCTCGCGCTGCTGGTCGATCTGGTGCGCGCGGACCAGCCCCTGGACGAGGTGACCGGCCAGCAGCGACAGCAGCAGTTGGTCCTCGCCGGTGAAGAGTCGGTGGTCGCCCAGGTCGATCCACAGCACCAGCGGGCCGTCGGGGTGTTCCAGGAGGATGCCCGCCCCGGTGTGGTCGGCGACCGGGGTGAGCAGGGGCTGCCGGCGCAGGTCGGTGAGGACACGACGGTGTTCGGCCGGAAGTTTTTGCCAGGTCACCGATGTGTCGGTGGAGGTCAGGGTGGGTTCGTCGCCGTGGTCGAAGACGGCGGCCAGCACGCGTCGGGCGCGCCACAGGTCCTTCAGTTCGGTCAGCGCGCCGGTCAGCGCGTCGGTCAGGCTCGTGGCCTGGGACAGACGCATGCTCAGGGAGGCGAGGGCGCTTTCGCGTTGGATGGCGTAGTGGTCGGCGGTGACGTCACGGAACGTGCCGACGATCACGCGGCGCCCGGTGTCGGGGTCCTGGGCCTGGTTGAAGTTGACGCTGATCCACAGCCGGTGCCCGTCGCGGTGGGTGACGGGAACGGTGTAGCTGCCCCGGCCCTGGCCGACCAGGCCCGAGAAGGCGTCGGCGACCTGCCGGTGGGCCTCGGGGTCGGTGGCGGCGTCCGGCCACCACGGGTGGATCGGCCGGTAGGGCAGGTCTTCGACCCCGTAGCCGAGGATGTCGGTGAACGCGGCGTTGATCTCGACGACCGCGCCGTCCTCGTCGCAGACGAAGAACGCCTCCTGCAGGGAGTCCACCAGCGCGGTCCGCCAGCGGGCGTGGTGGTTGCGCAGCCGGGCCAGCTCCACGTTCGCCCGTACGCGCGCCAGCAGCTCCGCGGCGGCGAACGGCTTGACCAGGTAGTCGTCGGCGCCTGCCCGCAGGCCCTCGATGGAGGCCTCCTGCCCGGCCCGGGCGGACAGCAGCAGGACGGGAACCGACGCGGTGCGGGATTCGGCGCGCAGCGCCGCCACCAGCTCCAGACCGTCCATGCGGGGCATCATCACGTCGCTGACCACCAGGTCGGGAGTGGTCGCGCGGACGGCCTCCAGGGCTTCCCGGCCGTCGCCGACCGCGTCGACCCGGTAGCCGGCGTCGGTCAGGAGGCGGGTGAGGTACTCGCGCATGTCGGCGTTGTCGTCGGCGATCAGAACCCGCGCCGGGGCGGCCGAACCGGAGGTGAACGCCGGCGCCGTCCCCGCGGTGGCCTCGGCCACCGCGGGGTCCGTGTCGGACGCGCCGGTGTCGTCGGCGGGCAGCCAGCGCAACGCCTCCTGCAGATAGGGGTCGTCGGCGGTGGAGACCGTGGCGGTGCCCGTGGGGGACACCAGCGAGTCGGCCGGCAGGTGGCCGGTCCCGAAGGGCAGGCGGATGGTGAAGGTGGTGCCCTTGCCCTGGACGCTGTCCGCGGTGATCGTGCCGCCGTGCAGGCCGACGAGTTCCTTCACCAGCGCCAACCCGATGCCGCTTCCCTCGTTGGAACGGGAGCGGGTGTTCTCGATGCGGTGGAACCGCTCGAACAGCCTGGGCACTTCCTCGGCGGGCACACCGACACCGGTGTCCGCGATGGTGACCACGGCGTGGGCGTCCTCCGCGTGCACGGAGACGCGGATGGAGCCTTCGAAGGTGAACTTCAGCGCGTTGCTGAGCAGGTTGAGGATCACCTTCTCCCACATGCCGCGGTCGATGTGGACCGGCTCGTCCAGCGAGGGGCACTCGACGTCGAAGGACAGCCCGGCCTTGTCGACGGCGGAGCGGAAGACGCTGGCGAGCTCGGCGGTGACCGCGCCCAGGTCGACCGGCTCGTAACGGGCCCGCATGCGGCCGGCCTCGATGCGGGAGAAGTCCAGCAGAGTGTTGACCAGCTTGCTCAGCCGCAGCGCGTTGCGGCGGATGGCCTCCAACTCCTCCCGCGCCCGCTCGTCCGTCCCGGCCAGCCGGCCGCGCAGCTCCTCCAGCGGCCCCATGATGAGGGTGAGCGGGGTGCGGAACTCGTGGCTGATGTTGGAGAAGAACGTGGTCTTGGCACGGTCCAGCTCGGCCAGCTCCTCCGCCCGCCGCTGCTGGGCCTGGTAGCTGCGGGCGCTCGCGATCCCCGCGGCCACGTGCCCGGCGGCCAACTCGACGAAACCGCGGTAGCCGTCGTCCAGAGGCCGGTACCGGTTCAGCGCGACCACCAGGAACCCGTACGGCGCGCTGCCCTGCTGCAACAGCGGCACCACCAAGGCCCGCTCGGGCGGCTCCGGCCAGCTCCCGGTCGGCAGGTCGACGAACGGGGCGCCGTCGAGCTCCACCAGCACCGTTTCTCCCCGAGCCGGCGCCGCCGCGGGCCACACCCCGTCCGAGTCCTCGACCGACAGCGTCGCCGGGGCGGCCGGGTGTCCGGCGGGTATCCCGGTCGCGGCCGCCAACCGCGCGCGACCGTCGTCCTGGAACAGGTAGGTCAGCGTGAACGGAAGGTCCTGCGGATTACGGTCGAGCTGCCGACCGGTGAAGGCCAGCATCTCCTGCTCGGTGCGCACCACGCTGGGATCGGAGCCGAGATCCCGCAGCGTTGCCATCCGCCGTTGACCGACGACCCGTTCGGTGTCCTCGCTGACCACGCACAACATGCCGACCACCGCGCCGGCGTCGTCCCGCAGGGGGCTGTAGGAGAACGTGTGGTAGGTCTCCTCCGGGTACCCGGACCGTTCCAGGAACAGCAGCAGCGCCTCGTCCCAGGTCGCCTTCCCCGTGGACAGCACGGTGTCGATCCGCGGGCCGATGTCGTCCCAGATCTCCGCCCACACCTCGCTCGCCGGCCGGCCCAACGCCCACGGGTACTTCCGGCCCAGCGTGTCCCGCCGATAGGCGGCGTTGCAGAAGAACGTCAGCCGCGGCCCCCACGCCATCCACATCGGGAACCGGGACGACAGCAGGATGCTCACCGCGGTCCGCAGGCTCTGCGGCCAGCCGGCGGGCGGCCCGAGCGGGGTCGCCTCCCAATCCACCGCGGCGAGATCCCGACCGACCTCGTGGTCGGCGGCGAACACGTCGACCTCGGTCGTGGCCGGCGGCTCGTGCTCAGCGCCATCAGAACGCGTCACCGGACATCCTTCCGTTCACGCCGATCAATCCCCCGAGATCGCCCACTCGTGCCGGCCGCGCTCGTGGTCGGATCCACGGCGCGCGTGCCCTCTGCCATCTCGCTGCCTTCCGGGAAACGCCACGTTCGATCCGGCTGCGTGCACACCGTGCCGTTCTCGTTTCCGCGTCTTGGACCCCACCCCGCTCATCCGAGCTCGGTGACGCAATCCGTAGGATAAGACAGCCGTCTCATCAGCGGACGAGCCGGGATCGGGGACAAGCGGAGGTGACGGTGACGGGCGGCGCCCCCCACCACGATGCGGAGCCTTCCCCCGTCGACGAGCAGAGGCGGTTGGCCGCGGTACGCCGCTACCACATCCTGGACACTCCGTCCGACGGCGCGTTCGACACCATCGCCTCCCTGGCCGCCCGCACCTTCGGCACGCCGATGGCCACCGTGGCGATCATCGACACCGACCGAGTGTGGTTCAAGGCCACGCACGGGTTGGACGGCGTCACCCAGATCGGCCGCGACACCGGTCTGTGCGCCTCGGCCATCCTCCACGACACCCCGTACGTGGTGCCCGACACCCTCGCCGATCCCCGCACGGCGGACCACCCCTTGGTCCGGGGCGAGCCGGGCATACGGTTCTACGCCGCCGCGCCCATCACCACCGCCCAAGGCGAACGTCTGGGAACGGTCGACGTGCTGGACATCCGGCCCCGCGAGGCCACCGACGACCAGCTCGCCGTCCTCGAGGACCTGGCCGCACTGGTGATGGACGAACTCGAACTGCGGCTGTCCACCCTCCGCACCATCGCCGCCGAACGGGCCCAGCGCACCGCCGCCGAGCGCCTGGCCCGCACCCTGCAGCGGACCCTGCTGCCCCCCGCCCTGCCCGCCGTGCCCGGTCTGGACACGGCCGCGGCCTACCACCCCGCGTCCGTGCACGAGGTCGGCGGCGACTTCTACGACCTGTTCCCGCTCGACGACGGCCGCTGGGCGTTCTTCCTCGGCGACGTGTGCGGAAAGGGCGCCGACGCCGCCGCCCTGACGTCACTGACCCGCTACACCCTGCGTGCCGCCGCCATCTACGACCCCGACCCCTGCACGGCCCTGGCCAACCTCGACGCCGTCCTCAAGGGCGAGCACCAGGGAGGCGCCCCCCGGTACTGCACCGCCGTCTTCGGGGTGCTCGAACCAGGGCCCGACGGGTCCTTCGCCGTCTCCCTGGCCGGCGGCGGCCACCCCCCGGCCCTCGTGCTGCGCGCCGACGGGAGCGTCGAACCCATCTCCACCGCCGGCGGCCAGTTGATCGGGATGCTGCCCGATCCCCGGTTCGTCCAGGCCACCACACGGCTCTTCCCCGGCGAGGCGCTGCTGCTGTACACCGACGGGCTCATCGAAGCCCGCACGCCCGATGGCACCATGCTGGGGGAGGACGGGCTGGCCCGCCGGCTGTCCGCCGCCGTCCCGCGAGGAGCCGACGGCCTGCTCGGCGCCGTGGACGAACTCCTCGCCGACCTGGGGCCAGGCGTCAACGACGACACCGCGCTGCTCGCCCTGTCCGTCCCGCCCCGCCGCACCACCCCACCCGCACAGGAGAACCGGTGACCGACCGCACGATGACCGTCACCTGCCAGACCGACCCCTCCGGCACGACTGTGCTGACCGTGACCGGCGAACTCGACTACCACACCGCACCGCGCCTCTCCCACGCCCTCGACGACACGCCCTTCGGACCCAGCACCCCCGTGGTGATCGACCTGTCGGAACTCACCTACTGCGACTCCACCGGCATCACCGCGCTCGTCACCGCCTACCACCGCGCCCAGGCGACGGGCTCGCGCCTGTTCCTCAGCGGGGTGAGGCACGACCTGATGCGCGTCTTCCGCACCGTCGGCCTCGATCAGGTCTTCACCTTCCACCCCACGGTCGAGGACGCCATCGACGCCCTGCGCTCCTGAGCCCACTCCGCCGTCACCGCCGCTCGGCGGGCACCCGCCTCGGGACCAGCCCGTGCCGGCGGTGCCGGACGGGCGGCGGGTGCCGTGTACGACCGTGCGTCGGAGGGACGGCCTGCCGGGCGGCCGTCGGGTCGCTCTCGCCCGCCCCTCGTGGCGCGGCCGTCGTCCGCCGTCGCCGACGGCGGACGCGGTGTGCGGCCCTTCGACCGCCGCCCGATCGCTCTCGACGTCGCCGACTTCCCGTGTCCCGGCGACGGGGGCCGCCCGGCAGGCCGCCCCGGCCGAGCCGGTCCGTGCCGGCACGGCCTCCGAAGACGTGCTCCTTGGCGGGAGTCGTCGACCGTAGGGGGTACCGGTCCACGGCGGTCCGCCCTTCGCCGAACAGGTTCTCCACCGGTGGCCGCGGTACGGGCGCCGGAGACGCGGCTCGCCTCGTCGGAGGCGGATCAGGCGGGCGGGCCGTTGAAGGAGACCCAGGAGGCCCACGCCGCATCGGGGTGCGTGTCCACCTTCCAGGTGGAGACCGAACCGGAGCTGGTGCCCACCACGAGTTGCGGCCGACCGTCCGTCAGCTGCGCCGCGCCCACGCTGCGGGCCGCGCCCGGCACGCCGTCGAACCTCACCCAGTCGGCCCACTCGGCGTTCGGATCGGTGGACAGCTTCCAGGTCGTCCACACCTCTCCGGCCTCGGTCGTGGCGACGATCTGCGGACGGTCGTCCGTCAGTTGCGCCGCCGCCAGGGACGACACCCGGCCGTGGAAGAAGTCGAACTTCTGCCAGCCGGTCCAGCCCGCATCGGGGTGCGTGTTCACCTTCCACGCGGAGAACAGCCCCTGACCGCTCGCCGCGAAGATCTGCGGTCGGCCGTCCGTCAGTCGGGCCGATGCGATGCTCCGTACACTCATGATCCTGTCCTTCCATCGGACAACCGGGACGCCGCGCGGACGGCTGTCCGCCGGGCGCGGTGCGTCGGTCGGTTTTCTCGGAGGGAGGAGGCCGGGGAAGCGGTGCCCTGCGCCGGCACGGTCTCCGGACCCCACGTGGATTCGATCCTGCATACGGGTGACAGGGGCCCGCAAAGCGAGGGCGAGAGCGGTGGTCCGAACGGGTGACTGTGGGGGCCGCCGCCGTGTCGGGCGCCGACCGGATCGGCTCGGCCCGTCGGGATCTCGACCGGCCGTGGGCGAGACGCCCCCGTCGCGCCGTACGCGGCCGGCGGGACGGACCGTGGTGGATCCGTCCCGCCGGCCGTCGGAGGGGCGATCAGGCCGTGGTGCCGGTGACCGACGTCCCGGACTTGGTGACGTAGTAGGTCACCGTCGTTCCGCTCCAGTAGTGGAACGTGAGCGTCACGCGGGAGCCGTCCTTGACCTCGGCGAAGAAGTCGGACGTCAGCGTGGTGACGCCGGCGGTGTAGTCGGGCGCGAACGCGCGGTCGAACTCCTTGTAGGAGGTCCAATTGTGGGGGCCGGCGTTGCTGCCGTCGGCGTACCGGGCCTCCATCGTGGCGAGGCGGTCGCCGCGGAAGTCGGTGGGGATGGCGAAGGAGTTCGTCGTTCCGGTGGTGCTCCGCAGGATCGGGGTGTCGTGGGTGATCAGGTCGATCCGCCACGGAACACCGCGTGAGAACCGCGCGTGCAGCACCGCGTTGGTTCCGTAGGCCCGCGATCCGCTCAGCCGGGTGAGCGCGGAGGCGGTGAGGGTGAGCCGGTCGCCCTGGACGGTGTAGTCCCTGCCGCGCACCAGGTCGGTGGCGCCGTGGCGCAACCCGACGAACGAGGTGCCGTTGAGGTTCAACGTGAGCGTCTTGTCGGTGACGGCCGCCCCGCGGGCGCTGAACACCTGGTCGGACGAGGCCGTGCCCGAGCGGGTCGTCCAGCTGGACTTGATCTGCGCGAACAGCTCCGGGTCGTTCCACCGGAAGCCGGTGCGCTGGAAGTGCTGACCGTTGTCCCACAGCATGGTCGTGATCTTCCTGACGCGGGCGTGGTATCCGAGCGCTTCGAAAAACTTCAGCTTCTCGCCCTGCTGGATGGTGCCGGTGTGGCGGTCGAAGCCCAGCAGGCCGTACTCGCCGAGGATCACGGGGATGCCCCGGGCCACGAAGGCGTTGTGGACGCGGTCGAACGCGTCGGTCAGGTCCTTCTGGGCGGTGGCGTCGAAACGCGTTCCGCCGGCGACGTTCACGCTGAACGGCCAGTAGCCGTAGTAGTGCACCGTCGCGGCGAGATGGGGATCGCCGAGAGCGTCGAAGGTGGCGACCAGCTCGTCCACCCGTGCCTGGTCGGCCGACGTGTGCAGGGTCGGCAGGACGAGCAGGCGGGTCGCGTTGTTGCCGCCGGACTCGCGCACGATGCGGTGGAACGAGGTGTTGAGCTCGTGCAGCAGCGCCGCGTTCTGGGCGTCGCCGGAGCTTCCGGTGAACTGCGGTTCGTTGACGCTTTCGAACACCAGCCTGGGCGAGGAGTTCCGGAACGTGGTGGCCAGTTGCTTCCAGATGGCGTTGTAGCGGGCGAGCACACCGGCGCGGTCGGCCGGCATGTTCGCGATCCACTGCCAGGAGTCGTGGTGGATGTTGATCATGACGTGGAAGCCGTCCGCCAACGCCCAGTCGACCACCTCCTTGACGCGGTTCAGATACGCCGCGTCAATGGTGTGGTTCGGCGCCGGACCCTGGTGTTGGCCCCAGGTCACGGGAATGCGGATGCTGTTGAACCCCTGGGCCCTGACGTTGTCGAGCAACGCCTCCGTGATGCGCGGGTTGCCCCACGAGGTCTCGTCGCTGCCGGTGGCGTCGAGGGAGTTGCCCAGGTTCCATCCGGGTTGCATCGCGGCGACCTGTGCCATCGCACTGTCCGAGGCCGGCCTGTCGCGCGCGGCCGTGTCCGCCATCGCACCGGCGCTGCCGACCGTCACCACGGTCAGCGCGGCGAGCAGCATGACGATACCGCTCGCCAGCATGCCGACCCACCGACGGGTCGTTCCCATGTTGTCGCGTAAACCGGACATGACACTCCTCGTGATCACGCACTGCCGCGGAGGATGAGAAACCGAGCGCGTCCGCGGTCGATTGGGGCGGGGTTTTCGAACGCCGCTTCGCCGCGATGTTGGCAGTGGTACATCGGTGACGCAAGGTCTTCAGCGTGGGCTCGACGAAATTCACCGCCTGCCAATACGGACTTCTGGTGCTTAAACGAGACGTTCGACTGTATCGGTTCAGTGTCCAAAGGGTTGTCGAAAGGAATTCGACGATCGGAGCGCCGAAGACGATCGGAGCGCCGAAATCGATTTCCGCCGGCGCCGTCCGGTCGGATTTCGCGCTCTCGTGGTCGACGCCTTGCGGGCCGGGCGTCCACAGCCGGTGTCGGTGAGGGACGCGCGGAGCACGGGACTCGAACCGGTGGTGTCGGTCCGTCCCGGTGCGTCCGGCGGCCGCCGAGCCTTGCGTCGGACGGGGACTCCAACCTGCCGCACCGGGGTCCGAGCGCGTCGGCGGGAACGGCCGGTTCCCCGGCGCCAAACCAATCATGCTCGGGGACTCGGAGGGCGATCTCGAAGCGGGCGACGGCGGTGAAAGCCGGGAACGCTCGGGTCCGCGCTCGTAGCGGCGGTGGAGCCGTCGGGCATCGACCGCCGATACGTCGAGCAGCAGAACCGGTCCGTCCGCCCTGAAGGGCCGGGCACCGCGCACGATCCCGGTGGTGTCCGGGCCCGGACGGCCGGGGATGCGGACGAGCACGGCGACCGCCGTGCCGGTGGCCGGGCCGGGCACGTGCCGAACGGTGACCCGGGATGCGGTCACACGACAGTGGAGGGAGCGCCCCTCTAACCGGCAGGTGCGGTACGGATGGCGGCGATGTCGAACTGGAGGCGGACCTTCTCACTCACCAGGGCACCCCCCTGGGCCAGTTTGGCGTTGTACGTCAGGCCCCAGTCGGAACGGTTGATGGTGGTGGTGCCGTCGAAGCCGACCCGCTCGTAGCCGAACGGATCGGTGACGTGTCCGAAGTAGGTGAGTTCCAGGACGACGGGACGGGTGATGCCCTTGATGGTGAGGTCGCCGGTCATGCGGTAGACGTCCTTGCCCGCGACGTGCACGGCGGTGCTCGTGAAGCTCATGCGCGGGTAGGTCTTGGCGTCCAGGAAGTCGCGGCCGACCAAGTGGGCGTCGCGTTGCTCCACGCCGGTTTGGACGCTGGCGCTGGACAGCACGATCTCGGCCCGGGAGCGGGCCGGGTTGCGGCCGTCGAAGTAGAGGCGGCTCTCGTACTCCGTGAAGGCGCCGCGCACCGTGGTCACCATGGCGTGCCGGACGGAGAACCCGATCCTGCTGTGCGCGGGATCGATCATCCACTCCCCGGTCAGAGCCGCGAGGGCGGGATCCGGCAGGACAGCGGAGTTCGGGGCCGCCGGGGCGGCCTGGGCCACCGTGCGGCGAGGCGGGGAACTGCGGTTGAACAGATTCATGCTGCACGTTGTTAGTGCACGACAGGGCACTGCCGCAAGACGTGATCAAGAGTCGGAGTTCTCGGGCGTCCCGGCCGGCGCCTTCACCGGCACCCACGCCCTGCGCCACGGCGGGTCCGCCGAGCGACTGCCGATCACGTTGGAAGACGAACTCACCGCGCGGACCCGCGCCCGCCGCCGCCCGGAAGCCGCCGTGAATCTCGCCAGAGAAGACCGAGGGAGAAGACCAGGGGGCCGGATGTGGGCCGAGGAGGTCCACCGGATCGCCGCCGGTCGCCCGTACTCGCGGTGGCAAGGGAAACTCGGTCGCTCCGCCGCCGCGCCGGCACCGATGATGGCCGGGCACCGGCGCGAAACCACGGAGGACACCGCATGGCCATCGACGACCACCGCGTCCGCCCCGCCACGCGGGAGGACGTGCCCGCAGCCGTACGGACCCTCGCGCGCGCCTTCGCCGACTACCCCTTCACCCGGCACGTGATCGCGGCCGACGGCCACCGGGAGCGGGTGGGCCGCCTCCAGGAGCTCTTCCTGACCCGCATCGGAATGCGGTACGGCCGGGTCTGGGTGGGCGGCGACGGGCGGGCCGTGGCCGTGTGGACCACCCCCGAGCAGGACCCCGCCCCCGGGTTCGCCGAGGTCGGCCCGCTGGTGGGTGAACTGGCGGGCGACCGCGCGGCGGCGTACGAGTCCGCCGAGCGCGCCCTGGAGCCGTACCGTCCCGGCGAACCGGTGTGGTTCCTGGCCACGGTGGGGGTCGATCCGCGGGACCAGGGACGGGGGCTGGGCGGTGCGGTGCTCCGGCCCGGTCTGGACGCCGCCGAGCGGGCCGGTCTCCCCGTCTACCTGGAGACCTCAAGCGAGCGGAACGTGGCGTTCTACGAGCGGTTGGGATTCGGGGTCACGGCGGAGGTCGAGTTGCCCGACGGCGGCCCGCGCACCTGGTGCATGCGACGGGACCCGCACCGGAGCGGGATGCCCGACTGATCCACCGTCTCTCCACCGCCTCGGCGAGGACGTGCCGGAGGCCGGGCCGGCGATCACGTGGTCGCCGGCCCGGCCGCCACGGCGGCCCCCGATGCCGTGTTCGGCACCGCGGAGCCACGCCTGCCGGCCGTCGGGGCGACGGCCGGCCCGCACTCCTCCGGTGGTGGCGAATCCTCGTCCCACGGTGTCCGCGAGGGCCTCGATCAGCAGCCGATGTAGGCCGCGAGGTGCTCGCCGGTGAGGGTGGAGCGGGCGGCGACGAGGTCGGCGGGTGTGCCCTCGAAGACGATCCGGCCGCCGTCGTGGCCGGCGCCGGGGCCGAGGTCGATGATCCAGTCCGCGTGCGCCATGACCGCCTGGTGGTGCTCGATGACGATGACCGACTTGCCGGAGTCGACGAGCCGGTCGAGCAGGCCGAGCAACTGCCGGACGTCCGCGAGGTGGAGGCCGGTGGTCGGCTCGTCGAGGACGTAGACGCCGCCTTTCTCGGCCCTGGGAGTCCCCCCGGCCGAAGGCTGGGGGAGGGTGGCCAGCTTGAGCCGCTGCCGCTCGCCGCCGGACAGCGTGGTGAGCGGCTGGCCGAGGGTGAGGTAGCCGAGGCCGACGTCGATGAGCCGGGCGAGGATGCGCTGCGCGGCCGGCGTGCGCGCCTCGCCGGCGCCGAAGAACTCCTCGGCCTCGGCCACCGGCATCGCCAGCACCTCGCTGATGTCGCGCCCGCCGAGGCGGTACTCCAGCACCGAGGCCTGGAACCGCTTCCCCTCGCACTCCTCGCAGGTACTGGCGACATCGGCCATCATCGCCAGGTCGGTGTAGACGACACCGGCGCCGTTGCAGGTGGGGCAGGCGCCCTCGGAGTTGGCGCTGAACAGCGCCGGCTTGACGCCGTTGGCCTTCGCGAACGCCTTGCGGATCGGGTCGAGCAGTCCGGTGTACGTCGCCGGGCTGCTCCGCCGGGAGCCGCGGATCGGGCTCTGGTCGACCGCCACCACACCCGCGTCGGCCGGGATCGACCCGTGCACCAGCGAGCTCTTGCCGGAGCCCGCCACGCCGGTGACCACGCAGAGCACCCCGAGCGGGATGTCGACGTCGACGTTCCGCAGGTTGTTCGCCGTCGCGCCGCGGATCTCCAGCCAGTCGGCGGGCTTGCGCACCGTCTCCTTGAGCGCGGCCCGGTCGTCGAGGTGGCGGCCGGTGAGGGTGCCGCCGGCCCGCAGCCCCTCGACGGTGCCCTCGAAGCAGACGGTGCCGCCCTCCGTACCGGCGCCGGGACCGAGGTCGACGATGTGGTCGGCGATCGCGATCACCTCCGGCTTGTGCTCCACGACGAGCACCGTGTTGCCCTTGTCCCGCAGCCGCAGCAGCAGGTCGTTCATCCGCTGGATGTCATGGGGATGCAGGCCGATGGTGGGCTCGTCGAAGACGTAGGTGACATCGGTGAGCGCGGAGCCGAGGTGGCGGATCATCTTGACGCGCTGTGCCTCGCCGCCCGACAGCGTGCCCGACGGCCGGTCGAGCGAGAGGTAGCCGAGGCCGATCTCCACGAACGAGTCGAGGATCTGCCGCAGCGCGGCGAGCAGCGGCGCCACCGTGGAGTGTCTCCCGCTCGAAGCGCCCGGGGAAGGCTCGTCGAGGCCGCGCACCCAGTCGGCCAGGTCGCTGATCTGCATCGCGCAGGCGTCGGCGATGCTGATGCCCTTGATCTTCGACGACCGGGCCGCTTCGCCGAGCCGGGTGCCGTCGCACTCGGGACAGGTGGTGAAGGTGACCGCCCGCTCCACGAACGCCCGGATGTGCGGTTGCAGCGCCTCCTTGTCCTTGGCGAGGAACGACTTCTGGATCTTGGGGATCAGACCCTCGTAGGTGAGGTTCACACCCTCGACCTTCACTTTGGACGGCTCCCGGTGGAGGAAGTCGTGCATCTCCTTCTCGGTGTACTCGCGGATCGGCTTGTCGGGGTCGAGGAAGCCCGACTCGGCGTAGAGCCGCACGGTCCAGAAGCTGTCCGACTTCCAGCCGGGGATGGTGAACGCGCCCTCGGCGATCGACTTGGAGTCGTCGTAGAGCTGGGTCAGGTCGATGTCGGAGACCGTGCCCCGGCCTTCGCAGCGGATACACATGCCGCCGGTGCGGGTGTAGGTCGCTTTCACGGCCTTCTTGGCACCGCGCTCGACGGTTATCGCACCGCTGGCCCGGACCGAGGGGACGTTGAAGGCGAACGCGCTCGGCGGGCCGATGTGCGGCTGCCCGAGCCGGCTGAAGAGGATGCGCAGCATCGCGTTGGCGTCGGTGGCGGTGCCGACCGTGGACCGGGGGTTGGCGCCCATCCGTTGCTGGTCGACGATGATCGCGGTCGTCAACCCTTCGAGCACGTCGACCTCGGGCCGTGCCGGCGTCGCCATGAAGCCCTGCACGAAAGCGCTGTAGGTCTCGTTGATCAGTCGTTGCGACTCCGCGGCGATCGTGTCGAACACCAGCGAGCTCTTGCCCGAGCCGGAGACGCCGGTGAACACCGTCAACCGGCGCTTGGGGAGCTCGACGCTGACGTCCTTGAGGTTGTTCACGCGCGCGCCGTGCACGCGGATCAGATCGTGGCTGTCGGCGACGCGCGGCGCAGGCGACTGCGTGTCCGTCCTCGTGGCCTTGCTCATCGTGTCTCCATCCGTCGGGCGGGGCCGCCTTCGCGGTCCCCGTCGGTGTCGCCTGGCTCGATCCGACCGGCTTCGAGCGGCACGTCCGGTTCTCCTGTTTCTCCTGTGGCACGCGGTCGCGGCAACGGCCCGCCGTCCACCTGATCCGCGGTGTCGGCCGGGATGGTGCTCGGGGCAGGGACCACGGTGCCCACGGTCCACACCGCTTCGACCCGTGGGCACCCCCGAGCCCCGGCCGGGCGGTGCGCCGGCCGGGGCGTCGGACCGACCGGCGGCCGGCGCGCATCGGCTCGCGGTCGGGCATCTCGTCACCTCGCGCCGAGCCCGGATGCGGCGCGGGACTCGCCGGCGGGGAGCGCCCGATCCGCGGGGCCGGAGCTTACTGCTTGCGCGACTGGGTGAAGCGCAGCATGTTGCCGGAGGGATCGCGGAAGGCGCAGTCGCGGACGCCGTACGGCTGGTCCATCGGCTCCTGCAGCACCTCGCCACCCGCGGCGCGGATGCGTTCGAAGGTGGCGTCGCAGTCGTCGGTCGAGAAGATCACGCCGCGCAACAATCCCTTGGCCAGCAGTTCCGCCATGGCCTGCCTGTCGGCGGGCGAGGCGTTCGGGTCCGCGACGGCCGGTTCGAGGACGATGTCCACATCGGGCTGCGACGGCGCACCGACGGTCACCCAACGCATCCCCTCGAACCCGACGTCGTTGCGCACCTCCAGGCCGAGAACGTCCCGGTAGAAGGCGAGTGCCTTGTCGTGGTCGTCGACGGCGATGAAGCACTGTGAAAGCTTGATGTCCATGTGCCTCACGCTACGGGCGAGGAAGCGGGGTTGGCTTCTCCATTCCTGACCGGTCGCGTGTGGATCTTGGCGACGCAGGCCGGGATGGCGGCGCCCTCGTCATGACGGCGGGCCCGGTACGCGCTCGGGCTCTCGCCGACCAGCTCGGTGAACCGCGAGCTGAACGACCCCAGCGATGTGCAGCCGACCGCGAAACAGACCTCCGTCACCGTCAGGTCCCCCCGCCGCAGCAGCGCCTTGGCCCGCTCGATCCGGCGCGTCATCAGGTAGCTGTACGGCGTCTCTCCGAAGGCGGCGCGGAAGCTGCGGGAGAAATGCCCCGGCGACATGAGGGCCACGCGCGCCAGCGCCGGAACGTCGAGCGGCTTCGCGTAGTCGCGGTCCATCAGGTCACGGGCCCGGCGCAGCCGAACAAGATCCTCCAACGTCACGCGACCACCATCCCACAACGCCCGGCGCCGTGCCGCGGACGATGCCGGACGATGCCGGTCGACGCCGCCCGGCCCACCCCGTCCGCCTCCTCCCCGGCCTTCGCCGCCGGTGCGTCCGACGCCCCGCCGTCCGCGCCGACGACGGAGATCCGCCCTGCCCGAAAGGACCGCCACGTGGCAGCCCCACCCCCGCACCGCTGACCTTCCAGGACCCCGAGGGCACCCCGGCCGCACAGATCCTGCGGCGGTTGGCGGACAAGGCCGACCAACGTGCGGCACCGACCCCACCGGAGGGTGCGACGGCGCATTTCACCTATGAGACGTGGTCGCTGTTCACCAGCATCGACGGTGAGCGGGCCACCTCCGAGGTCGTCCCCGAGCGCTACGAGACCTGGCGCCGGCCCGACGGGTCCGGCAGACGGGTCGTCACCCGGGACGGCGGACAGGAGACGGAGGACTTCCCCGCGGGAAGAAAGACCTCCGCGGCCGCCTCGGGACACGGACGCGGAGGCCATGAAGGGCTGGATCCTCTCCCTGGGCGACGGGAAGGGCGCGGGGGCGTTCTTCGAGCGCCTCAACGAGCGTGCCCTGAACACGGTCTTCTCCCCGGCGCAGCAGGCCGGTCTGCTGCGCGCGCCGGCGACGTTCGAGGGGGTGGAGTACCACGGCGCCGTCCGGGACCGCTCCGGCCGGCCGGGGGCGGCCTTCTCCGTCGACTCCGCCTTCGGCGGGCTGCCGAAGCAGCACTCTGATCCCCGACCGGGACACCGGGAAGCTCTTGGCCTACGAGGAGATGCTGACCGAGGACCCCGGCGAGCTGAACGTCAAGATTCCCTCGGTCACCCACTACGTCACCCACCTCGACAGTGGCCACGTCGACAACGGCTGAAGAGGCGCGGGCGGCGTCGAGACGCCGGCACGGCACGGCGTCTTCACCGCCGTCCCCACGGCCCGACGGTGAGGAGGACCGCGGGGAGAGAACGCGTCGATCGCCCTCCACGGCCCTCGGCACGTTCCGGCACAGGAGAGCAGGGACCGCACCCCGTGCGGGTGGCCGACCGGCGATTCCACCCGACGAGGGAACACCGAGCAGTCCGCCCGGCGACACGGGCGCGCCCGTGCCCCGCCCACCCCCTCAGCGGCGGGCGGTCCTTCCCGGAGTGTGCCGCGCCGACACCCTGGCGCAGGCTGGTGGAGGGCAAGTGAGGAGTTGGGAACGATCGCCTGTCGCCGACATACGACCATCCGGTGCCGGGGGCCTTGCGGGGCGTGATGCGGGTCCTTCCGTGGGGCATGGGTCGGTACTGCCGTTCCGTGTCGTCACCGATGACCTTCGCGCCCGTCCGCCGGGAGGACGGGCCGGCGCGAGATACGTCCCGCACAAGAGGAGCGAAAGCCATGGAGGTCCGCGTGCGTCAGGTCGTCACCGGAGTCGGTGGCGTCGATCAATGGCCAGGCCGTCCGAACCCGCGGCGCGGGGCGACATCCTCGAAGCCGGATTCCGACGGACCGAGGAGAAGGTCCTCGGCCGGCTCTTCCCCCACGCGCGGGTGGTGAGATTCCATGGACGGCCTGCGGATCCTGCCGCTGGCGATCACCATGATGGCGGGCCCGCAGATCCTGTCGGCGATCATCCTGGTGACCACGCCCCGGGCGGTCCGGACGTCCCTGGCGTTTCTGGTCGGCGTGGCGGTGGCCGTGACCGTCGGCACGGCCGCCGCCCGGGGAGTGGCGGCCCTCCTCGGGACCGCCGTGGACCTGGGCGCCTCCGGCGACGAGGGTTCGGCCGGTCGGATCGTCCAGTACGTGCTGGTCGGTCTGCTGGTGCTCGCCGCGCTGCGGAACTGGCGCCGGCGCGCGACCGTCCAGCCGCCGAAGTGGCTGGGGGCGCTGATGACGGCGGGCCCGCGCAGGGCGTTCACCGTCGGCCTGCTGATCATCCTGTTGATGCCGTCGGACGTCCTGGTCATGCTGACCGTCGGCGTTCATCTGGAACAGGGCGACGCGGACCTGGTCGCGGCGCTGCCGTTCATCGCGCTGACCGTTCTGATCGCGGCGCTGCCGCTGCTCGCCCGGCTGGTGTTCCGCCGGCGGGCCGAGGCCGCCATGCCCCGGTTCCGGGACTGGGCCACCACCCACAGCTGGCTGATCAACATCATCGTGTGCCTGATCTTCGTCGCCCTGCTCCTCACCTGAGCATCCCGGTGCCCTGCCCCGGGAGGTCGACGCCCGCCCCGGAAAGCGCCCTCCCGGGAGTCCTCGCTCAGCCCGAGCGCGGTCCCGGGGCCGGGACGTGGTCTCAGCCGCCCGTGGCCCGGGGGAAGAGGGTGGTGAACGCCTCGGCGGGATCCTCCAGTCCGCGGGTGAACGGTGAGTCGAAGTACCACACGAGGAAGAGGAGGAAGGCGATCAACGCCGTGAACAGCCCGGCCAGCACCAGTTCCCGGCCCGAGCGCTGGATCTGCAGGGCGAACACCATGCCGACCGCGATCGCCGCGCCCGCCACCAGCCCGAACCACACCACGCCGGGCAGTGTCGGTTCGGCACCCTGATCGCGTGCGATGCGGGCCTCGTCGGCCAGGGCGATCTGGTCCATCAGGGCCTGGTACGTCTGTGCCTCGCGCGCGGTCCGCGGGTCGTACTCGGTGATGTTCCGTCGCAGGCGGTCGAAGAGCAGTTCGCCCCGCTCGGTCGTCCTGCCGTGCTCGGCCATGTGCGGCCACTCCACCGTCACCGTGTGGCGGACGTAGGCGTCGACGTCGCCGCGCACGCTGTCGCGGGCCTCGGCGGGGTAGGCCTGGGCGCGTTCGCGCACCTCGTACAGTGCCTGTGCTTCCTGGCGCACCCATTCGTCGGCGGCCGAGCGGCCCTCCCAGACTCCCGCGATGGCCAAGCCGAGCACGATCGCGTACACCACGCCGATCATCATCGTCATGTACTCGATGACGTCGGGCGTCTCGGAGGGGTCGTCGTCCTCGCCCACCCGGCGCTGACGCAGCAGGGTGACGGTCACGACGGCCGCGCAGGAGGCGGCGATGGTGAGCAGCAGGAAGAGCCATTCGGCCATGGGACTCCTCAGGGCCTCGGGGGTTTCAGCGGGAACGGGAACCGGAGCGCGGACGCAGCGCGGCGGCGGCCAGTACGGCGGGGGCGACGATCAGCAGGGTGCGGCCGATGAGCGGAAGGCCGGCGTCGGGCCCTTGGCGCGGTGTGGCGACGTGGACGGGAGGTGTGAGAGAAGCGCCGGGGGAGGGCGCGGCCCGCCTCGGCGGCGGGACCTCACGCGGCGGCGCGGGCCTTTCCGGGGGCCGCGGTGCGCGCGGCACGGCGGCGGGGAGGGTCGTGGGGGCGGGTGCGGGCGTGAGGGACGGTGTGGGGGCGGTGGTGGGGGCGGTGGTCGACGGACGGGGCACCGCCGTCGGTGCGGTGG
>NZ_BAAASZ010000008.1:0-50942 GCF_039533145.1 Streptomyces macrosporus
AGCATCGCCTGCACTCTCATCTGCTACCGCCGACTCGCCAAATGAGATGACTTGTAACAGGCAGGTCCACAGACTGCCCGACGCGCCGGAAGCTTACGTGGCCATGATCACTCGCGCCAAAGCCGCTCCAGCCCAAAGCCGTTCCACCAACCTCGATTGTGCAAAAACCGCCCAAGCAACCTGCACCTTGGTGCAGAATAAAGCCATGCTCGCAAATCTGCTCCCTGGAATTCGAGAAATCCGGGCTCCCTTGGCGGCCGGTTACATCTGGATAATCACTCTCTGGATTGCGTTTTTCGATTACTTTCCCAAGAGGAGTGAAGCGCGAGGAATATGGAAGAGTGCATATCAGCTAAGCGCTACAGTTGGCACAGCAGCAACACTTGCCGCCGTCAGCTTTGCAGCGTATCTAATTGGCAGCCTTCTTGAAATCCGAGCTCGCTCCATAGTTCACTGGTTCAGGTTTTCTGAATGGTGGTGGATCCTCCGTCAGAAGATCTTGAGGAGACCATTGGGGAGCCAGCTCAACGACCCCAGAATGTTGCAATGGACCGAGAGTCCAACCACCATTCGAGGCCCCGCAAATCTAAATGCACCACTTTCCTTCGCGGAATCCTGGACCGGCGTTCGGCGACCCGAATGGGGTAGTCGTGCCTCTCGCTCTGCCCTTATCGATCTAGCCGTACATATTCGACATATCGGAGGGAAGGAGGTAGATCTTTATTCAGTAATGGGCAGGTTCGGTGGAGAACTCGACCAGTTGGCTATTCGACTCCAGGCGAGGAGTATAGATCTCTACGGCACGTATGACCGCGCAGCGGCAGAGGCAGATTTGAGAGTGAACGTCGGCCTCAGTTTGTCTGTCCTTGCGAGCGCCGTCGCAGTCAATAGCAGCTCCGGCGTATTCTTGTTCGTTCCCTGCGCTTGGCTTCTTATTATGCGCGGTCAACAAAAGGCGCGTGAGGCAAACGACGTTCTGATCCAGGCTGTGGTCTCTGGAGAGTTGGAGTCAACTATCCTGTCGTCTTCTTTGCCTCAGCTTGTGGCGTCGTCACAGAGCCCCGTGGAATCTCAATCACGCGAAACACCTACTGACACGACTGTTGCGGAGAACGGTGTAGGTGGTCCTGCTTGAGCGCCGACGCAAGTTGCTTCGGGATGAAGAGGTCACTCGGCTAGGGTTCGCCGCATGGCCGATGATGTCCCGGCCTGTCCCAAGTGCAACCAGCCCATGCAGTCCGGGCGGCCTGGTGCTCTCTGAACGGGAGGACGACGGCCGGCGGGCCTGCCAGTCGCTGGGGAGGTGTGCGGATCGGCATGTGTGGTGTAGCTGGGCGGATCGGCCGGACAAACCGTTGGAGGTCTGCCCGGTTTCGGTGCTTTTCCGCTGACACCCAACGCTGACATTAACGAGCATGGACGGTGGCAACAAGCGGCAGCCACGTACGCCACTGGTGCGCGACGTGGGCCGAGACCACGCCGGGGGGAGGTCGAACTGGTAAGGATGAGGTCGCACACTTTGTGTCAGGTGTGGGCCGCCGTCCTCAACTAGTGGATGGCGGCCCCGGCAGTCGGTTTAGCCAGTGAGACCCCGCCGACCGCGGGTAGGCCGTAAGGTGCGGATATGGCTATCCCACGCGAGCCCAACGGGCGCCCGCTGACCCTCTACACGCTGAGTCTCGACGCGGCTCTGACCTACGCCCGCGAAGCGCTATCGGAGGGACTGAACGTCGAGATTACAGACAGAGACCTCCGAGACACGAAGACATATCGCAGCTTCCAGGATTCTCCGGTTTTGGTGAAGTACTGGGGAGTAGCCGTCTCAGACGGAGACAGCGCTGAAGGGTATCGCTCAGCCTCAGCCCACCAGATCATCCAAGCCGTCGAGGCTCTGGCTCCGGAGGAGTACGGGGCCATACACGCGGATGATCTCGTAGCGTTCTGCCGCGCCCATTACGACAAGATCGACAAGGTGCAGGGTAAGCCGAGTTAGCGAAGCCGTGCCAGGACGTACGCCTGTACCGGGCCCGATGCGGTTGCAGTACAGCATTGGAGTGCAGCGACCACAGCGACTGGCCCCACTCAGCAACGTTCCTCAGAGTTCTCGAATGACCGGTATGGCCGCCAGCGACCGTTCTCTGCAGAGCTACGGGCCAAGAGATCACTGCGGACGAGCGGCCGGCGCAGCCCAGCGTCGGCCGTCTCAGTTTCCGTCTCATTCACCAGCGTCCGCGCCCGTTCGGATCGGTGCAGTGGCAGCGGCCAAGCCTCACCACCGGACGGGCATAGACGCAGGTGAACGACCCCGGACGCACCGCTCAGCAGCACCCATAGGCTTGGAAAACGTGTTGCACCGCGTTCCTCTCCTCGGTTGAAATTCCTGTGCCGGATTAAGGCACCAACTCCGCTCCTAGCGCCGGACGGCTTCCGTTCCAGACTTCTCCAACTTTCCACACGGAAGCTATGGACAGAGAGTCCAGAAAAGATACGTGCGCTTCACCTATCGGCTCGCTGAAGACAGCTAGCAGGCCAGGGGGGGAGTCGAGGGGGTAATGGAAGTGCCGATATTCGAAAAGCTGTGCAAGCGCTGCGCGGACTGCTTCCGTGGCGTTTCCTTGGTACACCACCTTTACTTCCGCTAGCCACACCCTCCCGTCTCGACGCAACTCCAAGTCTCGCGGATGGACGTTCGTAGAAGGATGCCACCCATGCGCGCTTATTGCCAGCCCGTAGGACCTCAGAATGTCCTCATGGATCCTCGACTTGACCAGGGTCCGACCTTGCACCTTCGCTAGGTATTCTCCGCTGTCTTTTGGTCTGAAATCAGAAAGTAGGTCGCTTTCTTTGACTGGGGTGCTCAGGCGGGCGAGCCTAGCTTTCGTGCTGGGAGAAAGTTTCCATGGACCTCCTCGGTGAGAACGCTCCATCACTCCTGATTTCTTGAGTCGATCATAAAGGGAATCTAGATTGTTTCTCCATGCTGGCTCATTGCCAGGGCGTCCGACTCGGGGAGCGTGGTCCTCAGGAGTGAATAGGTGGCCAAAAATTTGAAGCACTCGCTCATGTACTTGAGCGCGAGGAGCCGAACCTCCTAGGTCCATGACGGCAGTCAGTAGCCAGTTCCGCAGCATTTCTCCGCTTGTCTCAGGCATGCAAAGAGTCTGCCACTGCGATAAGGCCCTTAACAGCCCGATCACAAGCAGGCGCAGGTTGGCCCGCCGACCCGTACGCCAACAGCAGCGCACAGCCACGGTTGGCCGGGGTCACCTCCACAACCCGTGGTCAGTCTCTGACCAGGGCAGACGCGGCCTGGAAGCGGTCGTGCTGGCTACTGTGCCCCGTTGCTGCGCAGCAACCAGTGCGACCGGAACCAACCAGCAGCCCCAGGTGACCGCCTGAACTAGCGAGGGGACTTCAGCGACTGTGGTGCCGGTGGTTCGGGACGAAAGGCTTCAGCGTGCCGACGGTGGAGGTGTTGAGGTCTTCGTGGGCCATGTGTGGGCCAGGAGGGGTTGCCACCGGGCCCGGGACAGGGTCAGCCCAGGTCAGTACGTCTTCCTGCCGGATACCGCAGCGATCTTGAAAACCGCCGTGGTGGCGGCATCATCGTGGGGTCAAGCTTCACACCCGCACGGCCCCCGACCAGCACGCGTGGGCGGGGGCTTTGGCCGTGTGGCCGTTGCCGGTTGGGGTGGTTCGTAGGGTCTGAGGCATGGGTTTTGATGGTGGGGCTTGCCGTGCTTTTTTGAGCAACGGGACCGTCGGGGTTGGGAAGACGTCGGTGGCCGATGCCATGGGCGGTCTGCTCACCGAGGCCGGGGTGCCCAACGCCGTGGTGGACCTCGACTCGTTGCGCCGGGCGTGGCCGACGCCCGCGGGTGACCCCTTCAACTTCGGGTTACTGCTGCGGAATCTGGGTTGTGTGGCGGGCAACTACCTGGACGCCGGTGTGAGTCGGCTCGTCCTCGCCGGGGTGGCCGAGAGCAGGGAGAACCGCAAGCGGTACCAGGACGCGGTCGGGGGCGAGTTGGCGGTGTGCCGGTTGCGGGCCGACCTGACGGTCGTGCGGCAGCGCCTTGTCCGCCGGCATGACGGTGACCCCGGGGGGCTGCGCTGGCATCTGGATCGGGTGGAGGAGTTGGATCGGATTCTCGATCGGACTCGGGTCGAGGACTTCGCGGTCGACGCCACCGATGGGTCCGTGGGCGAGGTCGCCGGGGCCGTGCTTCGGGAGGTCGGGTGGTAAGGGCGCCTCGAGGAAGGGCGGTTGGGGTCGGGTGATGGGGAAGCCGGCTTCGGGGGCCGCGTAGTCGACGGGGTTGGGGAAGGCGGGGAGCGCGGGGCGGCGCTTGTCGTGGGGTGAGGGAGCGGCGACACGCGTGACGATCAGGCGTCCCGTTCAGGCCGCGCCGGCGGTGTCGCCGTCGGTGGACCGGTACGCGCTGTGGCGGGGACGTGGACGGTCGCGGCGTTGGCCTGGCCGAGGCGAAAGGTTTTGTGGTTGCACGAGAGGTTTATCGACACGTCGTCATTCTTGCGAGCGAATGAGGCGTCGCCGATGGTTCGCGGGGTTTTCGGCGGGCAGCCTTGCTGCGCGACGTCGTTGGATCGGAAAGCACTCGAAGCACTCGCCACAACAGGAGGACAGAACATGGCACGTACCCGCACCGTCCGCCTCGTCGCGGCGGTGCGTCCGCTTCACGGGCTCCGGTGAGCCGAAGGCGCCGGCCGGGCGGGGAACCGGTCGGTGCCCGATGGGAGAAGGGATGGCACGGTGCGGCCGCACTCGGGGAGTGCGGCCGCACCGTCGTGCGTGTGGAGGAGGAAGGGCGGAACGAACCCTGATCCGGGAACTCCTCCCCCTCCCCCTGGGGGAGGTGCGGAGGGCGCGGTACCTCCACCCTGAGAGGGAGCCGATGTCGGCACCTGTGGCCGATTCGAGGGGAGGGTCCGGCTCATAGCGTTGGGCCATGACCACGCATGGGACCACCGCGACCGTGACGCCGCTGACGTTCACCTCGTACGTGCGGACGCGCGGGCCGGTACTGCTGCGCACGGCCCGCTCGCTCACCGCCAATCCGTGCGACGCCGAGGATCTGCTCCAGACGGCTCTGACCAAGACCTATCTGGCGTGGGAGAGGATCGAGGACCAGCGCGCGCTCGACGGTTACGTGCGCCGTGCGCTGGTCAACACGCGCACCTCGCAGTGGCGCAAGCGCCGGGTGGACGAGTACTCCTGCGAGGAGCTGCCCGAGCCGGAACCGGTTCCGGTGGCCGACCCCGCCGAGCAGCAGGCCGTGCGCGACGCGGTGTGGCGGGCGGTGCTGGGGCTCCCGCCCCGGCAGCGGGCCATGGTCGTCCTGCGGTATTACGAGGACCTGAGCGAGGCGCAGACCGCCGAGGTGCTGGGGGTCTCGGTCGGCACCGTCAAGAGCGCGGTGTCGCGGGCGCTGGCCAAGCTCCGCGAGGACCCGCGGCTCGCGGCGGACGTGTTCGGGCTCGCGGAGGGCGGCGCGGACGGCGCGGACGGCGTGCACGGCGCGGACGACGTGCAGGGGGAAGGCGGCGCGGTCGTGGTGCGCCGCGGGAGGCGTGGGAGCCTCGGGGGCGGGGAGCGCCACGGGCTGAGAGCCGCCGCCTGACGGGCCGCGCCGGCGGAACGACGCCATGTCGGGACGACATACCGGGCTCCCACCTAGTGACATACCGACCGGTCGGTGGCAGTCTTCCGAGGGAACGCCCGCGTTACCCACACGTAGCGCCCGCATAACTCGGGAGGCCCCGGTGCTGAGCACGATGCAAGACGTACCGCTCACCGTCTCGCGCATCCTGCGCCACGGAAGCACGGTCCACGGCAAGTCGCGGATCACGACCTGGACCGGGGAAGGCGAGCCGCACCGCCGCACGTTCGCGGAGGTGGGCGAGCGCGCGGCCCAGCTCGCGCACGCCCTGCGCGACGAGCTCGGCGTGGCCCGCGACGACCGGGTGGCCACCCTGATGTGGAACAACGCCGAGCACGTGGAGGCGTACTTCGCCATCCCGGCCATGGGGTCGATCCTCCACACCCTCAACCTCCGGCTCCCCGCCGAGCAGCTCGTGTGGATCGTCCACCACGCCGCGGACCGCGTCGTCCTGGTCAACGGCTCGCTGCTGCCGCTGCTGGCCCCGCTGCTGCCGAAGATGGAGACGGTCGAGCACGTCGTGGTCGTCGGCCCCGGGGACACCTCCCTCCTGGCGGGCTGCCGTCCCACCGTCCACGAGTACGAGGCGCTGATCGCCGGGCGGCCGACCACGTACGACTGGCCGGAGCTGGACGAGCGCACGGCCGCCGCCATGTGCTACACCTCCGGCACCACCGGCGACCCCAAGGGCGTCGTCTACTCCCACCGCTCCATCTACCTGCACTCGATGCAGGTCAACATGGGCGAGTCCATGGGGCTGACCGACGCCGACACCACGCTGCCCGTGGTGCCGATGTTCCACGTCAACGCCTGGGGACTGCCGCACGCCGTCTTCATGACCGGCGTCAACCTGCTGATGCCGGACCGCTTCCTCCAGCCCGCCCCGCTCGCCGAGATGATCGAGGCCGAGCGTCCCACGCACTCGGCGGCCGTCCCCACCATCTGGCAGGGGCTGCTGGCCGAGCTGGCCGCCAAGCCGCGCGACATCTCCAGCCTGAAGCACGTCACCATCGGCGGCTCGGCCTGCCCGCCGTCCCTGATGAGGACGTTCGAGGAGCAGCACGGGGTGAAGGTCGTCCACGCCTGGGGCATGACGGAGACCTCGCCGCTGGGCACCGTCGCCCACCCGCCGGCCGGGCTGAGCGACGAGGAGCTGTGGTCGTACCGGATCAGCCAGGGCCGCTTCCCCGCCTCCGTCGAGGCCAGGCTGATCGGCCCGGACGGCTCGGAGATGCCCTGGGACGGGGAGTCCGCCGGTGAGCTGGAGGTGCGCGGCCCCTGGATCGCGGGGGCGTACTACGGGGGCGCGGACGCCGACCCCATCCGCCCCGAGGACAAGTTCAGCCCGGACGGCTGGCTGCGCACCGGCGACGTCGGCGTGATCACCCCCGACGGCTACCTGACGCTGACGGACCGCGCCAAGGACGTCATCAAGTCCGGCGGCGAGTGGATCTCGTCCGTGGAGCTGGAGAACCACCTCATGGGCCACCCGGCCGTCGCCGAGGCCGCCGTCGTGGCCGTGCCCGACGAGAGGTGGGGCGAGCGCCCGCTGGCCACGGTCGTCCTGAAGGAGGACGCGGGGGAGGTCTCGTACGAGGAGCTGCGCGACTTCCTCGCCGGAAAGGTGGCCCGCTGGCAGGTCCCCGAGCGCTGGACGCTGATCCCGGCCGTGCCGAAGACGAGCGTCGGCAAGTTCGACAAGAAGGTGCTCCGGGCGCAGTACGCCAAGGGCGAGCTGGACGTCACCAAGCTCTGACCGAGGCGCCGGCCGAGCGGTTCGCGGCGGGCCGGTCCGGGATTCCGGGCCGGCCCACCGGCCGTCTCGGCCCCCTCCGGACGGGACGCTCCGTCCGCTCCGGACGACCTCCGGCGGGCCTCCGACCGGTCTCTAGTTGGCGCCGATCTTCGCGAGCAGGTCCACGATGCGCGACTGCACCTCCGCGCTCGTGGACCTCTCCGCGAGGAAGAGGACCGTCTCGCCGGAGGCCAGGCGGTGCAGCTCGTTCGGGTCGATGCCGGCCGAGGTGTAGACGACGAACGGGGTGCGGTTGAGCATGCCGTTCGCCCGCAGCCAGTCGATGATCCCGGCGCGGCGGCGACGCACCTGCATCAGGTCCATCACCACCAGGTTCGGCCGGACCTGCGCGGCGATCTGCACCGCCTCCGCGTCCGAGGGGGCGTGCACGGCCTGCATGCCGCGCCGCTCCAGCGTCGCCGCGAACGCCTCGGCGATCTCGACGCGCTCCTCCACCAGCAGCACCCGCGGCGGGTGCTGCTCGCTGTCGCGCGGCGCCAGGGCCTTGAGGAGGACGGCCGGGTCGGCGCCGTACGCCGCCTCCCGCGTCGCCTGCCCCAGCCCGGCCGTCACCAGTACCGGCACCTCGGCGGCGACGGCGGCCTGGCGCAGCGACTGCAGGGCGGTACGGGTGATGGGGCCGGTCAGCGGGTCGACGAAGAGGGCCGCCGGGTACGCCGCGATCTGGGCGTCCACCTCCTCGCGGGAGTGGACGATGACGGGACGGTAGCCGCGGTCGGTCAGGGCCTGCTGCGTGGAGACGTCCGGTTCGGGCCACACCAGCAGCCGCCGCGGGTTGTCCAGCGGCTCGGGCGGCAGCTCGTCGTCGGGCACCGGCACCGACGCCCCGTGGCTGCCGGTGACCTCGACCGCGCCGCCCGGTCCGTCCAGCGGCTCCGGTCCCTCGGCCCCGGCCTCGGGCGCGCCGATCGCGAACTCCCGTCCGCCGGACGTGGAGGTGTGCGGAGCGGCCGTGGGGTGGGGGAAATGGGGCTGCTGGGGCTGGACGTGCGGCGGTGCGCCGGCCGCGGCGGCCGCCGCGGTGGCGCGCTCGCCCTCCTCCGGAGGGGCCGCGAGCTTGCGGCGACGGCCGGGCCCGGCGGCCGGAGGGGGCGTCTGGGCGGGCGCGGGCGGCTGCGCGGCGGCGGACTGCGGGAGCGCGTGCTGGCCGGAGTGCTGCCGAGCCTGCTGCTGTCCCTGCGGCTGCCCCTGCTGCGGAATCGGGTACTGGCCCGAGTGCGCGCCGTTCGACTGCCGGGCGAAGGGCACGCCCTGGCCGAGCGTGCGCACGCTGACGCCGGACGAGTGCTCCGGGGCCGTCTCGCTGCCCGGCATGGGCAGCGCCCGCTGCCGGGGCGCGGTCGTGGGCGGGACGGCGCCGCCCAGGATGGGGCTGGCCGCGACCACGGTGAGGTCGGGACGCTGCGGCTGTTCGGCGCCGTTGGCGTGGCCGTGCTCGGCGGGCTCCCCCGCGGGCGCGGCACCGCCCGGGGCCTCGGGCCCGGGCGCGGCGGCCGGTTCGGCGGAGTGCTGCTGCGGCATCTCCTCGGCGGGCGGTACGCGGCGACGGCGTCCGGTCGGCCGGTCCGTCCCGGGCGGAACCGCGGCCTCGGGGTCCGCGAATCCGGCGTGCGCGGGAGGCTGGGCCGGGCTCTGGGCAGGACTCTGGGCCGGGGTGTGGTCCGGGTTCCGGGCCGGAGTCGGGGCCTGCTGCGGCGGGGCCGGCGCGGGCGTGGGGGCGGGCGGCAGCGCGAACGCCGCCCGCTGCTCCGGCGCCTGGACGGGCGCGGCCTCGACCTCGGCGGCCCGGCGCGCGCGCCGGCCGGACGGCCTGGTCTGCTGCTGGGGGAGGGCGGGTGCGCCCGTCCCGTTCACGGGCGGCTGCGGCATCGCGTGCTCGCCGCTGTCGGCGCCGCCCTCCAGACGCTCCTCGACCGGCGCCAGCGCGCGCCGCGCCCGGCGGCGTCCCGTGCCGGCCGGGACGGGTGTGCCACCGCCGGTACCGTCCGGCACCGCGGGCGCGGACGGCTGCGCCTGGGCGGGCGTCCGAGCAGGCACCTGAGCGGGGGGCTGTGCGGGCACCTGAGCGGGCGGCTGTGCGGACGCGTCCGCCGGGACGCCCGCCGTGGGGCCCGCCGTGGGGCCCGCGGGCAGGGCGATCGCGCCGCCGACACGTCCGGCGGAGGCGGGGGCGGAACCCTCCGTACCGGTCGCCGGACCGTCCGCCGCGCCCGCCGGGTTCGCGGCCTCCGCGGGGCGCGCCTCGTCCTTCCCGCGGGTCGCGCGTTTCACGACCGACGGGTCCGGGGAGCCCACCGGCACCTCCAGGACGTAGGCGCCGGCGCCCCCCGCCCCCGGCATCCGGTGGGTCTGGAGCACGCCGCCGTGCCGCTTCACGATGCCGCGCACCAGTGGCTCGTGCACCGGGTTGCCGCCGCCGTACGGGCCGCGCACCTCGATCCGCACGACGTCCCCGCGCTGGGCCGCCGCGACCACGATCGTGGAGTCGCCGGAGGCGGGCCCCTGCGCGTTGCCGGTCGAGTCCACGCCCGCCACGTCCGCCACCAGATGGGCCAGCGCCTGTGCCAGCCGCACCGGGTCGACCTCCACGGCGACGGGCGGGGCGTGCACCGCGAACTGCGCGCGCCCGGGCCCGATCAGCTCGACCGCGCCCTCGACACCGGCCGAGACGACGTCCTCCAGGGAGACCGATGCGAGCCGGAGCTTCTCGTCGCCGGCGTCCAGCCGCTGGTAGCCGAGCACGTTGTCCACCAGCGTGGTCATACGCGTGTAGCCCGCCGCCAGGTAGTGGAGGGTCTGGTTCGCCTCCGGCCAGAGCTGCCCGGCCGGGTCGGACGCCAGCCCGGTCAGCTCGCCGCGGAGCTGTTCCAGCGGCCCGCGCAGCCCGCTCTCCAGGAGGGAGACCAACTGCCGGTGCCGTGCCGCGAGGGCGTCGTAGGCGGTGCGGTCGGTGAAGGCGAGGACCGCGCCGACGAGCTGGTCGCCGTCGCGCACGGGCGCGGTCGTCAGGTCGACCGGGATCGCGCGCCCGTCCTTGGCCCACAGCACCTGCCCGCGCACCCGGTGCTTGCGCCCCGAGCGCAGGGTGTCCGCGAGCGGCGTCTCCTCGTACGGCAAGGGGCTGCCGTCGGGCCGCGAGTGGTGCACCAACGGGTGCAGCATCTTTCCGCCCAGGTCGCTCGCCCGGTAGCCCAGGATCTGGGCGGCGGCCGGGTTGACGAGGACGACCCGGCCGTCGGTGTCCACGCCCACCACGCCCTCGGCGGCGGCGCGCAGGATCATCTCGGTCTGGCGCTGCTGCCGCGCCAGCTCGGCCTCGGTGTCGATGGTGCCGGTGAGGTCGCGGACGACGAGCATGAGCAGCTCGTCGCCGGTGTAGCTGTTGCCGTGGTCGGCGTAGGCGGCCTCGAAGGACGACTCGTAGGGGGTGCGCCCGTCCTCCAGGTTGGCGCTGGTCACCTCGGCCATGAACTGGGTGCCGTCGGTGCGCCGCGCCACCATCCGCGTCGGTTTGGTGCGGGGGTGGGGGACGTCGTCGGGGCGGCGCATCGAGCCGGGGATGAGCTTGGAGTCGAAGTCCGGCAGCAGGTCCAGGAGCCCGCGGCCGACCAAGGCCGTGCCCGGCGTCTCGAAGAGTTCCAGCGCGATGCTGTTGGCGTTGACGACCGTGCCGTTGCAGTTCACCAGGAGCAGCGCGTCCGGCAGGGCGTCGAGTATGGCGGCGAGGCGAGCAGCGCCTCGGGATGGCCTGCTGCTCACGACGACGCATCCTCCCTGCTGACCAGCTGGTGCCCCGTGACAGTACCGGGAACGCGGTCGGTGTGCCGTTCTCCCGTGCGTGCCACTCACAGGGGAGTCTACGGCCAGCGGTGGTGGAAGCGACGGCGGATGCGTGGGGAGCGTGAGGAGAACGTGAGCCCCCGGCGGGCACCGGCGTATGAGATCGGTCACGTGCCCAGGTCGGGGAGGGCCGGCACGAGCGCGTTCCAGCGCGCGATCTCGCAGCCGTCCGTCCGTTCGAAGGAGGCGTCCACCGGGCCGCCGCGCCACGTTCCGGTGACCCGCGCGGTGGCGGGACCGCCGTACACCTGGGCGCACATGGAGCCCTTCGGGACGGGGGCCCACGGGTCGCCGGACCCCCGGGAGGCCCGGTCGAGGGCCTCGCAGGCGGCGAGGGGGTCGGGGTGGCTGCCGCCGGCGGGGTGGCATTCGAGGGTGTACGTCCGGTGGGCCGGCTCGGTCCGCCCGGCGGTCGGTCCCTCCTCGGAGACGACGACGGTGAGTTGGTCCTGCCGGGCGGGCGGCGGCACGAGCGGCCTCGGCCAGGGCCAGGGACGGGCGGCGGCCGGCACGGCGACCGCGGTCAGCACGGCGGCTCCGGCGAGAACGGCGGCGGTACGGCGCAACATGGCGACTCCCGGAAGGTGGCGCGCGGGTGGACCCGCGGGAGCGCGGGTCGCTTCCTCTCCCATCCCCCTCTAACGCGCCACCGCGCGCGCCGTTGCGCACCTCCACTCGCCCGCCACGCCACCGGCCCGCCACCAGGGGGAAAGGGCTTTGCCCGGAGAACCGCCGGCCGGGTAACGTAGGTGGCGATTGGAGACAGCCGCCGAGCTGTGCCATCATCTGCACACGCGCTGCGATACCGCGGTGCGTGGGGAGGCTTCGCCTAGTCTGGTCTATGGCGCCGCACTGCTAATGCGGTTTCGGGTTACCCCCGATCCCGGGTTCAAATCCCGGAGCCTCCGCTCGGTCTTCGAGATCATCGAAGCCCCGGCCCACAGGGTCGGGGCTTCGGTCGTTTCCGGGGCGTGTCCGGGGGTGGCGCCGGGGGACGCGTCGGCCGCCGTCGGGGTGCCGTGAGGCTGCTGCCGGGAATCACCGCAGGTCAGAGCGGGTTGACCCAATGGATTTCGCCTCTGGGCGGAGGTCATGTAATGTTGTTCCCGCAACGACGGCCGGGCCGAAAGGACCGGGAAGTCAAGCGCTCGTAGCTTAACGGATAGAGCATCTGACTACGGATCAGAAGGTTGCAGGTTCGAATCCTGCCGAGCGCGCAGCAGGCGGAGGCCCTGTCGAGAGATCGACAGGGCCTCCGTCGTGTGTGACCTCCATCGCGTGCGGGCTCCGTCACGCGGGGGGCGTCGGATAACCGCTTTCCGGGTGGGACGGCGCTGTGCCAGGGTCGGCCGGTGAGTGTTTCCCGACGTGATCTGTTGCGCCGGCAGTTCGACCTGACCTGGTCGCTGTTCGAGTACCACCTGGAGCGCCTGGAGCCCGGGGACTTCCTGTGGGAGCCCGCGCCCCACTGCTGGACGGTCCGCCGGACCGCCGACGGGACCTGGGTGCCCGACTGGGCGGAGACCGAGCCCGACCCCGTTCCCGTCCCCACCGTCGGCTGGCTGAGTTGGCACATCGGCTGGTGGTGGGGCACGGCCCTCGACCACGCGCGGGGACGGACGCCGCGGGAGCGGACCGAGGTCGTGTGGCCGGGGGACGGCGGGGCGGCCGTCGCGTGGCTGCGCGGTCTGCGCGAGGAGTGGACGGCGGCGCTGGACGGGCTCGCCGACGCCGACCTGGACGCCACCGCCCCGTTCCCGTGGCAGGGCGACCCCGCGTACACCGTCGCCGACATGGTCGCCTGGGTGAACTCCGAGCTGATGAAGAACGTGGCCGAGATCGGCCAACTCCGGCTGCTGCGCGCCGCGTCCCGGACGTGACCCGCCCGGCCGGGGGCGCGTGTCGCTCCCTCAGGCGCGCCGGCGGCGCTTGGGGCGGGGCGGTGGGCCGCGGAGGCGGGTGAGGGCTTCCGGGGAGGCGCCGCCTCCGACGGTGGCGCTGTCGGCCGCCTCGAACGCGCGGCCCCCCCTCCCGTGGTTCGAGGTCCGGTGACGTCCGTGAAGCCGCAGGGGCGACCGGCCCGGCGCACGTACCCGGCTTGGACGCCTCGGATCGGGCGGGGTGGGAACGTCGTGGGACCGGGGGCGCCCGGCGGCGGTGGCCCGTCGGAGGGAAACCGCTGACCCATATCAGCGGTTTGTCGTACTGCGATGTTTCCCGTGAAACATCCACCCCTTTTCGGGGAGTCCGGCCTGCGCCGGCGGATCGACGAGGGCCGCGGGCATCTCGGGCATGAGGGTCCGCTGCTGGAGCACACCGCCGAACGACCGGGGACGCGGGAAGGCCCCGGCGGGTTTCCGCCGGGGCCTTCCCGTGGGGTTCGGAGCGCGGGTGCGCGGAAGGTCAGGACGCGCTCCTCGCGGCGCCGTCCGCGTCCCGCTCCACGTCGACCGCCGTCCGCAGCGGCACCTCCTTGACGAGGAGGACCAGCAGCAGCGCGACCACGGCGATCGGGGCGGCGTAGAGGTAGATGTCGGCGACGCCGTGGCCGTACGCGCTCTCCACGACCGTGCGGACCGGAGCCGGGAGCGCGTCCAGGTCGGGGATGGCGCTGCCGTCGCCGCCGGTGGCCCCGCCGGCCGGCACGCCGAGCCCGGCCATGCCGTCGCGAACGTACTCGGTGATGCGGTGGGCGAGCACCGCCCCCAGCGCGGAGACGCCGACCGCGCCGCCGAGCGTGCGGAAGAACGCGAGCACGGAGCTGGCCGCGCCCAGTTCGGAGAGGGCGACCTGGTTCTGGGTGGCCAGGACGAGGTTCTGCATCATCATGCCGACGCCCGTGCCCAGCAGCGCCATGAAGACGGCGACCTTCCAGTACGGGGTGTCGTACCGCATCGTGCCCAGCAGGCCGAGCCCGGCGGTCAGCAGCACGCCGCCGGCGACCAGCCACGCCTTCCAGCGGCCGGTCCGGGTGATGACCCAGCCGGAGACCGTGGAGGAGACGAACAGGCCGACGATCATCGGTATCGTCATGACGCCGGACATCGTCGGCGACTGGCCACGGGCGAGCTGGAAGTACTGGCTGAGGAAGACGGTCGCGCCGAACATCGCGATGCCGACGAAGAGCGAGGCCAGCGCGGTGAGCGTGATCGTGCGGTTGCGGAACAGCCGCAGCGGGATGATCGGCTCGGCGGCGCGCGACTCGACGAGGACGAAGGCCGCGCCCAGGACGAGCGAGGCGCCGACCATCGTGTACGTCTGCCAGGAGAGCCAGGCGTAGCTGTCCCCGGCCAGCGTCACCCATATCAGCAGCAGCGAGACGGCGGCGGTGATCAGCGCGGCGCCCAGCCAGTCCACCGCGACGTTCTCCCGCTTGAGCACCGGCAGGTGCAGCGTCTTCTGGAGCACGAGCAGCGCGACGATCGCGAACGGCACGCCCACGTAGAAGCACCAGCGCCAGCCGAGCCAGGAGGTGTCGGTGATCACGCCGCCGAGCAGCGGACCGCCCACGGTGGCCACGGCGAAGGTCGCGCCGATGTAGCCGCTGTACCGGCCGCGTTCACGCGGGGGGATCATCGCGGCGATGATGATCTGGGACAGCGCGGCCAGACCGCCCGCGCCCAGGCCCTGCACCGCCCGGAAGGCGATCAGCGTGCCGGTGTCCTGCGACAGGCCCGCGCCGGCGGAGGCCAGGACGAAGAGGACCAGGGCCGACTGCACCAGGATCTTCTTGCTGTAGAGGTCGGCGAGCTTGCCCCACAGCGGGGTGGAGGCGGTCATGGTCAGCAGTGCCGCCGTCACCACCCAGGTGTACGCGCTCTGGCCGCCGCCCAGTTCCGAGATGATCTCGGGCAGGGCGTTGGACACGACCGTCGAGGACAGGACCGAGACGAACATGCCGAGCAGCAGCCCGGACAGCGCCTCCATGATCTGCCGGTGCGTCATGGTCGCCGGTTCGGCGCCCTGCGCGGTGTGGGCGTTCCCGCCCTTCCGCAACTTCGATGGTGTGGACGTTGCCATGCGCTCCTTGCTTTCCTGTTTCTTCCTGCGGGTGTCGTGTGGTGTCGAGCCCCGTAGGGGGGCGCTTCCGGGGCGCGTGCCGGGATGCCGGTGGCTCGGCTCCGGTGCGGTGCCGACGGGTCGAGGCACCGCTTCCGTCGGCTGCCGTCGGGCTCCGCCGGGTTCTGCCGGGTTCTGTCGGGGGTTTGTCGGACGCGGTGCTCGGGGCGTTCCCCGGAGGCTCTCAGGGGGACGCGGTGGCGCGGGGCGCGCCCGACGGGCCGGAGTGCTCGTGCTCGCCGAAGTCGGCGCGCAGCCGGGCCAGCAACTCGGTGAGGCGGACCACGTCCTCCTCGGACCAGCCCCGGAGGCGGTGCGCGAGCGTCTCGGTGGTGCGCCGGTGCATCTCCGTCAGCAGCCGCTCGCCGCTCTCGGTGAGCCGCAGCAGCCGGCCCCGGCCGTCGAGGGGGTCGGGCCTGCGGTCGACCCAGCCCTGGTCGACGGTGTGCGTGACGTGGCGGCTGACGACGGACATGTCGATGCCCATCAGATCGGCGAGCCGGCTCATCCGCATCTCGCCGTGCCGGCCCAGCAGCATCAGCACGATCGCCGCCGCGGGCGGGCAGTCGTGCGGGAGGGAGCGGGCCAGTTCGCGCCGGACGGCTCCGATGGAACCGATCTGCCGGGCGAGTTCCTCGTACGGACCGGTGTACGGATCGGGCTGGGTCATCGGGCACCCCCTCGCGCTCCGGGAATATCTTTGTTTAGAGCAAGCATATGTTTCGTTGGTTGAGCCAAGCAAATGAAAAAGGGCGCGGGCGGGCAAACAGTTCACCAAGGTTGGGTGTGCCCATGACCAAGTGCGGGATACGGCCGGCCCGTGGGCTGCGCGGGACGTGACCGGGGTGACCTGCCGGTGTCTCGTTCGCTAGGGTCCATGGCCATGGCTCACAACCCCCATGCACCCCAAGGCCCGGCCGGCAACCACGACCCGGCCGGGAGCACGCAGATGTTCCGCGCCTTCGTCGACGAGGAGGGGCCGCGCCCCACGGCCGCGACGACCTCCTCCTCCGGTCCCAGGGTCGGTCTGATCGTCGGGATCGTCGCGGTGGTCGCGGTCGTCGCCGCGGTCGCCTGGCTGGCGCTCTCCTGACCGCGACCGGCATCGCCCGGGCGTCCGCACGAGGAAACGAGAGCGCGAGAAGCGGGACAGCCGCCGGACGGATGTGCCGTCCGGCGGCTGTCTTATGTGTGCCGTCTGTCTCGGGTGCCTTCGAGGTGCTCTGCCGGGCCCTCCGCGGCGGGCCGCGGTCACTCCTCCGCGATGAGGCCCTCCCGCAACTGCGCGAGCGTGCGGGTCAGCAGCCGCGAGACGTGCATCTGCGAGATGCCCACCCGCTCACCGATCTGCGACTGCGTCATGTTCCCGAAGAAGCGGAGCATGATGATCTGCCGCTCGCGCGGCGGGAGTTTGGCGAGCAGGGGCTTGAGCGACTCGCGGTACTCCACGCCCTCCAGCGCGCTGTCCTCGTACCCCAGCCGGTCCGCGAGGGACCCCTCGCCGCCCTCCTCCTCCGGGGCGGGGGAGTCCAGGGAACTGGCCGTGTAGGCGTTGCCCACGGCCAGCCCGTCCACCACGTCCTCCTCGGACACCCCCAGGCAGGCGGCCAGTTCGGCCACGGTGGGGGAGCGGTCGAGTTTCTGCGACAGCTCGTCGCCGGCCTTGGTGAGCGCCAGACGCAGCTCCTGGAGGCGCCGGGGGACGCGTACGGACCAGGAGGTGTCCCGGAAGAAGCGCTTGATCTCGCCGACGACCGTCGGCATCGCGAAGGTGGGGAACTCCACGCCCCGTTCGCAGTCGAAGCGGTCGATGGCCTTGATCAGGCCGATGGTGCCGACCTGGACGATGTCCTCCATCGGCTCGTTGCGGCTGCGGAACCGGGCCGCCGCGTAGCGGACGAGCGGGAGGTTCAGCTCGATGAGGGTGTCTCGGACGTAGGCGCGCTCCGGGCTGGTCTCGTCGAGGGAGGCGAGCCGCTGGAACAGGGAGCGGGAGAGGGTGCGGGTGTCGATGGCGTCGCAGTCTGAGGGAACGTACGGGGCGTCGTCGGCCTTGGGCTCGGGTTCGGCGAGCACCTTCGAGCTGCCCAGTTCTACGGACATGCCACCCCCTTGAGGTCGCGGACGGGTCGCGGCGGCACCCTCGGGCGTGAGGGAAGCACCTCTCGGTGGATACCGGCGGCGCCGTCGCGGCAAACGCAGTTCTTGCAGAATGTCACAAGTAGGCAACACGACGTAGCCCCATGTCGATAAAACTGCACAGCTTGGAATGGGGATGCGCCTGAACGAGTGTCACCCGCAAGGGTTACGCATCGATGGGATTTGCGGCACGCAGTCGGGCGAAGCTCCGCGACAGCAGTCGGGACACGTGCATCTGGGAGACCCCCAGCTCCGCGCTGATCTGCGACTGGGTCAGGTTGCGGTAGTACCGCAGCAGCAGGATGCGCTGCTCCCGCTCGGGGAGCTGGACCAGCAGGTGCCGCACCAGATCGCGGTGTTCGACGCCGTCCAGCGCCGGATCCTCGTAGCCGAGCCGGTCGATCAGCCCGGGCAGGCCGTCCTCCCGCTCCTGGGCGGCCTCCAGGGACGTGGCGCGGTAGGCGCGGCCGGCCTCCAGGCAGGCGAGGACGTCCTCCTCGCTGATCCGCAGCCGCTCGGCGATCTCGGCGGTGGTGGGCGAGCGGCCGTGCAGCACGGTCAGGTCCTCGGTGGCGCTGCTGACCTGCACCCACATCTCGTGCAGCCGCCGCGGCACGTGGACGGTGCGGACGTTGTCGCGGAAGTAGCGCCGGATCTCGCCGATGATCGTCGGCATCGCGAAGGTGGGGAACTGCACCCCGCGGTCGGGGTCGAAGCGGTCGATCGCGTTGATCAGGCCGATGGTGCCGACCTGGACGATGTCCTCCATCGGCTCGTTGCGGCTGCGGAACCGGGCGGCGACGTAGCGGACGAGGGGGATGTTGGCCTCGATGAGGGCGCCGCGCACCCGGTCGTACTCGGGGGTGCCGGGCTCCAGGCCGGACAGCCGCTCGAAGAGCACCTGGGTCAGGGCACGGGTCTCCGCGCTCCGACGGCTGGGGGCCGCCCCGGTGGGGGGCTGGGGAAGGGTCTGCGTGGCCGCCACCGTTCGTCCAACCCCTTCGTGGTCGAGACTCGTCCGGCAAAAGCGGTCATAGCATCACAAGTTATATGCACCCTGCGCAAGCACCGCATAACTCCGTGTTGGTGCGGGTGGGCGCACGGCTGACGCCCGTCCGGGGCAGGGCGGGGGACACGCCGGGAAGCCCGGCGGTTCACCCGGGAGGGGGGTGGACGTACGGACGGGCGGGCTCAGTTCACCAGTTCGGTCATGAAGGCGCCGACGCCCTTCGCGGCGCTGGAGATGCCCTCGAAGCCGACGCCGACGAGCTCGGCGGAACGCTCGGGGGAGGTGATGATCGTGTACAGGATGAAGACGAGGAGTATGTAGAGCGCGACCTTCTTGACGTCCACGTAGCCCTGCCTCTCCCCGCACATCCCCGAACAAGACCGTTCACGCGGTCGCGAGAGTCTATCCGGAGCGGTCCGGCGGTCCCAGGGGGACGGTACGGGCGCGGGACCCGGAGGCGGGGACGGGGGCGGGCGCGTCGGGGCGGAGACGGCCAACGAGGCGGCCGGGAGACGGCCGAGGATGCGGCCAAGAGACGACCAAGGGCCCCCTCGATCGCGCTCGATCGCAAGGAGGCCCTTCGTCCGCTGCGGTAGCGGTGGGATTTGAACCCACGGTGGAGTTGCCCCCACACTCGCTTTCGAGGCGAGCTCCTTCGGCCGCTCGGACACGCTACCGGGACGAAGCTTAGCCCACGGGAGGGCGTGCTCCGAAATCGGTATTCGGTCGAGGGGCGCCCCGGCCCTCCGAGGACCGTCGCGGCGCGCGGAAGAAGTCCGTCAGGAGCGTCCCGCACTCCCGCGCCAGCACGCCGGAGATCACTTCGGGCCGGTGGTTCAGCCGGCGGTCCCGCACGACGTCCCACAGCGAGCCGACCGCGCCCGCCTTCTCGTCCACCGCCCCGTACACGACCCGCTCCAGGCGGGCCAGCACGATCGCGCCCGCGCACATCGTGCACGGCTCCAGCGTCACCACCAGCGTGCAGCCGGACAGCCGCCACTCCCCGACGGTGCGGGCCGCCTCGCGGAGGGCGACGACCTCCGCGTGCGCCGTCGGATCGCCGGTCGCCTCGCGCTCGTTGCGACCGCGGCCCAGGACGGCGCCGTCCGGGCCGAGGACGACCGCGCCGACGGGGACGTCGCCGGTCTCCGGGGCCCGCGCGGCCTCGTCCAGGGCATGACGCATCGCCGCCCGCCACGGGTCGCGCAGCGGGTCGGTCCGTTCCCTCTCCTCGGTTCGCTCCCCGGGCCGCCCGGGCCGATCGATCTGCCCGGTCCGGTCGGCCCGTTCGGCCCGTTCGGTCTGTCCGGCGGACGGTGGCTCGCTCATACGGCCAGTCTCCCCGTCCGCCGGAACGTCCCGCCGCACGGGTTACCGCACGGCTTCCAGCATGTCCGTGCAGCCGAGCGCCTCGGCGATCTCGCTCAGCGCGTCCTCCGAGGTCAGCGAGAGCAGTACCTTCTCGTCCAGGCCGAAGTCGGCCAGCAGGTCCGCGTCGCCGACCGGGCCCGCCGGGAGGGCGTCGGCGCCGGCCACGCCGTCCTCGTCCTCCTCGTCGTCCCGCACCGGCTCGCCGTCCTCCGTGCCGTCGAGGTCCACGAGCAGGTCGAGGTCCTCCCGGTCGTCCGGCTCCCGGCCCAGGAGCTCGTCGGTGAGCAGGATCTCCCCGTACGAGCTGCGGGCCGCCGCGGCGGCGTCCGAGACGAAGATGCGAGGGTCCTCCTCGCCCTCCACACGGACGACGCCGAACCACACGCCCTCCTGTTCGATGCAGATCAGAACCGGTTCGTCGTCCTCCGCGGCCTCCCGGGCCAGGTCGGCGAGGTCGGCGAGGGTCTCGACCTCGTCGAGTTCCGTGTCGCTCGCTTCCCACCCGTCTTCGGTGCGCGCGAGCAGTGCGGCGAAGTACACCGTGACTCTCCCACTGGTTTCAGGTGCCCGAGTGCTGACGGGACCGCGCCCCGCCCAATCGGAATCGTGGCAGAAACCGGCGTCCGGCGAGAGGTCTTCGGCTGTGCGTCGTGTGGGTGTTGCGGCGGACTACCAGCGAAAGGTCCGCATCCGCATGGCCTGCCGCATGCGCGCGGCGCGGGCGCGGCGTGGCTGAACCCGTTCGCGCAGAGCCTTCGCCTCGTTCAGTTCGCGCAGGAAGACCGCCCGGCGGCGACGCCGGTCCATGTCGCTCTCGACGGTCTCGGCGTCCGCGTCATTCCCGGCCTCCCCGGATTCGTCGTACCGCTGCGGAGACTCCTGGCGCTGCCTGCGAGGCTGACGTTTCCGCTGGTCCTGACGTATGGACGCCCTACGGGAGTCGGGCTTGTCGTCGTGCTGGTCCCTCGGTTCGGGCATGCGGCCACACCTCCGGTCTTACCTGTCCACTGTCCCCCGAAAAGACGCCTGTACGCCAGTGCGAGCCCGCTCGGGGCCTCGGTTACTGTCGTGGCATGCGGATTCACGTCGTCGACCACCCGCTGGTGGCGCACAAACTCACCACCCTGCGCGACGAGCGCACCGACTCACCGACCTTCCGGCGGCTCGCCGACGAGCTGGTCACCCTGCTCGCCTACGAGGCCACCCGGGACGTGCGCATCGAGCCGGTGGACATCACCACTCCGGTGACGGCGACGACGGGCGTCCGGCTCTCCCACCCGCGTCCGCTGGTGGTGCCGATCCTGCGGGCGGGGCTGGGCATGTTGGACGGGATGGTGCGGCTGCTGCCGACCGCCGAGGTCGGGTTCCTCGGCATGATCCGCGACGAGCGGACGCTCCAGGCGTCCACGTACGCCACCCGGATGCCGGACGACCTCTCCGGGCGTCAGGTGTACGTCCTGGACCCGATGCTGGCCACCGGCGGGACGCTGGTGGCCGCGATCAGGGAGCTGATCCGGCGCGGCGCCGACGACGTCACGGCGCTCTGCCTGCTGGCGGCGCCGGAGGGCGTGGAACTGATGGAGCGGGAGCTGGAGGGCAGGCCGGTGACCGTGGTGACCGCCGCGGTGGACGAGCGGCTCGACGAGGACGGCTACATCGTCCCCGGCCTGGGCGACGCGGGCGACCGCATGTACGGGACGGCGGGCTAGGACCGGGGCCGGGCCCGGCCCCGGGACGGGTCGGCGGCGGGGCGCCCGCTCAGCACGTCGAGGGGGACGGCGAGGGCGACGGACTGGCGAGGGCCGCCATGGCCTCGCGCGCGTCCTTCTCCTTCGCCAGGCCCTTGAACGCCTTGCCGATCACCAGGTCGATCTCGTCGCCCTTGCGGTCGACCTCCTTGATCCGCGCCTGGGGGAGCTGGGTGTGGAGGACGTCGAACGCGCCGGTGCGGTGCGCGGCGGGCGGCCCCATGAGCAGCCCGGCCTCCTTCACCTTCTTGTCCAGGGACGCCGGGGCGTTGGCCACCTCGCCCACCGTGAAGCCGCGCTTCTTCAGCGCCTCCGCGGTCTCCTTGGCCAGGCCGCTGCGGGTGGTGGCGTTGTAGACGTTGACCGTGACGGCGGAGGGCTCGGGGAGCGCGCCGGCGGTGGGCTTCCCGGAGGGCTCGGCGTCCTTGACGGCCCCCGCCTTCACCGTGTCGTCGGGCTCGCAGGCCCGTCCCTCGCCGGCCGCGCGCACCGTGGTGCCGCCGCCGGTGAAGACGTCGACGAGCTCCACCGTCCCCCAGGAGAGGGCTCCGAGGCCGACGGTCACCGCGAGGGTGGTGACGGCGATCCTGCGGCGCCTGCGCGGGCGACGCATGCGCGGGTAGCTGTTACCCGTGATGCGGTACTTACCGCCCATGCCGGGGGGAGTGAGCATGCTCATGGGCGCAGCGTAGTGCGCCAACCGCGCAATGCCTACTAAATGATCAATGCTCGTACCGCAGGAGGCCCCGAAAGGGGCAACGGGGCCGGGACGGTCGCGGACGTCAGTCGAGTTCGAGCACGCGGGCGTGGAGCACCTGTCGCTGCTGGAGGGCCGCCCGTACGGCGCGGTGCAGACCGTCCTCCAGGTAGAGGTCGCCGTTCCACTTCACGACATGCGCGAACAGATCGCCGTAGAACGTGGAGTCCTCGGCGAGGAGGGTCTCCAGGTCGAGCTGTCCCTTGGTGGTGACGAGCTGGTCAAGACGCACCGGCCGTGGGGCGACGTCCGCCCACTGGCGGGTGCTCTCCCGGCCGTGGTCGGGGTAGGGCCGCCCGTTTCCGATTCGCTTGAAGATCACACGGAAAGCCTACCGGTCCGGCGCCTCCGGGCGCAGCCTTCCGCCGGCGGATCGGTCGGGCGGTTCCCGCCGTACGGCGGCCGGCGCGCGGGGACGGGCGCCGGCGGGTTCCTCCGGAAGTCCTCCGAAAGAAGGCGCGCGCCGGTGTGTGTCGCGCCGCGCACCACGCGCCGCGGGCGCCGGGGGACGTGCTCCCCGGCGCCCGCGGACACCGTCCGGACGGATCGGCTGGACCGGACGGTGATCGGTCCGTGGTGGATCAGGCGGTGAGCTCGTGGTCGTGGTCGTGCAGACCGCCGCCGCTGCCCGCCGTGCCCTTGGTGGACTCGAACGGCACCTCGTCGTCGAGGGAGCCGGTGTCCCAGGCGTAGGTGCCGACGGCGTTGGCGATCACGTCGACGTTGATGCCGAGCGCCTTCCGGCTGACGTTGCCCAGGTCGTCGCACTCCTGGTGGTAGCAGGCGTCGTACGCGACCCCGGCCTTGCCGCCCCACAGGGCGGCCTCCTCCTCCGTCTTGATGCCCTCGGCGCCGGTGAAGGTGCCGCCGGAGGGGATGCCGGCCTCGATGAACGGGCCGTAGTCGGAGCGGCCGGTGAAGTCGGTGCCGCGCGGCTCGTGGCCCTGCGAGCGCATGAAGGTGTTGATCGCGTGCTCCAACTGCGCCGAGCCCTCGGGGCCCGCTCCGGCGCCGACGCCGTCGGAGTCGTCGCCGTCGTAGACGAACAGGCCGTAGTTCGGCGAGGCGATCATGTCGAAGTTGAGGTAGAGGGCGATCCTGTCGCGCTCGGCCTGGGAGAGGTTCGACACGTAGTGCTCGGCGCCCTGGAGGCCGAGTTCCTCGGCGGACCACAGGGCGAAGCGCACCTTGTTGGGGTGCTTGCCCTTCCTGTCGGCCTTGGCGAGCTGGAGGGCGGCCTCCAGGATGCCCGCGGAGCCGGAGGCGTTGTCGTTGATGCCGGGGCCCTCGGTGACGGAGTCCAGGTGGGCGCCGAGCATCACGACGTTGTCCGGGTCGCCGCCGCGCGTCTCGGCGATGACGTTGGGCGTGCTGCGGGTCTCCTGGAGCTCGCGGATCTCCAGGTTGACGGTGACGGTGCCCCGGGCGACCTTGGCGGCCAGCGCCTCGCCGTCCTCCTTGCCGAGCCCGCCGGTGGGGATGCGGCCCGCGTCGGCGTCGCCGATGGTGCCGTTGAGCTCCCCGTCGGTGTTGTTGTAGATGATGGCGCCCACCGCGCCGGCGTCGGCCGCGGCGGCCTGCTTCTCGGCGAAGGTGCAGCCGCCCCGCTGGATCAGCGCGATCTTGCCGGTGAAGTCTCCGGACGCGAAGTCCTCGGCGGTGCAGCCGGTGGTGCCGTCCGCGTCCACCGGAACGCTCGCGAGGGCGGCCTCGATGCCGCCCTCGGGGGTGCTCTTGGTGTACGTCATCAGTCTGATCGGCACCTCGGCGCGCTCGGGCGTGAGGACGGTCAGCTTCTCCGCGAGGGTCTCGGTGTAGACGAAGTCGAAGTTCTGGTAGGTGACCTTGTAGCCGGCGAGCTTGAGCAGCGTGCCCGCGTACTTCGCGGACCAGGTGTGGCCCTCGGCGCCGGCGGCGCGGTTGCCGTCCTTCAACTCGGCGATCTGCTGGAACGCCCGCAGGTGCTTCATGGCGCCCTCGGCGCTGGTCTGCCTGACCAGCTTCCTCGCCAGGTGCTCCCCCTGCCTGCCCGGGTCGGGGGACGCCGAGGCGGGTGACACGGACGCGACGAGCAGCAGCGGGGTGGCGAGCGACGCGGCCGCGGCGGCCGCGACGACTCTGCGCTTCCTGCCTCTGTGGAGAGGTGCGTGCACGGGAGGTTCCTTCCGGTGCGGACAGCGGGGACAGAGCTGTTCGACGTGGGGGATTGCGTGTCCGGGTTACGGACGCGGTGGAAGGGAAGGTAGCGACCCGATGTCACCAAGGGAATAAGGCGAGAGCAACTGGCCCGATTTGGCCCACCCGATCCGCCCGCACGGAAAGGCCAAACCCGTCCTTTTCCGCGAACTCGGCGGCCGTTCAGGGCCGTTCGGGTCCGTTCGGGGCGCTCCGGAGCGGCCGGCGCGTCCGGCTAGCGCGGAAAGTACCGGTCGACCGTCTCGTTGCGGAAGACGCCCTCGGGGTCGAACCGGTGCAGCAGGGCGCGGAATTCCTCCCAGCGTCCGTAGGAGGCGCTCAGCGCCTCCGGGGCGGTGGAGGAGAGCTTCCCCCAGTGGGGGCGGGCGTCGAAGGGGGCCAGCGCCTCCTCGACGCGGAGCAGCACGGGGGCCACGGCACCGGCGTCGGAGGTCCAGGTGAAGTGGAAGGCGACGCTGTCGCGGCCGTGGGCGGGGCTGAGCCAGTGCGGGTCGGCGGCGACGGTGCGTATCTCGGAGACCTGGAGGACGGGGGCCAGGAGCGGTCCGATCTCCCGCAGCGCGCCGGCGGCCTCGTGAGCCCGTTCGGCGGGCACGAAGTACTCCGACTGCAACTCCTCCCCGACGCTGGGCACGAACCCGGAGCGGAAGTGCGGAAGCCGCTCGTCCCACGGTCCGGGCACCCCCCGCTGCTCGGTGGCGTTGGCCGTGGGCATCCCCTCGATCGGGTGGCGCGGTCCGTCGGCGGGGCGGGCGCCGGTCCAGGACAGGTCGGGCAGCGGGTCGCCGACCCGGCGCTTGACCCACACCCGCGCCGGGCCGGACCAGTCGGTGAAGACGCTGACGCTGTAGGCGGCGCCGAGGACCTCCCCGAGGTGGTCGAGGAGGACCGGCCACGGGAGCCCCTCGTGGACGTACTGCTCGACCTCGAACGCCGGGCACGTCTCCAGGGTCAGGGCGGTGACCACGCCCAGGGCGCCGAGCGAGACCACGGTCCCCTCGAAGTGGTCGTCGGCGCCGCGCGCGACGGTGACCGTCTCCCCGTCCGCGGTGATCAGCTCCACGGACCGGACGGCGGCGGCGAGCGTGCCGCCGGTGTGTCCGGAGCCGTGGGTGCCGGTGGCGTACGCGCCGGCGAGGGTGAAGTGCGGGGTGGAGGGCAGGTTCGGCAGGGCCCGCCCGTGTCTCCGCAGCACCCGGCACAGTTCGGCGAAGCGCGTGGCGGCGCCGGCCCGGACCGTCCCGCTCGCGGAGTCGACCTCGACCGCGCGGGGCAGGTCGTCGAGGGATATCAGGTCGCCCGTGGTGTCGGCGATCCGGTTGAAGGAGTGCCCCGAGCCCAGCACCCGGACGCGGTCGCCGCCCGTGACGAGCTCCCGGAGGCGTTCCACCGACGCCGGGCGGTGCAGGGCCCGTGCGGCGAACTCGACGTTCCCCGCCCAGTTGGTCGGCTTCGCGTCCATGGTGCCTCCCTCGCTCCCGGTTCCTCGGCCGTGTGAGCGTACGCCGGCGGTGCGTCGGCGCCCGCCGGCCGCCCCCGGAAGAAACGCGGAATGCTCCCCGTTTTCGGTGCCACAGTCGCTCCCGCAAGCGGGGAGAGTTCCCCGTTGCGCTGGTCCGTCCGGTGCCGTGCGGGCGCGATCATGGGCGCGCGGATCGCGGCGGGGACGCCCCTGGCGGAGCTCTACGAGGACCGGACGACCCTCCGCGGGGGCGAACCCGTCCCGAGAGTCCCGCCCACCGTGACCCTGAGGTTCCTGTGGGCGATGCTCCTCTCCCGCACCCCGGAGGCGACGGCGCGGCGCCTGGGCCGGATGGCGCTCGCCGCCCGCACCGTCCCGGAGGAGGCGGCGCTGGAGGCCGTCGGCACGCTGATGCCGGTGCGGGCGTGGCCCGACCGTCCGCGCGCCGCGCGTTCGGCCGCGACGCCCTCGACCCCGCGCGCAGGGCGGCCTGCGCACGCGCGGGACGTGCGCTGGCCGCCGCGTACGCGCGGGCCGTGGCCGAGGTGTGGCACGGCTGAGCGCCGCACCCCGGCCGGACGGCTACCGGCGGCCCGGGACGGGCACCTTCGACCAGTCGGTGTCCGCGCCCAGGTGGAAGCTCGGGTACGCGGGCTGGTTGTAGGTGGTCTGCTGCCGCGCCACCTCGACCCGGTACTGCGGGTCGTGCATCAGCGTGTACAGCTTGTGGTCGGTGACCTCGGTGCTGAGGTGGATCCGCACCGCCGAGCCGTCCGCCGTGCGCACCAGCAGCTCCTCGCGCCAGTCGCCCAGGACGTCGGCCACCAGGGACGGGTTGCCCTTGGTGCCGTTGTTGGTGCGGGTGCCCTCGGCGGTCAGCAGCGTGCCGCGCCGCCGGTCGTCGACGGTCGGGGTGGCCTCGCCCGTGCCGTTCACGAGTTGCGTGGTGAGGTCGCCGGACCAGCGGATGCTCATGTTCGTGCCGGGCGTGGCGCTCCCGAGCCGCCGTCCGTCCGCGCTCCACAGGCCGACGCCGTTGGAAGCCCAGGTCTCCAGGCCGGGCACGGTCGGGTCGACGTCGCCGACCATGCCGCGGCCGGTGTCGACGCCGGTGTAGCCGCCGTACAGCACCTCGCCCGTCGCGGCGTCGCGCAGGGCGTGGCCGTAGGGCGCCGAGCGCCCGCCCTCGTGGACGGTGAAGATCTCCGACCCGGGCCGCTCCGGGTCGATGTCGGCGACGTGCATGGCGTCGCCGTGGCCGAGCCGCACGGTCCGGCCGGGCACCGCGCTCTCGGGCGGCGCCTCGGCGAACGAGCTGTACAGCAGGTCGCCGTCGTCGTCGATGGTGGCCGCGCCGTAGACGATCTCCTGGCGCCCGTCGCCGTCCACGTCCGCCGCGCTGAGCGAGTGGAAGCCCTGGGTGGTGAGGGTGCCGTACTCCGGGTCGGTGCCGTCGACCCCGTGGGGGCCGGCGTCGAACGGGTTGTCCATGGGCGTCCAGCCGCTGTCGACGTACCAGTCGCGCTTCAGCCGCTCGCCGTCCCAGCGGTAGGCGACGAGGGTGGCGCGCGTGTAGTAGCCGCGGGCGAAGACCGCCGACGGGTGCCTGCCGTCCAGGTAGGCCACGCCGGACAGGAAGCGGTCGACGCGGTTGCCCGGCTCGATGCGGCTCATGGCGTAGTCGCCCCACATCAGGCCGTCGTCGTGCCGGCCCGGTTGGTAGCGGACGGTCTGCAACTCCCGGCCGGTGGCGCCGTCGAACACCGTCAGGTACTCGGGGCCGGTGAGGACGAAGCCCTCGAAGGCGCGCAGGTTGTTGCGGGCGCTGCGGCTCGGGGCGTAGACGTCGAGGAAGTGGTCGACGAGGTCCTCGGCGGCGGCGCGGGAGAGCGGGTACGCGTGGCGCGGCTCGATGCCGAACGCCTCCTCCAGCGTGGCGGGCCAGTTCCCGGCCGCCACCTCGGGGTGCTCGTGCCAGCCGAGGAACGTCTCCACGAGGTGCTCGCGGTAGTCCTCGGCGCTCATCCGGTGGTCGTCGCGGTGGGAGTGCCCGGCCCGCACGTCCGCGCGCGGCATGGTGACGTACCGCTCGGAGACGGTGCGGCCGTCCTTGCCATAGCGGATGGTCTTCGTGCCGGGCGCGGTCTTGACCATCGTCTCCGAGCGGCCGTCGCCGTCGAAGTCGTAGACGAGGAACTGCGTGTAGTGGGCGCCCGCGCGGATGTTGACGCCCAGGTCGAGGCGGTGCAGGAGGGTGCCGTCGAGGCGGTAGGTGTCGATGTAGACGTTGCCGGTGTAGCCCACCTGCGAGACGTCCTTGGAGTTGGACGGGTCCCACTTGACGACGTACTCGTACCGGCCGTCGCCGTCGACGTCGCCGACGCTCATGTCGTTGGCGCTGTAGGTGTACGTCTCGCCCGCCGGCGTGACGCCGTCCGCGGGTTTCCGCAACGGCAGTTCGACGTACGCCTCGGACCGGGGCGTGACGGCGGCGCTGCGGCCGGTCTCCTTGCCGTCGGCGACGGCGGCGACGCGGTACTCGGCGCCGGCGGGCGCGTTCCGGTCGAGGAAGTTGGTGCTGTCGGTGACGGTGGCGATCCGCTTCCCGTCGCGGTAGACGCGGAAGTCCGCGCCGGCCATGCCGCCGGCGGTGTGGCCGGTGACCTCGTGGCCGAGCAGCCGCCAGCTCAGGAACACGCCCTCGTCGGTGGAGACGGCCACGAGGCCGCGGTCGAGGCGTTCGAGCCGGATGCCGGTCGAGCCCTTCCCGCGGTCGCCGCGGTCGCCGTGGGGGAGTCCGTCGTCGGCCTGCGCGGCCGAGGCGCCGAGCGCCAGCAGGCCGGCGAGGGCCGCGGCCGTCAGGGCGGTCGGTCTCCGTCGGCGCCGGACTCCGGGGGTCCGCCCCTGTGTCGTCGGTGGTCTCATCACGCGGCCCTTCTCCCGCTCCCGGCTCGTTCCCGACGTCCGGAAGGGGGTTGATACGTTTCAATTGAGTCGTTTCAAAGAGCGGGCGCGACAGTAGGGGTCCGGGGATGCCCCGTCAAGACTCCTCGTCGCGACTCCCCTGTGACCAGGGGCGGAGCGCTCGCCCCTCCCGCGTCCGGCCGAGGGCGCGCGAGGCCGTGCCCCCGCGTCCGGACGCGGGGGCACGGGGGTGCGGGACGTCAGGCCATCTGCGGCTTGAGCAGGACCTTCGTCCAGCCGTTGTCCCGCTTGTCGAAGTGCTCGTAGGCCTCGGGCGCCTCGGCCAGCGGGAGCCGGTGGGAGACCACGAAGCTGGGGTTGGCCCGCCCCGCGATGATCATGTCGCGCAGCTGGCGGTTGTACGCCTTGACGTTCGCCTGGCCGGTGCCGGCACGCAGGCCCTTCTCGAAGAAGCGGCCGATCTTGAAGAGCAGTTCTCCCTTCTTGGCGCTGTCACTGGGGCCGCCGGGGTCCGCGGGCACGTACAGGCCGACGATGCCGAGCATCCCGGTGGGACGCACGGACTCGACCAGGGAGTTGAGCACCATCGCCGGCTGCTCCTCTCCCTCGGGGACCGTGGCCTGGTAGCCCACGGCGTCGATGCCCTTGTCCGTGCCCTCGCCGTCCGTCTGCTCCTTGATCTGCTCGACGGCGTCTCCCTTGCTGTAGTCGATCGGGATCGCGCCGATCTCGTGCGCGACGCGCAGCCGGTCCGGCTGCCGGTCGACGGAGAAGACGCGGGACGCGCCGCGCAGGAGCGCGGAGTAGGCCGCCATCAGCCCGACCGGGCCGGCGCCGTACACGCAGACGGTCTCTCCGGGGGAGACCTGCGCCAGTTCGGTCGCGTGGTAGCCGGTGGGGAAGATGTCGGCCAGCAGCGCGAAGTCGTCCTCGTGCTCGTCGCCCGGGGGCAGCTTCAGGCAGTTGAAGTCGGCGTACGGCACCCGCAGGTACTGCGCCTGCCCGCCGATGAAGGGACCCATCGACACGTAGCCGTAGGCGCCGCCCGCGAAGCCCTCGTTGACGGTCAGGCAGAAGCCGGTCTTCCCGGCCAGGCAGTTCTTGCAGAAACCGCAGGCCACGTTGAACGGGAGGACGACCCGGTCCCCCCGGTGGATCGAGGTGACGCCCGGACCGGTCTCCTCCACGATCCCCATGTTCTCGTGGCCGAAGACGATCCCCGGCTCCGCGCCGGTGCGTCCCTCGTACATGTGCAGGTCGGAGCCGCAGATCGCGGTCGTGGTGATCTTGACGATCACGTCGTTGGGGTGCTCGATCCGGGGGTCGGGGACATCCTCCACGGCCACCTTGAACGGCTCCTTGTAAACGACGGCTTTCACTGGTGCCTCCCTGGTGGGGTGGTGCGCCCAGGTTCCGCGAACGTGCGGCCTGGGTCACACGCCGCACGATTCGGTTATGTGGGGCATTTCGCCGTTCCGCTGCGCGGGTGTCCGTGCGGTGGAGGGTGAAACATCCCCGAGGGCCGTGATGCTGTCGACTTTCGCAAAAGACACTAGTCTGACATTCAAGGCCATGAACCGGGGGTGATGCCGGTGTACTCAGTGCCACCCCGCCGCATACTGGCGGCCACCGACCTCTCCGAGGAGTCGGGAGGAGCCGTCGGCCGTGCCGCCGCGCTCGCCGCCCGGCACGGAGCGCGCCTCCGCGTGGTGCACGTCGTTCCGCCGGACGTCGACCCCGATCTGGTGGAGTTCGCCGGGACGTTGCTGCGCTCCCAGGTCCACCGGTACACCGGGCCCGTGAGGGACGCGGAAGGGGGCGGGGGGACGGACGCGGGGGAGGGCGTCGAGACCGGGCTGCGGTTCGGCCGGGTCGGCCCCGCCCTCCTGGACGAGGCGCGGAAGGCGGACGCGGACCTGCTGGTGGTGGGCGCCCACGGCGCGGACCGACGGCCCGGCGCCCTCATCGGCGGCACCCCCGGAAACCTGGTGCGGGCCGCCCGGGGACCGGTTCTGGTCGTCAGAAGACCGGCGGACACCGCGTACCGCAGGGTCCTGCTCGCCGTCGACGACTCGGAGGTCTCCCGGGAGGCGGCCCGCGCCGGCATCGCGCTGACCCCCGGGGCGGAGCACCTCGCGCTGCACGTGAGCATCGTGCCCGGCGAGCGCCTGCTGCTCCAACGCGGCGTGGACGACGCCGGCCTGGAGCAGTTGCGGCACGCGGTCGTCGAACGGGCCCGCCCGGATATCGAGCGGCTGGTCGACGCCCTGACGCCGCGGCCGGACGACGTCCTGGTGCTGCCGGGACGCGCGCAGGAGGTCGTCCCGGCCCGGGCCGCGAGTCCGGGAGCCGATCTGGTGGTGGTCGGCACGGGGACGCGCTCCGGCTTCGGCTACGCCCTGCTCGGCAGCGTCGCCCGGCACGTGATGGCCGAGGCGCCGTGCGACGTGCTGGTCGTTCCGGGCACCGAACGGTGACCACCGTCCGCCGCGGGGTCGGAACCGCTCCGCACCCGCCCCCACCGTGATCGACGCGATCGAGCGGATGCCATGGAAGCGCACGACTTCTCCATCGTCGCCGCGGTCCTCGCCCTCACCGCCGCGATGGGGCTGTTGGCCGTCCGGCTGCGCCAACCGCTGATCGTCGCGTTCATCGGCGTCGGCATCCTGGTCGGTCCGACGGGCACCGGCTGGGTGGAGTCCCAGGGGACCGTCGACCTGCTCGCCCGGTTGGGCATCTCGGTGCTGCTGTTCCTGGTGGGGCTGCGCCTGGACCTCCACCTCGTCCGCACCACCGGGACCGTCGCGCTGGCCACCGGCCTCGGACAGGTCCTGTTCACCTCGGTGATCGGCTGTCTGATCGCCCTCGGGCTCGGCATGGACACCGTGCCGGCGCTCTACGTCGCGGTCGCGCTCACCTTCTCCTCCACGATCATCATCGTGAAGCTGCTGTCCGACCAGCGCGAACTGGATCAGCTCCACGGCCGCATCGCGGTGGGCTACCTCATCGTCCAGGACATCGTCGTGGTGCTGGTGATGATCGCGCTGACCGCGTTCGGGCAGCGGGCCGGCGCCAACATGGCCCTGGACATCGTGCTGGTCCTCGTCAAGGGGCTGGGACTGCTGGCGGGGATCGGCCTGTTGACGCGCTACGTCCTGCCGTCGCTGCTGCACCACGTCGCCCGGTCCCAGGAACTGCTGGTGCTCTTCGGCGTGGCCTACGCCGTGTCGGTCGCCGCGCTGAGCGAGTGGCTGGGCTTCAGCTCCGAGGTCGGGGCGTTCCTGGCCGGGGTCTCCCTGGCGTCCCTCCCCTACCGTGACGCCCTGGGCGCCCGCCTGGTCAGCCTGCGCGACTTCCTCCTGCTGTTCTTCTTCCTCGCCCTGGGCGCCCGGCTGGAGTTCTCCGACGCCGGCTCGCAGCTCGCCGAGGCGCTGGTCCTCTCCGCGTTCGTGCTGGTCGGCAAGCCGCTGATCGTCATCGTCGTCATGGCCGTGATGCGCTACCCGGTGCGGGTGGGGTTCCTCACCGGGCTCACGGCGGCCCAGATCTCGGAGTTCTCCCTCATCCTCGCCGCCCTCGGGTACAGCCTCGGCCACATCACCGCCGCCACCGTCAGCCTGATCACCGTGGTCGGGCTGTTCACCATCGGCGGCTCCACCTATCTCGTCCTCAACTCCCACCGGCTCTACCGGCTCCTGGAACGCGTCCTGGCCCGGTTCGACCGGTCCCGCCTGCGCCGGACGGACCCCACCGCCGCCGCCGGGGACGTCGACGTCATCCTCTACGGGCTGGGCCGCTTCGGCGGCCCCCTGGCCGACCGGCTCGGCGAGGCCGGGCACCGGGTGCTGGCGGTGGACTTCGACCCGCACCGCGTGCGGCGCAACGACCGGTACGGGGTGACCGCCGTCTACGGCAGCGCCGAGGACGTCCACTTCCTGGAGGCGCTGCCGCTGGCCCGGGCCCGCTGCGTGATCAGCACCATCTCCCTGCCGGAGACGAACCGGGCGCTGCTCCACGGCCTGCGGCACCACCAGTACCGGGGCGTGGTCGCGCTCACCGCCCACACCCGGCGCACCGCCACCCAACTGCGGGCCGAGGGGGCGGACCTCGTCATCGAGCCCTTCGGCTCCGCCGCGTCGGTCGTGACCGAGTCGCTGGAGGACCTGCTGCGCGGATGACGGCCGCGGTCACCGGCCGGCCGCGCCGGCGTCGGCGGGCATCCCGCGCTGGTGGGTGGCGAGCGCCCAGATGACGAGGGCGTCGAAGGCGATCAGCACGGTCGACCAGACGGGGTAGTACGGCAGTGCGAGGAAGTTCGCCACCAGCAGGACCGCCGCGATCGCCACACCGGCGATCCGCGCCCACAGCACGTTCGCGAGCAGGCCGGCGCCCACCGCGATGGCGACGATCCCCAGGACGAGGTGCGTCCAGCCCCAGCCGGTGGTGTTCCACTCGAAGGTGTAGTCCGGCGTGGTGAGGAAGACCTCGTCCTGGGCGATGCCCATGATGCCGCGGAGGACGTCGAGGACGCCCACGACGATCAGCATGACGCCGGCGAAGGTCACCAGCCCGGCGGCCACCTCCTGCCGTTTCCCCGAACGCTGCCGCTGAACCGTTTGTGTCATCGGAATGTCCCTCGTTTCGCGGGTGCGATTTCCCCGAGTTCCGAGTTCCGTCCCAGTACCCCCTGCCGCGTTCCCGTACCACCGGACCGGGCCCGGCCGCGGAAGCGGACGGGCCCGGTCGGTTGTTGGGCGGGCGCGATCAGAGGGAGTTCGCGACCAGGCGGAAGGACTGGGCCGCCGAGCCGTCGCACGTCCGCTGGGAGAGGCCGGCGCCGTCCGCGGTGGAGGCGCCCTCGACGGTCAGGCACCGGCCGCTGTGCCGGGCGACGAAGCGGTAGGTGCCGGTGCCGACCGGCTCCGCCCGCCAGTGCTGGTTGGCGCCGCCCGTGTCGCCCCACAGGTGGACCCGGACGCCGTCGGCGGTCGCGCCGGCGCCTCCGTCGACGTCCCACGCCTTTCCGTTGTGCCGGTTGACCACCTGGTGCCGGCCGTCGCCGACGGGCCGGAGACGCCAGTTCTGGTTGGCCTGGTCGGGGGCGCCGCACGCCCACTGCTGGAGCCGCGTGCCGTCCGCGGTGCCCCAGTCCGCCGCGTCCAGGCAGCGGCCGCTGCCCGTGTTGACCACCTGGTACCAGCGGGCGGGGTCGATGTCGCCGGAGGGCGGCGGGGTGGCGGTGCCGTCGTCCCAGACGAAGGTGGCCACGGCGCCGGCGGGCAGCTCGTGGGAGAGCGAGCGACCGCTCTCGGTGATCGAGAACCGCTGGGCGGAGGAGGCGGTGTTCACCACGTACGCGGCCCGCGAGCCGTCGGGGTTGCGGAAGACGACGTTCTGCACGCCGCCCGCTCCCTGGGTGGTCGAGTCGATGCGGACGGCCCCGGGCTCGACGAACTTCGTGACGTGGCCGAGGACGTAGTACTCGGCGCCCCGGGTCACGCGGTCGCCCGCGATCTCCACCACGCCGTTGCACCGGGTGCCGCAGTGGCCCTGGTGCGGGCCGCCGTTCTCGTCGAGGGCGAGGTTCCAGGTGATCACGGTCTCGCCGCCGTTGCGCAGGTTGCGGACGACGAGGTTCTCCGCGTGCCAGCGGAGGGTGTCGGCGAAGGTGGCGGCGGGGTCGGCGCTGTCCGTGCCGGAGCACTCGGTGAAGAAGACCCGCTCGCCGGCCTGGCGGATCCGCGCCTGGGACTCGGGCGCGCCGCCGTAGCAGTGGAAGGCCGCGCCGATGACCCGGTCGATGCCGCGGGTGGCGTCGAGGACCTCCAGCGGGTAGTCGGGACGGTCCCAGTTGTGGTCGTAGGCGAGCACGTTGGTGGGCAGGCCCGCGGCGGTCAGGGCACGGTCCAGGACCTTCAGGAACTCCGCCTGCTCGGCCGCGGTCATGCTCGTGGACGGGTAGGTGGTGGCGAACAGGGGCTCGTTCTGCACCGTCAGGTCGGTGAGGGTGATGCCCTGCTGCCCGTACGCGCGGACGGCCTTGACCAGGTAGTCGGCGTAGTCCTGGTGGTGCTCGGGCTTCAGGCCGCCGCCGTTGAGGGAGCCGCCGGTCTTCATCCACGCGGGCGGCGACCAGGGGCTGCCCATGAAGCGGATGTCCGGGTTGATCGAGACGGCCTGCTTCAGGACGGGGATGATCTCCGGCAGGTCGCGGGCGATGGTGAACCGCCCGCGCGTGTCCTCGTAGGTGGAGTGGTCGGCGTCGGCGTCGAAGTCGGTGCTGCCGAGCGGCTGGCGCAGGTAGTTGAGGCCGATGCCGTCCTCTTCGGAGAACAGCGACCGCATCAGGGAGTCCCGCCGGTCCTGGGGGAGCCGCCGGATCAGGTGGGCGGACGCCTCGGTGACGGAGGCGCCGGCGCCGGTGAACCGCTGGGCGGTGCCGTTCGCGTCGACGCGGATGTCGATCGACTGCGGCCGGGAGGTGAAGGGGACCGTCCCGCCGTCCGCGAGTCTCCTGCCGCCGTCGGGGGTGGTGACCCACACGTGCGCGGTGGGGTCGGCCGCCCGGGCGGTGTCGGTGCCGGCGAGTCCCCATCCGCCGCCGGCGAGGAGCAGGGCGCCGAACGCCGCCAGGGCGGCCCGGCGGGCACGGCGTCGGGGGGTGCGTTCGGGGGTGCCTCTTCGGACGGCGGTGCGGAGGGTGCTTCGGATGGTGGGGGGCATCGTCGCGGCTCCTTCGGTGGGGGTGTGGGGGGTGTGGGGGTGTGCGGAGGCTTCGGCGGGGGTGCTCCGCGGGGGACGCGGGGAGGGGCGTCGGGCGGCCGTGCGGTCAGCCGTCCTCGGTCCCGGCGATCTCGACGTCGACGGAGAGCCGCAGGTCGCGGCTGGACCGTCCGACGCGCAGCCGGTACCGGCCGGGCGGGGTCCACCGGCGGCCCCGGTCCGGGTCCCGGACGCCGAAGACGCGCGCGGGCACGTCCACGTGGGCGCGGGCGCGGGCGCCGGCCGCGACGCGGACGGTGGTGAACCCGGCGAGCGTGCGCGGGGGGCGCTCGGGACCGTCCGGGGGCGCCTCCAGATAGACCTGGACGGTCTCCCGCCCCTCGCGGGGACCGGTGTTGGCCAACTCCACCGTCACCCGGAACCCGTCGGACCCGTCCGGGCCCGCGGGGGCGGCGTCGGCGGACTCGTAGGCCCAGGTCGTCCAGCCCAGGCCGTGGCCGAAGGGGAAGGCGGGCGTCAGTCCGTCCCGGTCCCAGGCGCGGTGCCCGATGTGGACGCCCTCGGAGTAGGCCACGGTCCCGTCGACGAGCACGGCGTTCGGCACCGGCACGTCCTCGGCGCGGGCGGGCAGGGTCCACGGAAGGCGCCCGGCCGGCTCCGCGCGCCCCAGCAGCAAGTCGGCCAGCGCGTGCCCGGCCTCCTGGCCCGGCAGCCAGGCCCACAGCAGCGCGGGCACCTCCTGCGCCCAGGGCAGCAGGACGGGCGCGCCGGCGTTGACCACCACGACGGTCCGGGGGTTGGCGGCGACCACCCGGCGCACCAACTCGTCCTGCGGGGCGGGCAGTTCCAGGCCGGTGCGGTCCCAGCCCTCCGACTCGACCTCCTCGTTGGTGCCCACCACCACGACGGCGACGTCGGCCCGCCGGGCCGCGTCGACCGCCTCGGCGATCTCCTCCTCCGGCGAGGGCCCCGGCGGTCGCAGGCGCAGATGGGCGGTGACGAAGCGGCCGTATCCGTCGGCGTCCACGACGGTCAGGTCGACGGTCACCTCGACGCGGCGCGGCCCGGAGCCGTCGACCGGGAGGTCGACGCCGTGGGTGCGGGGGTGGTGGTGGCTGGAGTCCAGGATCAGGTCGACGCCGCGGTCGTCGTCCCCGTGGAAGACCGTCTCGCCGTCCACCGTCACCCGGAACCGGCCCACGCAGCCGAACTCCAGGTGGTGGGTGCCGGGTTCGTCCAGGGTGAGGACGGTGCGCAGCACCACCCGGTGGGTGTCCGCGGGGAAGTCGCCGTAGCCGCCCCAGTCGCCCGTGGCGCGGACGTCGGTGTCGAGCGTCCGTCCGGCGGCGTCCAGGTGGTCGGCGCGGACGCCCGGCCCGCCGCCGTCGGGGTCGGTGAGCAGGGCGGCGGGGACGAAGGGCGGACGGCGGCGGGAGTCGCCGCCGCGGTGCACGGTGAGCCGTACGCGCTCGGGCAGCGCCGCGCGCAGCCCCTCGACGAAGGAGACGGTGCGGACGGCCGGGACGTAGGCGCTGCCGCCGCCCTGGAGGTAGGGGTCCACCGCGTTCGGACCGATCAGGGCGACGCCGGCGTCGCCGTCGAGGCCGTCCGGGGCGATCGGCAGCAGCCCGGCCTCGTCGCGGAGCAGGACGGTGCCGCGCGCGGCGATCTCCCGCAGCACGGCGAACTCCTCCTCGGACGGGGCCTCGGAGGGCGCGGGTCCGCGGGTCGGGAGCGGCGGCGGGGGCGTGCCGGGCTCCCACGGATCGCCGAGCCGGCCGGTGTTCCGGGCCAGCCGCAGCAGCCGCAGCACCTTGTCGTCCACGAGCTCCTCGGGCACCTCGCCCGCGCGCACCGCCGCCGTGAGCGCCGCGCCCCAGGGGCCGTCGGGGCCCGGCATCACCAGATCGAGGCCGCCGAGGGCGGACGCGGCGGTGGAGCGGGTGGCGGCCCAGTCGCTGACCACCGGTCCGGTGAAGCCCCACTCCTCCTTGAGCACCCCGCGCACCAGCCGCCGGTGCTCGGTCATCGGGGCCGACTCGACGCCGTCGTCCACGCCCGAGTAGGCCGCCATGACGCTCCACGGACCGGCCTCGGCGAGGACCTGCTCGAACGGGGCCAGACAGACCTCGCGCAGGGTGCGCTCGTCCATCCGGGACCGGTAGCGGGTGCGGTCGGTCTCCGAGTCGTTGGCCACGAAGTGCTTGGGGCACGCCGCCACCCCGCGGCCCTGGAGACCGCGGACGACGGCGGCGGCCAGGACCCCGGTGAGCAGGGGGTCCTCGGAGAAGTACTCGAAGTGCCGCCCGGCCACGGGGGTGCGCTGGAGGTTCACCGGCGGGGCCAGCACCACGTCGACGCCCTTGCGGCGGGCCTCGACGGCGAAGAGGCGGCCCAGCCGCTCGGCCGTCTCCGGGTCCCAGGTCGCGGCCACGGCGCTGGGGGCGGGGGCGAGCAGTCCGCGGGCGTCGGGGTCCTCGCCGGTGCCGCGCACGCCCTGCGGGCCGTCGGACATCACCACCGGGCGCAGTCCGAGCCGGGGTTCGTCGGGCAGGGCCCACAGGGTCGCCCCGGTCAGCAGCCGGACCTTGGACTCCAGGTCCAGGCCCCGTATCCGCCGCCGGAGTCCGGCGTCGTCCGCGGGCCCGCCGGGGGCGGCGTCCGAGGCGGCGGGACGGCCTCGCCGCGGGCCGGCGGCGGGAGGGGAGAGGGGGGTCATGCGTGTCCTTCCGGGCCTCGAACACGACGTGGAGGGGGCGGATCACGAGCATGAAAGCACACTTACCGAGTACTTAGTAAGTTGTCGTCGGGAGATCCTTCCCCGGCCCGGAACGGACCGTGAACCGCCGGGCCGAGGCCCGTAGACTGCCGCCGGTGAGCACGGAGAAGGCGGGCGGGGCACGACGGCCCCGCGTCCCGAAGAGCCCGGAGGCCCGGCAGCGGAGCCGGGAGATCCTGCGCATCGCCATGGAGACGTTCGCCGCCCGCGGGTACAACAACGCGTCGCTGGCCGAGATCGCCGACCGCGCCGGACTCACCCAGGCCGGCGTGCTCCACTACTTCCGCTCCAAGGCGCTCCTGCTCGCCGGCGTCCTGGAACTGCGCGACCGGACCGACATCGAGCTACAGGGCCCCGAACGCCCCCGCGGCCTGGCCTTCCTGCGCCATCTGGTCGACACCGCGCGCCGCAACGCCGAGCGCGAGGGCATCGTGCGCATGTACGCCGTGCTGTCGGCGGAGAGCGTCACCGAGGACCACCCCGCCCAGGAGTACTTCCGCGACCGCTACGCCGGCCTGCGCTCCCTCGTGGTCGAGGCGCTCACCGAGGCGTGCGAGCGGGGCGAGGTCCGCGAGGACCTGGACGTGCGCGACGCGGCCAACGCCGTCATCGCCGTCATGGACGGCCTCCAGGTCCAGTGGCTGCTCTCCCCGGACTCCGTGGACATGGCCGCCTCCACCGAGCGCGTCATCTCGGCCCTGCTCGCCGACTTCGGGGCCGGACCGCTTCCCGGGCCGCTTCCCGGACCGCCGGACGAGGCGCCCGCGTCCGACACGGAGTGACCGCCGTCCGGCCGCGTGGCGCCCGCGCCGCCGGTCACGAGTCCGGGCACGGCCCGCCGGCGTCGAAGAGGCCCGGCCGGTCGCCGGCCGGGAGCGTGCGGCCCCGGGCGAAGGCGGCCGCGAAGCCGTCCTCGCCCAGGGCGTCGCGTGCCCGGGCGGTCGCGCGGTCGACGTCGAAGCGCTCGGCCGGGGGGAGGGGTGCGTGGACGGACTCCCGGAGGGCGGCGGCCGTGCCCAGCAGGGACGCGGCCTCCCGGTGGCGGCCGACCGCGCCCCGGCCAGGCCCTCGACGGCGAGCGCCAGAGCGCGGGGGTCACCGGTCCGGCGGGCCGCCGCGTACCCGTCCAGGTGGAGGGCCTCGGCGAGTTCCGCGTCACCGCGCTGCTCGGCGACGTAGCCGAGTTGCGCGAGGATCAGCGCGGTGCCGGAGTCCACGCAGAAACGGCGGTTCCACTCCAGCCAGGGACGCAGCGACTCCTCGGCGGTGTCCAGGTCGCCGCGGCGGCGGGCGCCGAGGGCGAGGCCGGTCTGGGCGAACTGCTCCGCGGGACGGTGCGACTGCTCGGCGGCCAGGCGCCCGGCACGCTCGTGGAGCTCCGTGGCCTTCGCGTCGTCTCCGGTCAACAGCGCGATGCGGCCCAGCCTGGACAGCCCGAAGGAGACGTGCGTCCACAGCCGCAGCTCCTCCGCGTCGCGCAGGCCGTCCCGGTGCAGGCGTGCCGCGGTCTCGTAGTCCCCGGTGATCTCGGCGAGCACGCCCAACTGCTCCGAGGCCTGCAACCGGCCCCAGCGGTCGCCGAGTTCGTCGAAGAGGACGGCGCTCCGCTCGGCGTTCCGCCGCAGCGCCACGAGGTCGCCCTGGTAGACGGCCCGGGTGGCCCGGACGCCGAGCGCGGCCGCCTCGCCCCAGCGGTCGCCGAGGGCCCGGAACTCGGCGGACAGCCCGTCGAGACCGTCGTCCCCCGACTCGTCGCCGAAGCCGCAGCGCGCGTGGGCGAGGAACCACCTGCCCCACGCGTCGACGCCGTCGAGCCCCTCCTCGAGCCGTGCGTCGTCCCCGGCGAGCAGGGCGAACGCGGCCCTTCTGGCGAGGGCCGGGGCGCGACCGGTGGTCCGGTCGTCCGTGTGCGCGAGCGCGCCGTCGAGCGCTCTGACCGCCTCGCCCACGCGTCCGCGCAGATACCAGTACCAGCTCAGGGCGTTGACCAGGCGCAGGGCGAGATCGACGGCGCCGTCCGCCACCGCGTGGTCCAGCGCCGCGCGCAGGTTGGGCACGTCGGTGTCGAGGACGCGCAACCAGTGCCGTTGGTCGCGGCCGTGCAGCCGGGGCGCCGCGCGCTCGGCGAGCTCGACGTAGTGGAGGGCGTGTCCGCGCCGGGCGGCCTCGGTCTCGCCCGCCTCGTCGAGTCGCTCCAGCCCGTAGGCGGCGACCGATTCGAGCATTCGGTAGCGGGTGCCCTCCGAGCCGGTGCCCGTCTCGTACGCCGGGATGATCAGGGAGCGGTCGACGAGCCGGGTGACGAGGTCGAGCACGTCGTCGGCCGGTACCGCCGCGTCTCCGCCCGGAGCGCCGACCGCGGCGCACACGGACTCCGCGGCCTCCAGGGTGAATCCTCCGGCGAACACGGCCAGCCGGCGCAGGACGGCCCGCTCCGGCGGGGACAGCGGCTCCCAACTCCAGTCGATCATCGCGCGCAGGGTGCGCTGCCGTGCGGGGGCGTCCCGGCGCGCCCCGCCGAGCAGCCGGAAGCGGTCGTGCAGACGGTCGGCGAGGGCGCGGACGCCCAGGGCCCGCACCCGGGTGGCGGCCAGTTCGAGGGCGAGGGGGATGCCGTCGAGGCGGCGGCAGACGAGGTCGACGGCGTCGGTGTCCTCGGGGACGAGGGCGAAGCCGGGCGCGGCGGCCGCGGCGCGGGCCGCGAAGAGGTCCCTGGCCTCGGCACCGGTCAGCGGCGGGACGGCGTCGACGACCTCGCCGGAGATCGCCAGGGTTTCCCGGCTGGTGGCCAGGACGCGCACTCCGGGGGCCCGGCGCAGCAGGTGGCCGACGAGTGCGGCGACCGGTTCGACGAGGTGCTCGCAGTTGTCCAGGACGAGGAGGAGACGGCGCGTTCCGAGGGCCTCGGCGAGCCGGACCCCGGCCGTGCCGCCGGAACGGCCCCCCTGCACGGTGGCGTCGTCGCGCACGCCGACGGTCGCCGCCACGGTGTCCGCCACGGTGTCCGCCACGGCGTCCGCCGTCGTGCCGGTGACCCCCGCGAGTTCGACGAACCAGACGCCGTCGGCGCAGAGATCCCCTGCCGCGCCGCCCTCCCCGTTCGCGAGCCGCGCCGCCGCCTCCAGCGCGAGTCGTGTCTTGCCGACACCGCCCGGCCCGGTGAGTGTGACCAGTCGGCCCGCCGCGACCAGGGCGCACACCCGGGCGATCGCGTTCCGCCTGCCGATCAGCGAACTCACCGGCGCGGGCAGGTTCGTCCGCGGTCGCGCGCCGGTGGCGACCGCCGGGGCCGGGGCCGGGGCCAAGGCCGGGTCCTGGCGCAGGATCGCCTGGTGGAGTTCGGTGAGCCGGGCGCTCGGATCGACGCCCAATTCCTCGGCCAACCGTCTTCTGAGGTCGGTGTACGAGGCGAGCGCCTCGCCCTGCCGCCCGGCGCGGTACAGGGCCGGCAGATGGGCGGCCCGCAGCCGCTCGCGCAGCGGGTGTTCCGCGACCACGTCCCGTAACTCGTCCGCCGGCAGGTCGTGCTCGCCCAGTTCCAGGCGGAGCTCGGCCGACTCCTCCAGGGCGGTGAGCCGCTGCTCGTCGAGGCGGGCGATCGCGGCCCGCGCGAAGGGGGCGTCCCCGAAGTCGGCGAACGCCTCTCCCCGCCACAGCCCCAGCGCGTCCGACAGCAGGGACACCCGCGCGCGGGTCCGGCTCGTTCCGCGCGCGTGCCGTCAGGGCCGCGAACCGGCCGGAGTCCACCGCGTCGTCGGGCACGTGGAGCGTGTAGCCGGCCGGGCCGTACCGCACGAGGGACCGAGCCCCCGCTCGGCCGCGTCCAGGACGCGGCGCAACTGGGAGACCTTGGTCTGCAGGGTGTTGCCGGGGTTGCCCGGCAGGGCCTCCCTCCACAGGTCGTCGACCAGCCGGTCCACCGGCACCGGGCGCCCGTGGTGCACCAGCAGGTCGGCGAGCAGGGCGCGGACCTTCGCCTCGGAGACGGTGACGGGACGTCCGTCCTCCGTCCGCACCGTCACCGGGCCCAACACGTCGAAACGCATGCCCCACGCTAGTGCGCGCTCCGTGCGCGGACCGTCGGCCGCCCGTGCGCGGCCCGGCGCACCGTGAGGTCCGCAGGCACCCGCGCAACACCAGTGGAAGGAGCGGTCCATGACCGCGTCACACGAGATCCGGCTCGCCTCCCGCCCCGTCGGCGAGCCGCTGTCGGAGAACCTCGGACTCGGCGTGCCGGGCGGCGCCGACACCGGAAAGACGCCGGCCCGGCCGGAGGTGGAGCGGTGACCGCGACCGAGAACGCCGGGCACGCCCTGCTCGTCCTCGCCCACCCCCGCCCGGACTCCCTCACCGCGCAGGCCGCCGACCGCGCCCGGGCGCGGCTCGTGGCCGGCGGCTTCACGGTCGACGTGCTCGACCTGCACACCGAGGGTTTCGACCCCCGGATGACGCCGGAGGACGAACCGGACTGGGCGGACCCCGACAAGACGTACTCCGAGGAGGTCCGATCCCACATGCGGCGCGTCGACGCCGCCGACGCGATCGTGGTGGTCTTCCCCCTGTGGTGGTTCGGGCCGCCGGCCGTCCTCAAGGGGTGGATCGACCGGGTGTGGAACCACGGCTTCGCCTACGGCCGCGGCCGTCCCTGGCCGCGGAAGAAGCGGATGCTCTGGCTCGGCCTGGTCAGCTACACCCACGACCAATTCACCGAACTCGGCTGGGACGAGACGGTCGCCCGCGTCCTGCGCGAGGGGATCTCCGGGTTCTGCGGTATCGACGACGCGTCGGTCCACTTCGTGTACGACTCCCTGAACGCGGGCGAGGCGGTGCTCGACGCCACCGGCGAGGCCCTGGACGCCTTCGCCCGGTAGGGCGCCGGCGGAGTGCCGGTGGAATGCCGATGGAATGCCGGTGGAAGGGGCCGGGAGGCGGTGGACGTCTCCCGGCCCCTCCCACCGTTCACGGGCCCCGGCCCGAACACGTCCCCGGCCGCCGCGCCTCCCGGACGGCACGGGGCGGGGCGTCCCGCCGCGACCGGACGATTCACCCTGCCGTGTGCCCTCCGGCGGGAGGAGGGACGGGTGGGGCACGGGGAACTCGGGTGGGCGGACGGCCCGTTACGGGCACACGGAGCCCGCACCGAGCCGCAGACGGCGCCACCCGCTCACCGCGCGCCGAGTCCGTCGAGTCACCGCGTTCACAGACGTCCCACCCCCACTCCTCCGGAGGCCGGAACCATGAACCGGAACCACTCCCGACCGTCCCGACGCGCCGTCCTCGGCGGCGCCGCCCTCGCCGCGCTCGCGGCGACGACCGGCACCGGCGCGGCGCACGCCGCCTCCGCCGCCGCGTGGCCGACCGAGTTCCCGCTCCCCGACGGCTTCCTCCCCGAGGGCATCACCATCGGCGGCAGGCCGTACGCCTACATGGGCTCGCGCGCCAACGGCGCCGTCCACCGCACCGACCTGCGCACCGGCGAGGGCAGGATCGTCCACGAGGGCGCGGCCGGCACCGCGGCCATCGGGCTCAAGCTGGACCGGGACGGCCTCCTCTACGTCGCCGGAGGCGGCGGAGGCACCGCGAAGGTCGTCGACTCCCGTACCGGCAGGCTCGTCACCACGTACCGACTGACCGACCCCACCGGCCACTTCGTCAACGACGTCGTCCTGCTCGGCGACCACGCCTGGTTCACCGACTCGCGCGACAACGTCCTGCACGCCGTACCGCGCGGCCGCAGAGGAGAGGTCCGCAGCCTGCGGCTCGGCGGCGACTGGGTGCAGACACCCGACGTGAACAACGCCAACGGCATCGTCGACACCCCCGACGGCCGGGGGCTGATCGTCGTCAGCAGCCTGCCCGGCAGGCTCTACCGCGTGGACCCGCGGACGGGCCACGCCACCGAGATCGCGCTGCGCGGCACGGAGAACGTGGCCAACGGCGACGGGCTCCTCCGCGTCGGCCGCACGCTGTACGTCGTGCTGAACCGGCAGAACCTCGTCGGCGTGTTCGAGCTGGACGCCGAGGTCCGCTCCGCCACCCTGCGCCGCACGATCACCGACCCCCGCTTCGACGTCCCCACCACCGCCGCCCGCTGGGGCGACCGCCTCTACCTCGTCAACGCCCGCTTCACCACTCCCCAGACGCCCGACACGACGTTCACCGGCGTCGCCGTCCCCCTCCGACCCTGAGACGGACGGCCCGCCGCCGCCCGGCGACCCGCTGTGATCCGCCTCACCGCGCCCGCCGTGTCGCGGCGCCTCCACGGCCCGCACGGGCCCCCGGGCGGCGACCGCACGACGAAGGCCCCGACCTGATCGGTCGGGGCCTTCCGTTTGCCCTGGTGGGCGGGTGCGGAGGATACGAGATTCGAACTCGTGAGGGGTTGCCCCCAACACGCTTTCCAAGCGTGCGCCCTAGGCCTCTAGGCGAATCCTCCGCCGCAAACAATACAAGACGCGGGGGAGTGGAAGCGAACCCGTTCCCCGTGGCCTCCCACGGCGTCGGTCGCCTCCGACATCCGGTAGGCTGGGCGCAGCCCCTCACGTGGCGCCATCTCACTGAACCCCCCCAGGGCCGGAAGGCAGCAAGGGTAGGTGGGCTCTGGCGGGTGCGTGAGGGGCGCCTGGTTTCCCGGGCACGGTTGTCGGTGGGGGCCGATATCGTCGTAGACGTGTCGTCCCTCGCGCTGTACCGCCGCTACCGACCCGAGACCTTCGCGGAGGTCATCGGGCAGGAGCACGTCACCGACCCACTCCAGCAGGCGCTCCGCAACAACCGGGTCAACCACGCGTACCTGTTCAGCGGGCCGCGCGGCTGCGGCAAGACGACCAGCGCGCGCATCCTCGCCCGCTGCCTGAACTGCGAGAAGGGCCCGACGCCGGAGCCGTGCGGCGAGTGCCGATCCTGCCGGGACCTGGCCCGCAACGGGCCGGGCTCGATCGACGTCATCGAGATCGACGCCGCGTCGCACGGTGGTGTGGACGACGCCCGCGACCTGCGCGAGAAGGCGTTCTTCGGCCCCGCCTCCAGTCGCTACAAGATCTACATCATCGACGAGGCGCACATGGTCACCTCGGCGGGCTTCAACGCCCTGCTGAAGGTGGTCGAGGAGCCGCCGGAGCACCTGAAGTTCATCTTCGCGACCACCGAGCCGGAGAAGGTCATCGGCACGATCCGGTCGCGCACCCACCACTACCCGTTCCGCCTGGTGCCGCCGGGCACCCTGCGCGACTACCTGGCCGAGGTGTGCGAGCGCGAGGCGATCCCCGTGGAGGACGGGGTGCTGCCGCTGGTCGTCCGCGCCGGCGCCGGGTCCGTGCGTGACTCGATGTCCGTGATGGACCAGCTCCTGGCGGGCGCGGGCGCGGACGGTGTGACGTACGCCATGGCCACGGCGCTGCTGGGCTACACCGACGCCGCGCTGCTCGACGACGTGGTGGACGCCTTCGCGGCGGGCGACGGGGCGGCGGCCTTCGAGGTGGTCGACCGGGTGATCGAGGGCGGGCACGACCCGCGGCGGTTCGTCGCCGACCTGCTGGAGAGGCTGCGGGATCTGGTGATCCTGGCGGCCGTGCCGGACGCGGCGGAGAAGGGCCTGATCGACGCCCCCGCCGACGTGGTGGAGAAGATGGCGGCCCAGGCGTCGGTCTTCGGTCCGGCCGAGCTGAGCCGGGCGGCGGACATCGTCAACGAGGGCCTGACGGCCATGCGCGGCGCGACCTCGCCGCGGCTGCAACTGGAACTGATCTGCGCCCGGGTGCTGCTGCCCGCGGCGTACGGCGACGAGCGCTCGCTCCAGGCCCGGCTGGACCGGCTGGAGCGGGGCGTCAGCCTGGCGGGCGGGCTCGGCGCCGCTCCGGTGGGCGCCGCTCCGGCGGCTCCCGCGCCCGCGGCCGCTCCTCCCGCGGCCCCGGCCCCGGCGGGGCCCGTCCCCGCTCCCGCGCCCGCGGCTCCCGCTCCCGCGCCCGCGGCTCCTCCCGCGGCTCCGGAGCAGCCGGCACAGCAGTCCGACCCCGGTCGGCGCCCCGGCGCCTGGCCCGCGCCCGCCTCCGGTGGTGCGGGTGCGGGCGCGTCGGGTGCCCCCGCGTCCCGTCCCGGCGCGTGGCCCGGCCAGTCCGGGCAGCCCGGCGGCGGGGAGGCCGGCGGCGGCCGGCGTCCCGGTGCCTGGCCCACGGCCGCGCCCGCCGGGGGCGGCCGGCAGCCCGAGGCCCCGGCGTCCGCCCCGGTGGGTTCCGCCCCGGCGCCCGCGCAGCCAGCGCCCCAGGGGGGCGGCGGGCAGGGGGCCGCGCAGGTGCGGCAGATGTGGCCGGACGTCCTGGAGGCCGTCAAGAGCCGTCGCCGGTTCACCTGGATCCTGCTGAGCCAGAACGCCCACGTCGCCGGGTTCGACGGCACCACGCTCCAGCTCGGCTTCTCCAATCCGGGCGCGCGCGACAGCTTCGTCAACGGCGGCAGCGAGGACGTGCTGCGGGCCGCGCTGGCCGACGCCTTCGGCGTCCAGTGGCGGATCGAGGCCGTCGTCGACCCCTCCGGCGGCGCGGCGCCCCCGGCCCCGCAGGCCATGGCCGCCGCCCGTCCGCCGTCCGCGCCCGCGCAGCAGGCGGCTCCCCCGCCGCCCGCCGCCCTCCAGGCGCAGCCGCCCGCGGCCCCGCGGCCGTCCCAGCCGGCGCAGGCCCCCCGGCAGGCGGCGCGGCCCGAGCAGGCGCCGCCGCCTCCGCCGCCCGTGGCGCCGGAGGACGACATGCCCGCCGAGGACGACCCGGATCTGGACGACGCGGCCCTGTCCGGTCACGACCTGATCGTGCGGGAGCTGGGCGCGACGGTGCTGGAGGAGCTCTACCACGAGTGATCGCCGCCGAAGCCGCCGTCACGGCCGGTCGGGAGCCGGCCGACGGAACGGGTCGACCGGCGGCACAGCACGGTCAAGACGCCCGGGGAGCGCGTAGGCTCAGGGGGTACGGAGTACGGAAGGCACGTACACGTACGCACACGTCGTCGACGAGCCAGGAGCGAAGCCGTGATTCCCGGTGGTGGCCAGCCCAACATGCAGCAGCTGCTTCAGCAGGCCCAGAAGATGCAGCAGGACCTCGCCGCGGCCCAGCAGGAGCTGGCCGAAGCGGTCGTCGAGGGCTCCGCGGGCGGTGGTCTGGTGAAGGCCACGGTGTCCGGGGCCGGAGAGCTCCAGGGGCTCGTCATCGACCCCAAGGCGGTGGACCCGGAGGACACCGAGACCCTCGCGGACCTGGTGCTCGCCGCCGTGCGCGACGCGAACGGGGCCGCGCAGCGGCTCCAGCAGCAGAAGCTCGGCCCCCTCGCTCAGGGGCTGGGCGGTATGCCCGGAATGCCCTTCTGACCTGCTCGGCTGCTCCGGAACCGGCGAGCATGTCGCCGGCGAAACCGGAAACGAGCGTACGGTCGGCGCGGGGGACCGCGGAGGGCGACAACAGCGAGAACGGTGAGAGTGGAGTAGGCGACCGTGTACGAAGGCGTGGTTCAGGACCTGATCGACGAGCTGGGCAGGCTGCCCGGCGTCGGTCCCAAGAGCGCGCAGCGGATCGCCTTCCACATCCTCCAGGCGGAACCGGCCGACGTCCGTCGGCTCGCCCACGCGCTGACCGAGGTGAAGGAGAAAGTCCGGTTCTGCGAGGTCTGCGGGAACGTCGCGGAGGCCGAGCGGTGCAGGGTCTGTCTCGACCCGCGCCGCGATCCGTCGGTCATCTGCGTCGTGGAGGAGCCCAAGGACGTCGTCGCGATCGAGCGGACGCGTGAGTTCCGCGGGCGCTACCACGTGCTCGGCGGGGCGATCAGCCCGATCGAGGGAGTGGGTCCGGACGATCTGCGGATAAGGGAACTGCTGGCCCGGCTCGCCGACGGCACCGTCACCGAGCTGATCCTGGCCACGGACCCCAACCTCGAAGGGGAGGCGACGGCCACGTACCTCGCGCGCATGGTGTCCTCCATGGACCTGCGCGTGACGCGCCTGGCCAGCGGCCTTCCCGTCGGAGGAGATCTGGAGTACGCCGACGAGGTCACGCTGGGACGTGCCTTCGAGGGGAGAAGACTGCTCGATGTCTGACGCCACGCTGGAAACGAGAAACCCGAATCAGGATCCGGACGACTTCGCGGTACAGATCGCGGACCAGATCGAGAGCTTCATCGTCGCGGTGAACGAGGTGGCGAAGGGGGACGAACCCGACAGCGCCGTCCCCTACCTCCTGCTCGAGGTCTCCCAGCTCCTCCTCGCGGGCGGACGCCTCGGCGCGCACGAGGACATCGTCCCGGAGGAGCGGTACGAGCCGGACACCGGGCCCGAGCCGGACGTCGACGACCTGCGCCTGCGGCTCGCGCGGCTGCTGGACCCGGTGGACGTCTACTCGGAGGTCTTCGACCCGTACGCGCGCAGCGCCCCCGTGGCCTGCCGCATCTCCGACGACCTGGCCGACGTGATCACGGACCTGCGGCACGGCATGGCCCACTACCGGGAGGGCCGGGTCAGCGAGGCGCTGTGGTGGTGGCAGTTCTCCTACCTGTCCAACTGGGGTCCCACGGCCTCGGCGGCCCTGCGCGCCCTCCAGTCGCTGGTGGCGCACGTCCGGCTGGACACCCCGCTGGACGAGCTGGACGGCCTGGACACCGACAGCGAAGCCGCGGCCGACGACTCCGAGCTGGAGCGGGAGGCGGGCGCGGTGATGGCGGCGGAGATCGCCGCCCCGCTGGGCCTCAAGCCGACCCTGGACTGAGCCCCGTCCCGTCGGACGGAGACCGGCCCCGCGGCCGGGCGCACACCGCCCGGCCCCGCGGCCGGGCGCACACCGCCCGGCCGCGGGGCCGGTCCGCGTCCGCGTCCGGCGGCGGGCACCGGAAGCGGTGTCGTTCCCCCTACAACCATTCGTGGTCGACGAGGGTCTTCCGTGCGCCACCGCTCCGTGCCCCGCGGGACGCCTCCCGGCCGACACGGGTGGTCCGCACCCCGTGATCCCCGGGCGCCGCCGCGCGTCCCCGTGCCGCAGGAGAGTCCCGCTTGCGCCCACACCTCCGCACCGCCCTGGCCACCGCCGTGGCCGGCACCGTCGCCGCCGCCCTCGCCGGCGGCCTGCCGACGGCGGTCGCCGCTCCGGCGAGCGCCGCCGCCGCCCGCCACGCCGACGACTTCAACGGCGACGGCCACCGCGACTACGCGCGGCAGGACGACAGCATGAACGGAAGGCCCGGCGGCGCCGTCCAGGTGACCTACGGCACCGCCACCGGACCGGGCACCAAGGTCCAGTACATCCACCAGGGCTCCGCCGGGGTGCCGGGCGCGGACGAGGACGGCGACAACTTCGGCGCGTCGCTCGCCCACGCCGACCTCGACTCCGACGGGTACGCGGACCTGGTCGTCGGCAGTCCGTGGGAGGACGTGAACGGCCGCGAGAACCAGGGCGGCGTCACCATCCTGTGGGGCTCGGCCTCCGGGCTGAGCGGCGGCACCGCCGTGCCCAACAAGGCCCCGGGCGAGTACCGCAACTTCGGCCGCGACGTGGCCACCGGCGACTTCACCGGCGACGGCAAGGCCGACCTCGCCGCCGTCGACGTCCTGGCCACGTCCGTCCACCGGGGCGGCTTCTCCAGGTCCGGCACCACCGGCTCCGTCACCCGCCACGTGCCCGCGGTCGGAACCGTCCTGGAGCCGGTCTCCCTCGTCGCGGGCAGGGTGACCAACGACAAGGCCACCGACCTCGTCGTCCTCGGCCAGGGGTACGCGAACGACAAGCAGACGTCCTCGGCCCTCTTCCTGCGCGGCGGCTCCACCATCACCCGCGGCAAGCTCCTGCACCACAACACCTCGCGCGCCAACTGGAGCGCCGAGGGCGTCATCGCCGACTTCGACGGGAACGGCTACGGCGACATCGCGATCGAGGACCCGTACCACAGCGGCGTCAAAGGTGCCGTGACCGTCTGGCGCGGCGGCTCCACCGGCCCCGGCACCACCTACCGGCTCACCCAGGACACCGCCGGCGTCAGCGGCGCGTCCGAGAACGGCGACGCCTTCGGGGTCGACGTCTCCGCCGGCGACGTCGACGGCGACGGCTATCCGGACCTGGCGATCGGTGCCAACGAGGAGGACGTCGACGGCCGCGTCGACGCCGGCATGGTGCACATCCTGCGCGGCGGCTCGTCCGGCCTGACCGGCGCCGGGTCCCAGGCGTTCACCCTCGCCACCAGCGGAGTGCCGGGCACGATGGGCGCCGACACCTACTTCGGCTGGTGGGTGCGCCTGCGCGACGCCGACCGGGACGGGAAGGCCGACCTCTTCACCTACAGCAGCCTGAACAACCTGCTGTTCAAGGGAACGGCGAGCGGCATCACCACCACCGGCGTGCAGGAGTCCCTGCGCGCCGACTTCGCCCAGTGAGCGCGGCGGATTCCCCGCCCCGCCCCACAGAGGACCCCACCGG